>JBELAI010000174.1:0-12507 GCA_049508975.1 Occallatibacter sp. | reverse complement strand
TCTCGCCAACCTGCTGCTGGCGCGAGCGAGCGCCCGGCAGCGTGAGATGAGCGTGCGTCTGGCGCTGGGCGCGCGTCGAGGACGCATTTTGCGCCAGATGTTGACGGAGAGTTTGCTGCTCTCTCTATTAGGCGGCGCTGCTGGGTTGGTGCTGGCGTACGTGAGCCGTAACGCCATCCCGAGAATGATGACGGATCCATGGGGCCAACCGCCCTTCGACGGCCGGATCGATTGGGGCATCTTTGCATTCGCCGTGGCCATTTCCGTGGCGACAGGGCTGCTCTTCGGCCTTGCTCCGGCGTGGCAGGCAACGCGGGTATACATCAGCTCGGGATTGAAAGAAAGCGCGCAAACGGTGACGCATCGTCGCAGAGGAATCGGCGGAAAGGCCATGGTCGTTGTACAGGTTTCACTGGCCATGGTCCTGCTGGTTGGGGCTGGGCTGTTTGTGCGTACGCTGTTGAATCTGGGGTACGCGCACCTGGGGTTCAACCCGGATCACCTGCTGCTGTTCGACATAGAACCACCCGCGACGAGGTTTCCGGCGTCGAGAGATGTCGCGCTGCATCGCGATCTCGAACAGAGACTCGCCGCAGTGCCTGGAGTGGATGCGGTTACTCTTTCTCGTGCGCCACTGATCGCCGGCAACATTTCGCAGTCGCAGTTCGTTCCCGCTGGCGATGCGAAGAGCAAACCGCGGGAAGCCCAGTTCAACGTGGTCGGCGAGCGGTTTCTCTCGACCATGGGCATTCCGATGGTGGCAGGGAGGAGCTTCAACGCGGGGGATACGGAAACGTCCCGGAAGGTCGCGGTAGTCAACCGAAAACTGGCTGAGGAGTTTTATCCAAACGCCGATCCAGTCGGCCGGACCTTCACTACCGATCAGAAGGACACCACGCCCATCACCATCATCGGTGTCTGCGGGGACGCCAGGTACGACCGTGTAAAGAGCGAAATACGGCCGACGTACTATATGCCGTACCGACAGCAGAATGATCCCAATGGCGGGATGCAAATGACGTACGAGATCTCCTCGCGGATGAGTACGGCCGCGATTGTACCGTCCTTGCGCGCAGCAGTGGCTTCGGTTGATAGTGGCCTGCCATTGCTCGACATACGCACGCAGCAGCAACAGATCGACTCCACCATGAGGCCAGAGCGGATCATCGCCAATCTGACCGCGGGTTTTGGCGTGCTCGCGCTGGTTCTGGCTTCGATCGGCATGTACGGGATCATGGCATATACCGTTTCCCGGCGGACGAACGAAATCGGCATCCGCATGGCGCTGGGAGCGCGTCCCGGGGTGGTGCTCGGAATGGTGCTGCTGGAGGCCTCGAAGCTTGTTGCGATTGGCATTGTGGCCGGGACATGCGCGGCGTTGGGAATGGGCCGCCTGATTGCCAGCATGCTCTATGGACTCAAGTCGTGGGATCCGACGACACTGTTTTTTTCGGGCGCGCTGCTGATCGGCGTGGCCATGGCGGCAAGCTGGATTCCCGCGCGCCGTGCGGCCGGGGTAGACCCGATGCGGGCTCTGCGGCATGAATAGAAAACCCCGCTAATTTCAATCGGGTCGGCCGTGCTTCGCGATAGAGGCACAGAATTACTACGAAACCACGAATATAAGAATATTCGGCTTCTGCGGCGTCATCGGCCTCTAGCCCAGGCCTGCATTCGTTTCCCGCGATGTCGGAAAACGACATTAGAATGTCCGCTGGGAACCTGTCGCGTCTTCACTTCCAATTCTTATCATCGTTCGGTTTATGATCCTATCGAGATCGAAAATGGCCAAAAACAATCGCAAAATTATCCTTAGCTGCGCTATAACCGGTTCTGTCCACACTCCAACCATGTCCGAGTATCTTCCCATCACCCCATCCCAGATCGTTGACAGTGCCCTAGAGGCTGCCGAGGCTGGGGCTGCGATTCTCCATCTCCACGCCAGAAACCCTGAGGATGGAAGTCCCTCGGGAGATCCGGCCCGCTTTCGGGAGATTTGCCCTGTTCTGGCGGAACGTACAAGCGCGATCATCAATATCACAACGGGTGGCAGTTCCAATATGACGATCGAGGAACGGCTCGCTTATCCCCTGCTGGCCAAACCCGAGATGTGCTCGCTGAACATGGGATCGATGAATTTTTCAATTCATCCCGTAGCCGAGCGGATCACAGACTGGCGTTATGACTGGGAGAAGCCGAAGATCGAGGGCATGAAACACGGCGTCTTCAAGAACACCTTCGCCGACATCGAATACATCGTTGAGAATCTCGGCGAAAGCGGCACTCGATTCGAACTGGAGTGCTACGACGTCGGCCACCTTTACAATCTCGCCTATTTCGTCGATCGCAACATAATCAAGCCGCCGATTTTTATTCAAGCTGTTCTAGGAATCCTCGGTGGGCTCGGTCCAGACCCCGAAAATCTCTTCGTAATGCGATCAACGGCCGACCGCTTATTCGGACGAGATACCTATCATCTCTCGGTGTTGGGCGCGGGACGCCATCAGATGTCCCTGCTAACCATGGGAGCCATCATGGGCGCAAATGTGCGAGTGGGACTGGAAGATAACCTCTATCTCGGCCCTGGCGTAAAAGCGACAAGTAACGCCGAGCAGGTCAGGAAGATCCGACGCATTCTTGAAGAACTTTACTTTGAAATCGCCTCTCCCTCGGAAGTCAGGGAGATGCTGTATTTGAAAGGCCCCGAAAGTGTCCATTTCGCCTGATTGCACTAGGTAGTAATCCCTCATCGGAACGAGGTTCAATGAGCTCTGAGACACAAATGACCTTCCAGGATCGACTCTATCCTCCACGGGGATTGCGGGTTCTGGTGACTGCGGGCGCATCCGGTATTGGAGCCGCGATTGCATCCGCCTTCGCCGAAACGGGCGCCCAAATCCACGTCTGCGATATTGACGACTCCGCCCTGGCAGCATTCCAGATGTGCTTTCCTTCCTGTCAAGCGACCCGCGCCGATGTGGCCGACGAAGGCCAAGTCGCATCGATGTTCGAAACTCAGCGTGCAAAATTTGACGGTCTCGATGTCCTAATCAATTGCGCCGGAATCGCGGGCCCGACAGCCGGAGTGGATAAGATCACAGAACAAGAGTGGAAGCGCACAATCGAAGTAAACCTGAATGGCCAGTACCGCTGCCTGCACCATGCTGTACCGATGCTGCGGGCGTCCAGGGCCGCCAACATCATCTGCATTTCGTCCGTTGCCGGTCGTTCGGGCATCCCATGGCGCACGCCGTACGCGGCGACAAAATGGGCCATCGTGGGAATTGCCAAATCGCTTGCCATTGAACTCGGCCCCGACAACATCAGGGTGAACGCAGTACTGCCCGGCATTGTTGAAGGACCAAGGATGGAGGGCGTAATCAGTGCTCGCGCCAAGCTGGAAGGCGTTGAAGAGACGGCGATGCGGGCGGAATACCTCAAGAGAATTTCATTACGCCGCATGGTCACTGCGGATGACGTCGCGCTCATGTGCCTGTTCCTTTGTTCCCCGGCAGGACGAAATGTTTCGGGGCAGGCGATCGGCGTGGATGGCAATGTTGAGCTTCTGTAGATCTCGATTCGAGTGAGAACGTAAAGATGTGGCCGAGTCTGTCTCGCCAGGCACGGCGGGCCTGTTTGAGGTTCCTTGAGGTAGGGAAGGTGCATGGCAACGCGCACATCTGCATCAACGATTGGACCGCATGGCCGGGACGGTGAACCGTCAGAGCCGACACCTGCCGCACCCATTGCCCAACCCACGACCCAACCCGGTCCGCGTGCATGGATTGCGCTCAGCATGCTGTGCGTTGTGTATGTCCTGAACTTCCTCTCCCGGCAATTGCCTGGCATTCTTGCCAAACCCATCCAGGACAGTCTGCACATCTCCGATGGTCAGCTTGGACGGATTGGCGGCCTCTATTTCGCGCTCTTTTATTGCTGCATCTCAATTCCAGTTGGGTGGTTCGCCGACAAGACGAACAGGTCGAAGGTTCTTGCTGTGGCATGTGCGATCTGGAGCGCAGCAACAATGTTCTGCGGCGGCGCAGCTACCTATCTGCAGTTTGCAATCGCATACATGACGGTCGGCTTCGGCGAAGCTGGCGGCGTTCCACCCTCCTACTCGATCATCTCCGACTATTTTCCGCCCGGCCGCCGCGGTAGAGCGCTGGGCCTTTACAACATTGGGCCCCCGATTGGTTCAGCTCTGGGTATCGCCTTTGGCGCATCAATCGCCGCTGCATTTAGTTGGCGCTATGCATTTGTCTGGCTCGGCTCCGTCGGCCTTCTCGCAGTCATCGGCATCCTCTTCCTGGTGCCTGAGCCCCGTCGTGGCGGGCTGGATCGCATTGCGCACCAGGCGACCGCGAGCAAACCAGGATTCCGAAAGACATTGGCAATGTTCGTATCACGGCCTTCTCTCATGCTCGTCGCACTGGCCAGCGGCGCCAACCAATTCGTGACATATGGCCTGACCAACTTCGCAGTGCTTTTTCTCATGCGTGAAAAAGGAATGACGCTGAATCAGATCGCTGTCTATTACGCGTTGGTCGTCGCAATCGGAATGGGCGGGGGTATCTTCGTCTCGGGCCCGGTGATTGATTGGTTCACGCGGCGATCTAAACAGGCCTATGCCCTGGTACCCGCCGCCTCGCTTACCCTTGCCCTTCCGCTTTATATTGCGTTTGTCTGGGCTCCTTCCTGGCGTCTCGCGCTGATGTTCCTCATCGGCACCATGTTTCTGAATTATTTCTATCTGACATCGGCGGTAACGCTAGTGCAGGAGGAAGTGCGGCCAAACCAGCGTGTCATGTCCGGCGCACTACTATTGCTGATCATGAATCTGATTGGTCTCGGGGCTGGCCCGACCTTTGTCGGCGCCGCCAGCGACTTTTTCCACGCAAGCCATCCCCATCAGTCGTTGCAGATCGCACTTTACATGCTCGCGTCGTTTTACGTTGTAGCTGTATTACTATTTCTGGCGTTGGCGCGCGTGCTTAAAAACGAAACCCATACAGTTGGAGGAACAAATCGATGATCGTACTTCGTCGCTTGTTTGTTTGGGCAGTCGCGGCCGCCTGTCTTGCTCCGGCCCTTTTGTATAGTGCCGATGAGGCCAAACCCGGTCCGATCGCGAAAACCCCCGCCGGTACGGTCGAGGGGCGGATGGAAGGCGAGTTGCGTGTCTTCAGGGGCATCCCTTTCGCGCTTCCGCCGGTAGGGGAGCGGCGCTGGAAAGCGCCCAGTCCGATGCCTCCCTGGACCGGCGTGAAGAAAACAACCGAGTTCGGGGCCGCATGCTGGCAGCCCAAACCAACCCTCTCCACCATCTACACCCGCAGCCCGATGCCGATGAGCGAGGATTGCCTGACGCTAAACATCTGGACTCCGATCCACGCAAAAAACGCACCAGTGTTTTTCTGGATCTATGGAGGCGCGCTGGTTGGAGGTGCGAGCAGAGAGGAGAACTATGACGGCACGCGTCTCGCTGAACGAGGCATCGTGGTTGTCTCCATCAACTATCGGCTGGGTGTCCTCGGCTGGCTTGCGCATCCAGAACTTAGCAAAGAATCGCCGCTTGGAATATCGGGCAACTATGGCTTGCTCGATCAGATCGAGGGTCTGCATTGGGTTCAGCAAAACATTCGCGCATTCGGCGGCGATCCTTCCAATGTCACCATCGCCGGTGAATCCGCGGGCGCCCTGAGTGTGATGTATCTAATGGCATCTCCACCGGCACGCGGCCTGTTCGCCAAGGCAATCGCGGAAAGCGCATACATGATCTCAACGCCCGAGTTGAAAAAAGCCAGTTTCGGCACGCCCTCCGCCGAGCAGAGCGGTGTGAAACTTGCCGCCGCGCTTCATGCGCCGGATATCGCGGCGCTGCGAGCCATGGATGCGGAGAAACTGGCTCTCGCCGCTCCAGGGACTGGATACGCGCCATGGGGCACGATTGACGGACACGTGTTACTACGCCAACTGGTGGATGTTTTCGATAAAGGCGAACAAGCGCCTGTTCCATTACTCGCCGGCTTCAACAGCGGCGAAATCCGCTCGTTGCGGGTCCTTGCACCCCAACCTCCCGCGAATGCGGCCGCATACGAAACCACCATCCGCAGCCAGTATGGTGATCTCGCCGATGAATTCCTGAAGCTCTATCCCAGCACAAACATGCCGGAGAGCATATTGGCCACAACGCGAGACGCCCTCTACGGGTGGACGGCGCAGCGGCTTGTCAGAAAGCAAACCGCGCTGGGGCAGCCGTCCTTCCTATATTTTTGGGATCATGGGTACCCGGCCGCCGATTCAGCCGGTCTGCATGCCTTCCATGCAAGTGAATTGCCCTACGTGTTCGGCACATTCGAAGGCACGCCGCCGTTGTGGCCGAAGATTCCCCCAACTCCGCAAGAGGCGAAACTATCCGACGCCATGATCGGCTACTGGACTTCATTCGCTCGTGCAGGCAAGCCGCAAGCCGCCAATGAGCCGGATTGGCCTGCGTTCGGTTCTACAGGCTCCTACATGGCATTTGAAGATGTTCCAAAGCCGTCCGATCATCTGCTGCCAGGAATGTACGAGTTTATTGAAGAGACTGTTTGCCGGCGTCATGCGACCGGTGAAATTCCCTGGGGCTGGAACGTCGGCTTGTGGTCGCCCAAACTCCCGGCTCAGCAGGTGCAATGTAAACAGTGACGAGCGAATCGCGATTTGGAGCGACGGCTGCGACTCGCCAGCCGTTCGAAGAGCCATGTCGATTCAATTCGACCTTCCCGGCACATTTAAGCCGAGTCTATTCACCAGCTAATTCCCCCCGAAGTTTCGTTTGCAGGCGCGGGTGTCTGTAAATGACATGAGAATGTCTGCTAAGAACCTGTCGCGTCATGCATTTGTTTCCCTACCATTCGCCAATCGCTATCTGTGGCGAGATTCGAAAAGGTCGGATTCGAAGAGGAAAAAACAGATGCGTCATCCCCAGCAAATGCAACCCACTTGCCAACAAATTGTCTCCTCCAACCGCTGCGCAATCGCGGCGCTCCTTGCATGCGCACTATTGACAGCCTGTGGGCTGCTCTCTGCCCAGACAGGTGGAACAGGCGCAATCGACGGCACGATCACAGACCCCACCGGTGCAATGTTGGTAGGCGCTCAGGTCAAGGTTACGGATCTGGCTACCGGATCCACGCGAATCTCGCAATCCAACGACCACGGACTGTATGTTGTCTCCCTGCTTCCGCCGGGGCAGTACACGCTCGAAGCCACGAAGCAAGGGTTTAAGGTGGCTTCGTCGACGGACGTGCAGGTGATCGTGGCGGAGACAACGGTACTGAACATACGAATGCAAACAGGCACGGTTACTGAAACGATCGCCGTAGCTTCTTCAAACGTCGAATTGCAGACTGAGTCGAGTGAATTGGGGCGCGTGACGGATGCCGAGATGCTTGAGAACCTGCCTTTGGTTACGCGCAATTTCACGCAGGTCATCGGCTTGAACGCAGGTGTCGCTCAGGAGGTAAACAACGCGAGCAGTGTGGGAAGAGGCGGGGGCAGCCAGGAGGCAAATCCCGCGGGCGGAAGCATCATGAGCCAGGGAGCCACTTCGACCGACAACAACTTCGAAATGAACGGCCTCACGATCAACGACGTGCAGGGTTCATGGATTTACTCGCAGGGAATTCCGGCTCCCAATCCCGACACCATTCAGGAATTCAAAGTGCAGACGGCCTTATTTGATGCCACGAGTGGTCGCAATGCCGGGGCCAACGTCGATGTCATTACGAAAGCCGGCACCAACGACTACCACGCATCGATGTTCGAGTTTTTGCGAAACGAAGATCTCAACGCCAATGACTGGTTTACGAAGCGTCTAGGCCAACCGCGCGGTATTCTGCGGCAGAATCAGTATGGTTTCACCGCAGGCGGTCCATTGGTCAAGAACAAGCTTGTGCTCTTTGGTTCCTGGCAGGGCACAAGGCAGTACAACGAAACCGACCCGTCCAACCATAAAGTAGTCTATCTCCCTCCCATCACGGACGACCGCTCGGCAGCGGGGTTGGGAGCGGCTTTCGCGGGCGATTACGGCTACCTGGGCCCGCTCTTTGGCACCATCAGCCCGACTGGCTCAAATATCGCTCCCCAGGCTTTGGCGCTGTTCCAGGCTAAACTGCCCAACGGTCAATATGTGATACCGACACCGCAGAGCGTCAACCCGTCCCTCCCGCTCGAGGTGCAGGGCACGTCTTATCTGAGCTCGCCCGGCTTTTTCAACGAAAACCAATGGATGGCGAACGGCGACTACGCGCTGTCAGACCGCAACAAGATTTCGGTTCGCTATTTCGGTGCGCTCAGCAACCAGGAGTGGAGCACTCTATTCCAAACCGAAGGATTTCCACTCTATCAGCCAGAGCGCTTCGACGTAGCCTCTATCGCTGACACCACCACCCTGAGCCCCACCCTGGTGAACCAACTCCTGGTCGGTTTTCATCGGTCAACCTCGAACCAGACCTACGGCAATGCGTTTACTTTTTCCAGCCTCGGCATGGACGCCCCGGCAGAGATCAACGCGTACCCCAACATCTGGATCGTGGACGATGGCTTCCAGACGGGCACAACTTCCGCGACGTACTTTTTGGAGGCGGAGGAACAGGTCACGGACACGTTGTCCTGGGTCAAGGGAAAGCACCAGTTCACCTTCGGCGGCGGCTTCACCTACGGCAGGGATAACATGGGAAAATTCTACTTCGAGGCCTATGTGCTTCCGCTAACATGGGCGGATTTCCTGCTGGGTCAGAGTTATCTCGCCTATGGGGTTCCCTACAGCAACATCTACGAGACATACGCGGGCTTTGGAGACTTCCTGCGCGACTGGCGATACAAGGATGGCGACGGCTTTATTCAAGACAACTTCGCAGTGGCAAAGGGCCTCACGCTCAATCTGGGCTTGCGCTACGAGCACATTGGCGACCTCGGATCTGCCAATGGCGGGGGCAATGTCGATATTTCCAAGATTGATCCCAATCCATCCGCGGCGGGCAGTCTCAACGGCTACATTGTTAACTCCAATTATTCCGGCCCCGCTATCCCCAACGGAGTTATCAAGGGAGGTAACACATTCGGGTTCAATGGCGACGGCCAGAATACCTGGAACCCGCGTTTCGGTCTTGCCTGGGTGCTCCCCGGCACCGACCGGTTTGTTCTTCGTGGAGGCGTGGGCGTATACCACACGACGACAGAGGGCCAGATGAATCTGCTGCTCTGCGCGGAAGCTCCCACAGGTATATGGGCCGTACTGTCAGGATCGTATAACGCTGCTTCGACCGATGCCAATCCCTTCCCATACACTCCGAGCTTCCCGACATTTGCGCCTTACTCTCCCTCAACCGATTTCACCTTGGCCGCGCTGGGTATGGGTTGGCGGCCTCCGACAATTTATCACTACAGCCTCGGCCTGCAATCCAGACTCCCGGGCGGCGCCGTCTTGGACGTCGGGTACGCCGGAGCGCGCGATCTGCACACCATCCTGGGGCGGTCGATCAACCAGGCGCCGCTGGCCTCCGCAACAAACCCCATTCGCGGCCAGACCACAAATTCCCTTGCGAACATTGCCCTTCGTCAACCCTATCTCGGATGGACGACGAACACGATGTATTACTTCAACACCGATGGTGAGGCCTGGTACAGCTCTTTGCAAACATCGCTCACGCAGAAATTCAAACATAGCTTCCAGTACCTGGCCGCCTACACCTGGGACCGGTTGCTATCCCCCGTCCCAGGCTTTACCACGGGGTCAAACGAATTCGGACCAAGCGGCGATCAAACCGCGCTGCGTTCTCACCAGTCTGGATACGGACCGGATTACAATGTCCGGCCGCAGCGGTTTGTACTGTCCGCGTACTATGCTCTTCCCGGCCCGGCGAAATCTCATCCGTTCCTGGCGAGCGCTTTCGGCGGTTGGAGTCTCGCCACCGCGACCGTGGTGCAGGCCGGCCAGCAGAGCAGCATTACCTACAACAACATCGACAGCGTTTACGGCATTCCCTCCGATCGGGCAAGCTATGCTGCCGGTTGCACCGCGAAGAATGTATCGACGCCGGGATCGGTCAGCAGTCGAGTGAACAACTACATCGACAAACCTTGTTTCACCGCCCCTTCAGTGATCGGAGACGACGGTGTTGCCACAGGTTTTGGGAACACCCCCAACGGCATACTGCGCGAGCCTGATCAGGCCGATATCGATCTCTCGCTCAGCAAGACCCAGCTGGTGAACTGGCCGAAAGAAGGCGCCAGCGTGCAATTGCGGGCGGACTTCTTCAATGCTCTCAACCACCCGAATTTTGCCGGTCCCAACAATGCCGCCTCCAGCTCTACCTTTGGAGACATCACGGCGATGAGCACCAATCCGAGAGTGATTCAATTCTCGTTGAGGTTTGCTTTCTGACGGAAATTTGGATCAGGAGGGAAAGGTAGATCAAGACCGGAAGTTGGCGGGTGTGCTTCCGGTCCACCTGTGAAAGGCATGACGGAAATTCGCAGCCTCACTGAATCCCACCAGTTCCGATATGTCGTCAATGTTCAACTTGGTGGAGCGGAGATATTCCTTCGCGAGATTGCACCGGACGTCGTCGAGGATCTGTGTAAAGGACACACTTTCCGCTTGGAGTCTCCGGTGCAGCGTACGGACCGTGGTGGCGAGCCGATCGGCCACCATTTCCATGGTCGGTGAATGTCCGGGCGTCGATGCAATGATCTGGTACACCTCGCCGGCAACGCCGATCGATGTCTTAACCTCGCCTAGAATCCGGTCGCACGTATCCCACATCAGCTTCGAAGTAAGGCGGTGCGCCATGTGCGGCTTTTCAGCGAGAATCGATTTCGGATAAGTGAGTTCGCAAACCTGTTGCCCAAACTTGAGATCGCAGCCAATATAGCGCTTGTATAGGTTCAGATGACGCGGTGCCGCATAGGGGAGCGCTGCGCGGATAGGATGGCAGCAGCCTGGTTCAACGACAGTTCTCAAATGGGTCGTCAGCTGAGTCAGATGCTGCTCCAACAGAAAGCGCACCAGTGAATCCGAGTAAGCTACCACTGGATTCTTCTCCAGTACCCATGACACGCAGTCTTTCTCCTCGCGCCACGACATGGTCAGAATAGGTGTGGCCAGTCTGTGATACTTGACCGCCACCTGGAAGTACTCACGGATTGTCGGGCTGCACACTAGGGCAAACCCGTACATGCCGTACGCCGAAAGTGGAATGCGGCTGCCGACACTGAATGGAGTTTCGGGATCTTTCGACAGTTGCAGAGCGTTGTGGCAAACCGTAATATACTGGCGAACGGAAGTCAACGTGTCCGGCTGCGAAAGACTCTCGGGCGACACGCCGGTACCCGACAAGCTCGTTTCGGGAGCAATTCCCTGCTCGTTGAGAACCTCAACAAGGGCGGCAAGTTTGTAGGGCGCGTATCGTTTTTCGTTCCAAAGAGGAAGTTGCATAACGACAAGGCCTGTCCGACTCGAACACATTTGTGTCCGCATCACACGGCGTCCATACATTGTGCACCAGCATGATTTCGTTTGGGAAGATTTTTCTTTGCTTGCCTGTCAGCTTGTTGATCTCTTGCGCTCCGTCTTCTCCTTCGGTCCTCCGGACTGCCTCGGCAACTGTGAAATTGCGCCATCGAATTGTCCGGTTGACACACGGCACGGCACTGAACCGCTGACTAACATACCTGGGGCATGCGCGGGTGCTTTGCGCATCGGGGAGCTCCTTCAGCGCCGCAAGGTCAGCTGCCGCTGGGCTGCCTGCGCTGCCAAAGTACACTTTTTCGCACAGCGGAGTAATCTGCTTCCTTTCTGAAGCGCTTCACTATGTCGATGTTTACTACACTTCTCGACGGTCTTTCGTTCACCGAGTGCCCACGCTGGCGCGACGGCCGCCTCTACTTCTCCGATCGCTACACCCGACGCATCCTTGCAGTTTCCGTCGACGGCTCCGTCGAAACGTATGCCTGTACGGAGGGCTTGCCGGCGGGTATCGGTTTCCTTCCCGACGGCCGTCTCCTCATCGTTTCCATGCGTGATCGCAAGGTCCTCCGCCGAGAGCACAACGGGACCATCGTGGAGCACGCCGATCTGTCAGCGCTCGCCACTGGCTATCTGAACGACATGCTCGTCGATCGCGAGGGCCGCGCCTGGGTGGGCAACTTCGGATTCGATTTGTTCGGCGGTGCGCCAGCCCGCACTACCGCACTCATCTGCATCGCCCCCGACAGCACGCATGCGATTGCCGCACGCGATCTCGCCTTCCCCAATGGCACCGTGCTTACGCCGGACCGCCGCACGCTGATCATCGCCGAGACGATGGCCAACCGCCTTACCGCTTTCACCGTCTCCAATGGCACGTTGAGCGAGCGCCGCACCTGGGCTCCCTTCGGCAATCCTCCCACAACATCGGACGTAGGCAAGATTCTTGAAGAGGCGGCCGTTGCGCCCGACGGCATTTGCCTCGACGCAGA
>JBELAI010000173.1:0-13249 GCA_049508975.1 Occallatibacter sp. | reverse complement strand
ACGCTTTGATCCGTGCAGCTTCCTCCGGCCATTTCGCCGCTAACTCCTCGTAACTCCCATTTCGATAATCAGCGAAGTCAAACCCGGGAGTTACTGTGCAGCCCAGGAGCGCTACCTTCCCAGTGGCAATCAGCCGCGTACCTTGCCACACCCCGGCGGGCACAACCAATTGAACATGCTGTCCGCGCTCCAAATCCTGTCCAAGCGTGAAGACCGCCGACCTGCCGTCTGGCTGCAGTTGCAGCATTTCCACCGGGTCGCCCAGGTAGAAATGGAACATCTCGTCGGAATCCAGAACATGCATTTCGGAAAAGGTTCCAGGTTCCAGCAGATAGTAGATTGCGGTGCCAATCGCACGGATTCCGCGGGCTAATTCCAGCGTTCCCACCGAGGTGTAAGTACGGCGAAAATGCCCGCCCTCAATTGGGTGCGGCTCCAGCTTCAGCAGGGTTTTGATTTCGTCGGCAGTCATCGTTCCTGATGGTAACAGCGCAGGCGAAGTAGAATAAAAACATGAAGGTCCAGGTTTATACGGCCGCCTGGTGCAGGGATTGCCGGGCGGCCAAGCAGTTTCTTGATTCGCACGGGATTTCGTACACAGAGATCAATGTCGACGCCGATCCGGCCGCCTCGGCTGAGGTGCTGCGCCACGTCGGCAAGCGGGCCATTCCGCAGATGGTGATTGACGGGGAGTGGTTTCAGCCCTACAAACCGGGCCGCGGCCTGCTCTTCGATGAGTTGCATGCGCGGTTGGGGATTCCTCGCACCTGAACCCGTTTCAAGGAGTGCTCCGTTGATCGATCGCTACACACGCTCGGCCATGGGCCGCATCTGGACTGAAGAGAACAAGTATCGCTGCTGGCTGCAAGTGGAGTCGGCAGCCAGCACGGTGCTGGCTGAGGATGGCATCATTCCCACCGCCGCTGCTGAGGCCATTGCCGCAAAGGCCAATTTCTCCGTCGCGCGCATTCAGGAGATTGAGGCCGAGGTGAAGCACGACGTCATCGCCTTCAATACCGTTGTCGCGGAAAGCCTCGATGCAGCCGGTGCGGGCGCCGAATCCCGCTGGTTCCACTATGGGCTCACTTCCAACGATATTGTCGATACCGCCCAGGCCTTGCAAGTCAAAGAAGCCTCCGGGCTGATTCGAACTGGCCTGGAGGCGTTGCTCGCCGTGCTCAAACGCCGCGCGCTGGAGTTTAAACACACCCCAACTATTGGCCGGACTCATGGGATTCATGCCGAACCCACCACATTCGGCCTCAAGCTGCTCAACTGGTTTGCTGAGATGGAGCGCAACCTTGCTCGCTTCGACGCAGCCGCCGAGGATATGCGCGTCGGCAAGCTGTCGGGCGCGGTGGGCACATTCGGCCACCTCAAGCCTGAGCATGAAGATCGCATCTGCGAGCGATTAGGATTGAAACCGGCGCCGGTGGCCACGCAGGTAATCCAGCGCGATCGGCACGCTGCGTACATTTCAACGCTGGCCATTATCGGCAGCACGCTCGACAAGATCGCGGTGGAAGTACGCCACCTGCAACGGACCGAAGTTCGCGAGGCGCAGGAGTACTTCAGCGAGAAGCAGAAGGGCTCGTCCTCCATGCCGCACAAGAAAAACCCCATCACGAGCGAGCAAATCAGCGGCTTGGCGCGCGTTCTTCGCGGCAACGCCCAGGCGGCTTTCGAAGACATTGCGCTGTGGCACGAGCGAGACATCTCTCATTCCTCCGTCGAGCGCGTTATCTTCCCCGATTCAACGATTCTCGTGGATTATTTGCTGGCTAAAGCGACCGATTTGATTGATCGCTTGCTGGTTTATCCCGAGCGCATGAAAAAGAATCTCGAGAGCACGGGCGGCCTCATCTTCAGCGGGCAACTGCTCCTTGACCTCGCCGAAGCCGGCATGCTGCGCGAAGACGCTTACCGACTCGTGCAATCCCACGCCATGCGTTCCTGGAAAGAAGAGCTAGTCTTCAGGGATGAAGTTGCGAAGGAAGCGGCAATCACCGAGCTTCTAACTCCGGAGAAGCTGGCTAAGACTTTCGATTACACCCGCCAGTTAGGAAATGTTGACGCGATTTTCAAACGGGTTTTGGGTGAATAGCGCCGATTCCACCCGACGACTGCGCCACCGGGCTTGATATCGTATCTTGATCAGGGGGTCGTCATGAAGTTTCTCGTTTGCTTTCTCTTTCTCGTAAGCGGCGCGCTTGCATTGGGCCAGCAACCGAACGTTCAGCCCGCCGACGCGTTAGCCAAGCTGTCTTTCATGCAGGGCGACTGGGCCGGCAAGCAGGATTTCGATACCGGCGGCGGACCAGCCATGATTGGCGATGCCACCGATCGCGTCGAATTGGGAATCGCCAATAAATATCTCTGCGAAATGCTTTCAACCACCCTGCCCAATCGCAAGCCCACGGACACGCGCCACTTCATCTCCTATGACGCGAAGTCGCAGAAATATACGGCTTGGTGGTTCAACGACACCTCGTACCATCCGTCTCAACTCACCGGAGACCTGACCGGCAACAAACTTGTTCTGATGACCGATCCTTCCGCGCCGGGGCCAGTGCTTCGCGCAACCTATGAAAGCCCAACTCCCGACAAGCTGACTTTTCTCCTCGAAATGAAGAATGGTGATAACTGGACCAGGCTTTTCCTCACCACGTATTCGAAGAAGACGGTCACTGCGAATAAGTAATGTTCTGAGGAATTGAAGAGAGGAAACCCGCAATTGGATGGTTTCAATCTGACTGTTGCGATCACCGGCGCATCGGGCGCGATCTTCGGCCGCGAGGCACTGCGTGCGCTGGAGGCTGATTCCCGGGTGGACAAGATCCACTTTGTGGCTTCGGAAAACTCGCTGCGCGTGCTCGCGGAAGAGTTATCCGTCAGTGGCCGCAATGGATTGCTGGAGAAACTCCTCGACGCCGCGCCGAAAAAGACGGTGCAGCATTCCGATGCCGACGTAGGTGCGGCCATCGCCAGCGGCAGCTATCCCTCCAACGGCATGATCGTCCTCCCATGCTCGATGGGCACGCTGGCGGCAATCGCCAATGGCCTAGCCAACGGCCTGATTGCCCGTGCGGCCGACGTCTCGCTCAAAGAGCGCCGCCCGCTCATTCTCTGTGTTCGTGAAACACCCTTCAACCGCATCCATCTGCGCAACATGACCCAGGCCGCCGAAGCCGGTGCCGTAATTTTTCCGGTCATTCCGGCGTTCTATAACAAGCCCACGGACTCCACCGAGATGGCCCGCCAGTTCGTCTGCCGTGTCCTGGCCCACATCGGGCTGCCGCAGCCAGGGGCTTATGTTTGGAAGGCTGACGAGTAATCGGGTGCTACCTATGAGCAAGGCTGTTTGAGGGTTGAGGTTTCCCGCCCTTGCGATAGGAAAAAATCGCAAGAACGGGGCACGGAGTTCGATTTGCGCGGCCGACTTAGGTTGATCCGAAGGACGCACGAGATTTGACTAATTCGACTGCAAGGCGGGATACTGAAGTCCATGCGGAACTCAACCGAGCACGGTATCACTTCCATGGCCATGTGTATGTGTCGGCCTTGCGGGCCTGTCCGTGCTGTTCTTGAGACGCGAATGCGCTAGACGCAACCGATTCTCGAAGCCAGGCGGCCCGGATCCAAAAGGATTCGGGCCGTTTTCCGTAGTCCATTTCTTGCGGCCTGAACCAACATCCGATTCCGTCTTCGACATCAGCTAATACATGACCAGAAGGAGCCCATTATGTCTGAAGCAAAGCAGCAGTTCGCCACACTTGCCGTTCACGCCGGCCAATCGCCCGACCCGGCCACAGGCTCGCGCGCCGTACCCATCTACCAAACCACCTCGTACGTTTTTCAGGACGCGGACCATGCCGGCCGGCTGTTTGGGCTGAAGGAATTCGGCAACATCTACACGCGCATCATGAACCCCACCACGGACGTGTTTGAGAAGCGCGTGGCGGCCCTTGAAGGTGGAGTGGCAGGCCTTGCCACAGCCTCTGGACAGGCGGCGGAGACGCTGACCCTCACCACGCTGGCCAGTGCGGGAGAAGAAATCATCTCCACCACATCGTTGTATGGCGGCACCTATAATTTGTTCCACTACACGTTTCCGCGCCTCGGCATCACGGTGCGCTTTGTGGATGCAGACGATTTCAAGGGACTGCGCGCGGCCATCAACGACAAGACGCGGGCAATTTATACAGAGACGCTCGGCAACCCCAAGCTGGATGTGGCGGACATCGAGCAACTGGCCGCAATCGCCCATGAGCACGGACTCCCGCTGGTCATCGACAACACCACGCCGTCGCCGGCCCTGGTGCGCCCGATCGAGTGGGGCGCGGACATCGTCGTCAATTCGGCCACCAAGTTCCTCGGCGGTCACGGCACAGCCATCGGCGGCATCATTGTCGACGCCGGCAAATTCGACTGGGCGGCTTCCGGCCGTTTCAGGGAATTCACCGAGCCGGACCCCTCTTACCACGGGCTTTCCTACACCGAAGCATTCGGTCCGCTAGCCTTCATCCTCAAGGCTCGTGTCCAGGGCTTGCGCGACACAGGCGCAGCGCTTTCGCCGTTCAATGCATTCCTGCTGCTGCAGGGAATTGAGACCCTTCATCTGCGCCTTGAGCGCCACTCTCAAAATGCGCTTGCGGTGGCGTATCACCTCGAGCGGCATCCCGGCGTGGAGTGGGTCAACTACCCCGGCCTCGAGTCCAGCCCTTACTATGCGCGTGCGCAAAAGTATCTTCCCAACGGCCGTGGCGCAATCGTGACCTTCGGCATAAAAAAAGGAAATACGGGGGGCGGATACGAAGCAGGGAAGAAGTTCATCGACGGGCTCGAGCTATTCTCGCTCCTCGCCAATATCGGAGACGCCAAGTCCCTGGTAATTCATCCCGCATCGACGACTCACCAGCAGCTTACCGTTGAAGAGCAGGCCGCAACAGGGGTTACGCCGGAACTAGTTCGCCTATCTGTTGGCATCGAGGACATTCGCGACATCCTCGCCGATCTTGACCAGGCAATCGAAGCGGCAAACGGACACACGTTTGCAGGCTCGACCTCAACCCCGGCGCTTGCTGCACAATGAGCATAATGACTGAAGCTCGCTTATCGGCTAACCCGGCAGAACCTTTGCAGGGGGCTGCGGCCAAGGCGCCTCAGCCCACCTACGAAGGCGACTTTGTGCTCGACGAGCACCTGCTGCTCGATTGCGGACGCACCCTGGCCGGCCCCACACTGCACTACGCGGTCTATGGCCGGCTCAACGCGGCTCGCGACAACGCGGTGCTTGTGTGTCATGCGCTTTCAGGCTCGGCGCAGGTCGGAGCCTGGTGGCCGGAGATTCTTGCGCCGGGCGGCCTCTTGTCGCTCGAACACGATTGCGTCCTCTGCGTGAACCTGCTCGGCTCCTGCTACGGGTCGACCGGGCCCGGCTCGGTGGATCGCGAGACAGGAGAGGTGTACGGAGCGGACTTCCCGCTGGTTACCATTCGGGACAACGTACGCGCGCAGACGCACCTGCTCGACTCGCTCGGCATCAAGCGACTCCGGCTGGCTCTTGGCGGATCCATTGGGGGCATGCAGGCCCTGGAGTGGGCAATCCTCAATCCGGACCGTGTGGAGCGAGCGGTCATTATCGGCGTAGCGCCGCTCTCGGCCATGGGAATTGCCCTCAATCACCTGCAGCGCAAGGCGATTCAGCAGGACCCGGCATGGGAGGGCGGGCACTATCTGCCGCAGCGGCCTCCCCGCCAAGGGCTGGCGCTGGCGCGGCAGATCGCCATGCTCAGCTACAAATCCGCGTCGCTGTTCGATGAGCGATTCGGCCGCAATCCCAACCGCAATGGCGAGGACCCGCGCGCTTTGGACGACCTGGGCGGGGGATTGGTCGGAGGGAGGTTCGATATTGCCGGTTACCTTGACTATCAGGGAAAGCGGTTTATTGAGCGCTTCGACGCCAACGCCTATCTCGCGATTCTGCGCACCATGGAAACCTGGGATCCTCTGCATGGCTTCGCGTCGCCGACGGAGGCCTTTAGCCGCATTCGGGCGCGGCTCAGCTTTGTCGGCATTAGTTCGGATTGGTTATTTCCGCCCGAGTCGGTCCGCCACTTTGCCTTCACCATCCGCTCCGCCGGCGTTCAGGCCGACTACCGCGAAATGACGAGCGACCATGGCCACGACGCCTTCCTAGCCGAGCAATCGGAGCTGGTTAGCCTTCTCGCATAGAAGAAAATCGTAGCCAGCCAATGCGGCCAGGAACTGTTTTTCCCAATTCGGTGTCTAACGCATTATGCGGAGCCGGGGAGCGGGGAAACTCGGAAGTACATGGTCCGGGAAATCAAGGCGGTTTTCGGGCAGAAGTGCGGAAACGCGCCGCAAATATGGGCTCTTCCAATCCCGCAACAGGGGCTCGCAGTGTCTAATTGGTATCGCCGGGCACCCTGATTCTGCTTTTTCGCATCGAGTCTGCTTGTCAGAGGCAGCGAGGCTTTCTATAATCCTCGCAACACCGCAGCTTCAGCCGTGGTATCGTTTACCCGTATCGCAGGTACTCAACCGCCGAAGAAAAACCGTTGTGTTTTCAGCGAGCGGGTGCTTGAATATTGATCTCCATTTCGAAATTCCCAGGAGCACTGAATGAAGAAGTTTGTCCTTGCGTTTGTGATGGCCATGGCGAGCATCAGCCTGGTTCCCGCGCCCACGCTTCGAGCCCAGGATATTAGCATCAAGGATCCAGCCGAGTACAACGCCTTTACGACGGCCAACACCCAGGCAGATCCGAAACTCAAAGCCTCACAGCTCGAGGATTTTCTTACCAAGTATCCGCAGAGCCAGGTCAAGACGCTGGTGCTGAACACGTTGATAGATACCTACCAGCAGTTGGGCGACGGTGACCATGCCTTGAGTGCTGCCTCGCGGCTGCTGCAGGTTGAGCCAGGTAATCTTAAGGCCATTGTCATTTCCGTGGCCATCAAGACGGCTCAATGCAAAAAGAACGTGGATCCGAAGGGGAACCTGACAGATCCGTCGCCCTGCGACGATGCCGCGGCTCTG
Source organism: Occallatibacter sp. (assembly GCA_049508975.1). Classification (GTDB taxonomy): domain Bacteria; phylum Acidobacteriota; class Terriglobia; order Terriglobales; family Acidobacteriaceae; genus Telmatobacter. The sequence continues at coordinate 6,187 of JBELAI010000173.1, read as the reverse complement.
GCCCAGAAAGGCCTGGCGGCTACCAAGCCTGCCGGTACATCGGCGGACGACTTTACGAAGCAGATGGCTGTCGCTGGCCCCATCTTCGACTCGTCCATCGCTCTGGATGACGCGCTGTCGAAGAAGGATTTCAAGGCGGCAATCGACGAATATAAAGCCGAGTTGATGTTGTATACGGGCGATCAGACCACTAGCGGAACAGGGTTGGTGGATACGCTCAACCTGGCGGAAGCCTATACGAAGCTGGCTCCTCCGGACATGATAAACGCCGTCTGGTTTTATGCCCGCGTCCTCAACTTCGCCCCGGCCGGCTTCAAGCCACAGATCGAGAAGAAGCTGGATTACTGGTACAACAAGTACCACGGCGGCATGGACGGACTAGATGCGATCAAAACCCAGGCAGCGGCCACTGTCTTCCCTCCGGGAACCTTCAAGCTCACGCCGGCCGCAACGCCTCAGGAAAAGATCCACGCGATCCTTCAGAATACTTCTGACCTCAGCAGCCTGGCCCTGGCCGATAAGGAACTCGTTCTTGCCTTCGGCTCGAAAGAAGACGCGGACAAGCTTTGGGCGGTGATGAAGGACAAGGAAACCCCGGTGCCTGGAACCGTGCTCGAAGCAACCGCCTCGGTGATCAAGGTTGCTGTAACCGACGATGCGAAGCAAGCCAAGACGCCTGACTTCATCGTCAATCTGAAGACGCCTCTGGCAGAGAAGGAGATTCCCGCAGTAGGCTCAGAACTAGGTATAAGCTCCAAGAAGCAGCCGGAACTGGACGGCACCTATGACACCTATACCCCGATTCCAGGCACGGATACAGTGGCGCAGTCGGTGCAGATCGTCCTTCGCGATGGCGCCCTTGTGCCGGTCAAGGCGGCTCCGGTGCACAAGCCGGCCCCTGGTCACCACGCTGCGGCGCATTGATTGCGCTGTCTGTTGAGTAACGCATACCTGCGCCGGGTTTCATCTGGAATCCGGCGCATGAAACTTCGCCTCTGGGAAAACTCTTGAATCACAAATGGCAGCCTGCCGCAGGCTGCCATTCTTGTTAGGTGGTGCACCATGGGCCGAACCCGTTCCGCGCCTTTTACCCTGGCCTTTCTGTCCATTGCCTGCGCCCCTTTGGCGGCCCAGACGGTTCGAAACGTTTCCCCGACCGCGCCCACAGAGAAAACCGTAACCGTGCCATCGCTCCCAGCGCCCTTTGCGATCGATGGAAAGGACTCAGGCCCCTTGCCGGCAGTAACCTTTCGTACCGCCGATCAGATGTCCGCGAGAGACCGCGAAGCGGCCACGAATGCCGAAAGTGCAATCGCCGAACGTGCGAAATATGCCGGCCTGGAGTTCAATCAAGGCAAATGGAGTTATGAGCAGGAAGTTTGCTCCGCGCTTCCAGAGCATCTTTTTTTGCGTTTTATGCGCAACAACGGCACAGGCGATGTGAGCCTCTTTACTGCCTCCATTCCGCGTGGCAATGAAGGCCGTGTGCGCATCATTCCGATTCAGCTGCGCGGGTATTCGCTGTTCTCTCCCGCGCCCGTGAATGCGATGACGATCTCATCTTTCAATCACATCCGTGGCGAAGAGAATCCCGATCATGCTCCCGTCCCCAATTGGCTTGGAACCGGCCTTTGTTATGCTGCTCTGGCCGGCGGAAATCCACAACTCCCCCCGATCGGTCAGGACCAGGCGCATCTTCAAACGCTATCGGACGGCACCGGTGCGATAATTTCCTTCGACGATGTTTCGAAGGCCTCAAGCCCTATGAAGTGGACAATGACCTTCGACAGCAAGGGTAAGTTGCTGAAGGCGACTCACTCGAAGGCGGGGTTGCTGAAAGCCAATCCGCTTCACCCGGCCGCGGTGGATCAAGCCGGCAAGCCTGTCCCAGCGATTCCGCCTGCACAGCCAAAGACTGTGACTCCGCCTCCGCCGAGTGCGGTGGTTCTGCATCCCAGTCCCATCCCGGACCGATCCGGGCCGAGCCAATAGCGATTATTCCCCCAGCATGATGCGCTGAATATCGCTGGCGCGCCCCGTTGCCGGATCGCATGTAACCAGCGCCGCGCACATCTTTGGATTCCCCTTCGCCGCCTCGAACTTCCCCGGCATGCCGGTCAAAAACTTGTTCAGCACCAGCTCCGTTTCCACACCGATCACGCTGTCGTACGGCCCACTCATCCCCACGTCGGTTTGGTATGCGGTGCCTCCCGGCAACACCCGCTGGTCGGCCGTGGGAATGTGCGTATGGGTCCCCAGAACCGCAGTCACGCGGCCATCGAGGTGCCAGCCCATGGCGACCTTCTCGCTCGTCGCTTCCGCATGAAAGTCCACCAGGATCACCTTCGCTTGAATCCCACGCAGAATGTCGTTGATCGCATGGAATGGGTCGTTGGTGCCGTTCATGAACACTCGTCCGCCAAGATTGATCACCGCGTAGGGAACGCCAGTCTGCGTAGTCCCTTCAAACACGCCGTACCCTGGCAGCCCAGCTTGATAATTAGCCGGCCGCAACACGCGGCGCGCACGCTCCTGGCTATCCGCCGGCACAGATTTCAAATAGTCGATGAGCTCGCGTTTATCCCAGACATGATTGCCGGTGGTCAGCACATCCGCGCCCAGATCGAACAGGTCCTCGGCAATCTGCGGCGTCACGCCAAACCCACCCGCCGCGTTCTCAGCGTTGATCACAACCAACTCGACGCTGTTTGCCTTCGAGACATGGCCGATGTGTTCGCGCACAATCTTGCGCCCCGCGCTGCCAAAAATGTCGCCTACGAAAAGAATATTCAAAAATGGCTCCTAGCCTCTAGCTATTAGCTTAATCGTGCAAAAGGTGGCTCGGTTTCGAATGGCTAGAAGCTAGGAGCTAGAAACTGGAGGCTGCTCTTTGTTCCCTGATCCCTGCTCTTTCCTCATGAGGGGAAACAGAATCACATCCCGAATCGACTTCGACCCCGTCAGCAGCATCACCAGCCGGTCCACGCCCAGCCCTTCGCCACCCGTCGGAGGCAGTCCATACGCCAGCGCCCTGACGTAGTCCTCATCCATCTGGTGCGCCTCGTCGTCGCCGCGATCGCGCTCGGCAAGCTGTTCGCGGAAGCGCTTCTCCTGCTCCACCGGATCGTTCAGCTCGCTGAATGCATTGCCCAACTCAAACCCGCCCGCAAAAAACTCGAACCGCTCCACGTGCGCCGGATCGTCCGGCTTGGCTTTTGAAAGTGGCGATACCTCCACCGGGTAGTCGTAGATGATTGTCGGCTGCACCAGGTTTGGCTCGACTACTGCTTCGAACAAGTTGTAAACGGACTTGCCGATCGGAGCGCCCTTCATGCTGTCGAAATAAACAGCAGTGATCGCTCCAAGCAGGGTCTTCATATCCGAGATGCGCTCAGGAGTTAGCCGCGTGGTCTCGCATGTCGCCGATTCCAGCGAGTTCATGGCAGCATGAAGCCGCACCTGCATCACCTGCGCCGACTCAAATGCAGTCGTAGCCGGCTTCACGCCCGCTTCCTCCGGCCAGAACTCCCGAATCGCCTCGCGCATAGTCAGCCGCGTCCACTTGCCCAGATCGATCTCAACGCCATTAAACGTCGTAATCGTAGTCCCATTCACTTCCTGCGCCACAAACCCGATCAGGTCCTCAGTAATCTGCATCAAGTCGTGGTAATTCGCGTAAGCCTGATAGAACTCCAGCATGGTGAACTCAGGATTGTGCTGCGTGCTCACGCCCTCATTCCGAAAATTCCGATTGATCTCATACACGCGATCGAGGCCCCCAACAACCAGCCGCTTCAGATAAAGTTCCGGCGCGATGCGCAGAAACAGGTCCTGATCCAGCGCATTGTGGTGCGTCTTGAACGGCCGTGCCGCCGCTCCGCCGGCCACCTGCTGCATCATCGGCGTTTCCACTTCAATGAACTCGCGCTCGTCGAAGAACTGCCGCATCGCCTTCAGCGTTTTGGCCCGCTTCACAAAAACTTCGCGGCTTTCGAGATTGCTGAACAAGTCGACATACCGCTGCCTATAGCGCAACTCCACATCCGCCAGCCCATGAAACTTTTCCGGCATCGCCAGCATGGCTTTTGCGAGGAAAGTCAGCCGCTCCACGCGAACCGTCAACTCGCCCGTATGCGTCCTGAAAAGGTAGCCGGAGACGCCGATGTGGTCGCCCAGATCCAGCAGCTTGTAAAGCGCAAAACCCTGCTCGCCCACGGTGTCCAGCCGCACATAAATCTGCAGCCGCACGCCGTTCTGTTGCAGCGTCGCAAACCCCGCCTTGCCCTGTGCGCGAATGGCCATGATGCGTCCGGCCACCGCGACGGTTACGAGATTGGCTTCAAGAACCTCGGCCGTAGCCTCGCCCCACTTGGCGCGCACGGTCGGCAAGGTATGCGAAGCAGGGAACTGGTTGGGATAGGCCGCCTGGCCAAGCTTCTCGATTTCATCGAGTTTTGCTCTGCGCAAGTCGAACAAGCTGCGCTCAAATTCCGAATCAAACACGTGTCTTTCCTTCCGATGTGGCCTTCCAATTTGGGACCAAAGCCCAAAAGGGAAGTATACCCGCTCCCTCTTTGTGCTTTATGCTCCAGCGCTGGCTCTGCATACGTCAGGCTTGGCCCTGTATGCTGAGAGGCAGCGCCCATGCCCTTCAACCGCCCCATCCCCGACAGCAACCCCAAGTCGAAGACTTCCGTTGGGATCGGTGCCGTGGTTCAAGCCGAGACCATGTTGCAGATTGCCTTCGTTCTGCCTTCTGCCGCGGTGATTGGCTGGCTGCTCGGGGCATGGGCAGATCACAGCTTCCATCAGTCGTGGATCGGACTGGCCGGACTGATTTTTGGATTCATCTCAGGCATGTTCTACGTAATACGCCTGGCCATGACAACAGAAAAAAATACTCGGCCCGACACCAAAACCGGAGGCGATGCCGGAAAGGGAACTCCGCCCCCTCAATCATGAACGAAGAAAGCCATCCGATTCTCGATATTACCGAGGAAGCGGTTGATGCGCTCCTCAAGCGCGCCATCCGCAACACGCTGATTTTAGGCTTGATCCCATCGCTGATTATAGTATTGGTCTCCGGCTGGCGCGATGCCGCAATGCTGGCGACAGGCACCCTGATCTCCACTGGAAGCATCTTTGAGTGGCAACGGCTGATCCGCGTAATTTATGCCAAATTGAGCCAGCAGAAGACACCCAGGAGCGCTACCGCAGTGGTGGTGTTCTTTGTGCTCCGGCTCACCGTCTATGCGGGGCTCATTTATGGTAGCCTAAAGTGTTTCCAGGGTTCGGTAATCGCGCTTCTTTGTGGTCTGGGCCTGGCGGCTCTGGCCGTAGGGTGGGAAGCGATTCGACTTCTCCGTGACTGACGGACTTCAGAACTGACGAATCATCCGTCCGACAGGGGCAATCTATCTCGGAAACAGAAAGACTCAAGCATCGATGCCGGAAACTTTTATACTTGTCCGTTTCTTGAATGCGATCCTGATGGGAATCGAGGTCAAGGCCTTTGAGTGGCTTGGCATCGCGCCCGTCGATGCTGCTGAAAAGGCCGTTAAGGTCAATCAGGCCCTCGGTTGGGAACTGGTCGTTGTAGGCGGGCTCATCGCATTTTTTGTGATCGTCCGCATGACCCTCTCCGCCGAAAAGCCGAGCGCTGCACAGCAGATCGCCGAGCTGATCCATGAAGGAATCGGCGGGCAGGCCGAGCAGATCATCGGGCACGGCTACGAGCAATTCCAGGCCTGGGTTACCTGCATCTTTCTGTTTGTACTATTCAATAATCTGCTCGGTCTGATCCCAGGCATTCCCGCTCCAACCGTTTCGCCGTGGGTTCCGCTAGGCTTGGCCGTGCCGACATTTCTCTTCTATAACTTCCAGGGATTTCGCGCCCAGGGTGTAATCGGCTACCTGAAGCACTTCTGTGGGCCTATCTGGTGGATGGCCTGGCTGCTTCTGCCCATTGAACTCGTCTCCCATCTTGCTCGCATCATGTCCCTCACCATACGTCTTTACGCAAATATGTTCGCCAGCGACATGGTCACACTTGGCTTCTTCTCGCTGATCCCAGTCGGTATCCCTGCAATCTTCCTGGGGCTGCACGTGTTCGTCTCGATCATTCAAGCATTCGTGTTCATGCTGCTGACGATGATTTACCTCTCGCTGGCAGTTTCACACGAGCACT
>JBELAI010000172.1:0-13192 GCA_049508975.1 Occallatibacter sp. | reverse complement strand
GAAAAACCCGCTCCAGCCGGGATTTTGAAGGTTTTGTAAAAGGGCACGACTTCAGTCGGGCCAATAAAGCCAATCAAATCAACGTTGGGCTTCAGCCCCTGCAAATGCCAATACCGACGAACTCTTCCGTATGAGAGTTTTTCCGCAACCTGTTTAGCCCCTGAGGGAAGGTTTCCAAGAGGCTGCATTCCCTCGGCGGCTAACGCCGAGACCTGAAGTCGCTACTAACATACTGGATGAATCCCGTACCCTTCACGAGCTTCACCCCGTACCCTTCAAATGCACAAAGTTATTGAAGAGGCTCTGGGGTCATTGCCCTTCAACTTTTGTATAGATCCGCTTTCCGTCGCGTTATCCTGTCAAAACACCTTTGCTTCCCCGCTCTCTCCGCCGCCGCTCAGGAGGGCACCAAAAACGTGATTCCCTACATGGATGAGCAGCCCGTTCGTGCTCAACACGGCATGGTCGTCAGTGTCCACCATCTTGCTTCAGACGCTGGGCTCGAAGTCCTTCAAGAGGGTGGCAACGCCGTTGATGCCGCTGTGGCCACGGGCTTTGCGCTCGCCGTCGTGCACCCCGCCGCGGGCAACCTTGGCGGTGGCGGCTTCCTTTTATTGCGCACGCACGACGGCCACTCCACCTTCATCGACTACCGCGAGAAAGCCCCGCTGGCCGCCACTGAAACCATGTATCAGGACGCCCAGGGCAACATCATTCCCGATACCAGCCTGCAGTCGAGCGTGATCGGATATCGATCAATCGCGACGCCAGGGTCCGTTGCAGGCATGGTCTACGCCGAGCGCAAATACGGCAAGCTGGGCATGGCGCGTGTCATGGCGCCGGCCATCAAACTCGCCGCTGAGGGCTTCGCGCTCACAAGCGAAGAAGCCGCGGAGCTAAGTGACGCCGACCTGGCCAAATTCCCTGATTCGAAGCGCATCTTCCAGCGCGACGGGCAGCTATACAAAGACGGTGAAACCCTCAAGCAGCCGGAGCTGGCGCGCACGCTGCAACGCATTGCCGCTGACCCGGACGACTTTTACCACGGCAAAATCGCCCGTGAGCTGATCGACGAACTGCACAAAGGCGGAGCACTCCTGACGCTTGAAGATCTTGCCCAGTACGACGTTGTGGAGCGCGCTCCGGTTACAGGCACCTTCCACAACTACACCGTGATCAGCGCGCCGCCGCCGTCCTCAGGCGGGATCGTTCTGCTCAGCGCCCTCAACATCCTTGCGAGCTACGACCTGGCAAAACTCGGCGACCGCTCCGCGCAATCCATCCACCTGATTACCGAAGCTTATCGACGCGCCTACATGGACCGCTCCGACTATCTCGGCGACCCCGACTACAACACCATCCCCACCGCCGAGCTCACCGCGAAACCGTACGCCGATGCCTGGCGCGCGTCAATCGATCCGAACACTGCTACGCCATCGGCCTCGCTCGTGCGGCCTGCGGGCTTCCTTCCGCCGGCGCCCAAAACCGCTGGCCGCCGCAAGCCGGAATCCCACGACACCACGCACTTCTCCGTCGTCGATAGCGAAGGCAATGCGGTCTCCGTCACCACGACCCTCAATGACAGCTTCGGCTCGCACGTCACCGCCGGGTCGCTGGGTTTTCTCTTGAATGACGAGATGGACGACTTCGCATCGAAGATGGGTGTACCCAACATGTTTGGCCTGATCCAGGGCCCGGCCAATGCCATCGCCCCCGGCAAACGCCCGCTGAGCTCCATGACGCCGACCATGGTGCTTGAAGACGGCAAGCTGCGTTACGTTCTCGGCTCGCCCGGAGGCGCGCGCATCATCACCACCGTCGCCAACATCTTCCTCTCCGCCGCCGAGAGCGGTCTCAATATTCAGCAGGCTGTGGACGCACCGCGCTTCCACCACCAGTACCAACCCGACAAGCTCTTCCTGGAACCTGGCTTCGCTCCCGAAACTCTCGCAGCCCTCCGCAAGATGGGCTATTCGCTCAGCATCAAGGACGGACACTGGTCCAACGGCGAGTGCATCGCCATTGACGCAAAAACCGGCGAGCTCACGGGCGGCCAGGATCATCGCAGCCATTACGGCAAAGCCGCCGCGTATTGATTCCAAAAAATAACTTTCAAATCTGAGCGGTATTGGACAGATTTCACGCTGCATTCGCCGCATTCTACGAAAGGTGCGAATGCCAATGTGCTCGCGTGTCGTGTACATGGTAAGAAAATGGAGACCCGATTCTCCGTTGCGCATAATAATGAGGTCGTTACGAGGCAGACCCAGCCGGGACCCCAGAATTCCTCCCTCGGATGATTCCGCAGGGTCTGCTTCCTTGCATTTATTAACCTTTCCCAATCCAGCGTCATCGTGATGGAAGCCTGCGTTTTTTCGAAATATGCAGGCTTGCTCACGAAGTTAGCTCCGCCAAGCCGCCAGGTGACCTTAATCCTCTGAACCCGCCTGCGGGCACCGGTCCCCTTGTCCTTTTATGGGATCAAAAACGCTGCGAGCAGGCAATACATTTCCCACAAAGAAGAAGTATTTTCAAGGATGGTACTAAATTGACCATTAATCGCTGTCTTTCTTCTGTATAGTGGAGTACGATTTTCTTAGTGCAATCGCTGGAGTGTCCGTATTAGAGGACACACAACGGCATTGTTGGGCGGAAATCCTTCCGTTTTGTACTCGGGCCACTGCTTCACCTTCACCTCACCGGGACCTCTGAGATGTATGCCTTGGATCTCCGGGAGCGTTAGTTGCATCTGCGTTCCATCCTTTCCCAGTCGTGCGTTGCCGGGATGCAAGCCTGCGATTTGCGCAAATCTGCAAGCTTGCACTCCCACTCATCCATTTCACCTCAGGGCCGGAACCGGATGTTAGCGCCGCTTTGCCTCTGAATAGCCCGCACCATCTTCCGCAACACCCCGTCTCCCCGTAAGCCCTTCAAAGAATGAGACAATCGGAGTAGCGTCCAGCGCCAACTCCGGGTTGCCGGATGCGGGAGATCTCCTGATCATGCTGCGAGTCCTGTCTACGCACCTGTTCCTCAACCAGCGCCTGCACCCCGGTTTGCTGGAACTCGCCGCCCGATCTGGCGCGCAGGGCGTGGAAATATTCGCTGCCCGGCAGCATTTCGACTACACCAGCCGCGAACACATCGCCGAACTCGGCTCCTGGTTCCGTGAGAATCCTCTAAAGCCCTTCTCCATGCATGCCCCGCTCTTCCCGGATCGGGAAATGGGCCGCGCGGGTGCGCCGGCCGTAAACGTCCTGCATCCCGAAAAGGCCCGGCGTATCGACGCCATGGATGAAATCAAGCGTGCTCTCGAAGTCGCCGAAGTCATCCCATTTTCGAACCTGGTCATGCACCTCGGCGAGCGTACCGACGGCTGGTCGCAACGCTCAATCGAGTACTCGATTAACGCCCTCGAACATCTCGGCGCATTCGCCCATCCACTTGGCGTTCGCCTCCTCGTCGAAAACCTCATCAGCGAACCCACCACACCCGAGCACCTGTTGACCATCCTGGACCTCGGGCACCTCAATAACGTTGGAGTCTGTCTCGACCTCGGCCACGCCCACGTGACTGTCGGAGTTTCCAGCGCCATTGCGACACTCGGCAGCCATACCACTACTGTCCATGTCCACGACAACCACGCGACCAAGGACGAGCATCTATGGCCCGGAGACGGCAACATCGATTGGCCCGTTTCCGTCAATGCCCTGAAGGCGCTTTCCAAGCCACCTGCCGCGGTGCTGGAGATCCACAACTCCCTGGGTGGCGACGTGCACACTCTTCCAGCCCGCATCGAGCAGTCTTTCGCGCTATTTGATTGAAACGTGTGGAACCGCAATGAACTTGCACGCGATTGCCGGCGTTTCGACGCTTTGAAATCCGGAAGAGCATAAGCCCCCGAACCCCCAACTATTTTGCTACGCAAGTGTAGCTGGATGCGCTCTTCCGGTTCCCAGTGCCTTTGTACGCAGCCGCCTTCGGATAGGAGCAGATGGGCTGCGTAAACGAGACTTTCTTGCCGGCCACCTCAAAGCTGCCGCGCGCAATCACCTGCTCCGGAGCCTTTTCATTCTCGACCCACGCCTCCAGCGCAGTGGTGATGTTATGCGCCGCATCGTCCAGAGCGGGGTTGAAGGCCGGACCCCACTGTCCGAAGTCGGCCAGGCCCGGCCCATCGCCGCAATGCTGCAACCCGGGAATCATAAACAGTCGCACAAACGAAGACGTCTCCGCCTGACCAACGGTCCGCACCACGCTGTTGTAATAGTCGATCGTAGCTAGCGGCGAAATGGCTGCATCGTTCCATCCGTGATAGAGAATGAGCTTTCCGCCGCGCGCCTTGAACGGCCGCAAATCCGCATTCGCGGCATCGAGCGGCTGCCCTGTCTTCTCCCAGGCCGCCTTCAAATCACGGACCAGATCGAAGCTCTTCAGGTCCCAGTTTGGATCGGAATAAATCATGTCGCTGAAGTAGCCCTCAGAGAAGGCTGCGCCGGCGCTCTTGTTCGGCGCGTCCCCTGTGATCCAACTCTTCCAGCCGTTGCCGCCCAGTTCCCCGCCCGGCAGCAGGCCATGATACACGAGCGTGCCGTCGGGCAGATTCGTATCGGCATAGATCGCCTTCAGGCTGTCGGCTTGCGGCCGGGTCAGGCACGCGTCGGTCTCGTGGCCCTTGCAAATCAAAACATCCGGCGAAAAATGACAACTTCGCGGGTCGGCAAGAAACGGGCCGGGCTCGTCTTTCCGGCAAGCCTTCAGAACCGCCTTGTCGATAGCCGGAATCTTGCCGGCGGGAATATAGTTCTCCGGCCGCGTTACGAGCCGCTGCGTAAGCAAAGCTGCGCGGGTCAGCAGGCTGGTCCAGTTATATGCAGGAGCTCCCGCCAGAATGCCGTCATAATCGCCCGGATACCGCTGCGCCTCCATCAATGCTTCGCGGCCGCCATCGGAACAGCTGGTGAAGTAGCTCTTCTGCGGAACCTTCGCGTAAAACGCCTGCACCACAATCTTGCTCAACTCGGTCATCACATGGACGGCGCGATTACCAAAGTCGATGATCTTTTCGGGATGTCCCAACGCCCAGGTTGCATCTGTGCCAGTGCCTGTATGCCCGGTGTCCGTCCCTCCGCTGGCAAAACCACTGAGTACGGCAGACTCCAGCCCCTGGTAGCCAATTTCGCCCGCAAACCCGCCGTTGCCCTGGCCGATAAACTTCTCGTTCCACCCCGCCAGCGGGAGCCAAATCTCAATCTTGATATCGGAATCGGACGATGGCCTTGCCACAGCAATGACTCTGCAGAATGCCGGCAGCTTCTTCAACAGCGGATCGGGATGTTCCTGCTTCAGATCGAGCGCGCCGGCATCCACCGCTGTGGCTTGCACAATTTCTTGCTGTACAAGGCCCAGCCTGGCCAGCTGTTCACAGGCCTGCTTGGCGTCGACACCCGACTGTCCATGGACTGCATGCACCGCACACGACGCGAATACGATCAGCGCCACCCTCGCCCACTTGCTCATGCCTCTCTCCACAGCCAGCCGTTTGCTTCCCGAAACTGGAACCCCTCGATCATAATCCGTCGAAGGATTCCGCGCCTCGTGTCTGTGGAGAAACGAGCCCTGCCACGCGCCAACGCAGCCTTGAAGGTCGGAATTTCACAGCTATTTCAACTGCAAAGACAGTGTCTGGTTTGCGGTGTAAGTAACTCCGTTGCTGGTGCCGGTCACGCCTATGGTCAATACCGACGTTCCGGCCTTTGCCGCTGAACTCCCGGTTAGCGTAATCGTGCCGGTTTCGTTTCCCGACGCCGTAAGATTCACGTTGCTGAGCGACGGAGCTACCCCAGCCGGCAGCCCACCCAACATTAACGAGGTTTGCACGTTGAGTCCGCCCAACTCCGTCATGGTCACGATGAACGAACTCGAGGCCGTATGACTCATTGACAACGTTGGAACCGAAAGTGCCAGTTGCAGGCCCTGCGCCTGTGTCACCTGCAGCGTGACCTGTTTCGTTGCTGTCACCCCATCGCCGTTGGCCGTCACAGTAATCGTCGCCGAACCGATTTTTGTTGTCGATGCAGCGGTCAGCGTCAGAGTGCTCGCCCCGGTCTCCGAAGCCAACGTAACTGGACTGCTGCTCCACTTCGCCGTTACCCCGGCCGGCAATCCGCTGACGGTCAGGCTCGTTGGGCCGCTATACGTTCCGTTCCCGGCCAGCGTCACTACGTCCGATATCGCGGCACCCTGCGCAACAACGAGCGCATTGGATGCCGCGGTCACCGTCAACGCTGGAGGGGTCAAAGTCACCGTAATCGGCAAGGTCCTGGTTGCTGTATAGATGCTTCCACTAACGCCTGCCACGCTTGCGCTCAAGTTCAGCGTCGACGTACCGGCGGCCGCACTCGAACTACCCGCCAGCGACAATATCCATGACACTACTCCGGATGAGTTAACAGTGGGTGAACTCCACGACGCCGTAAAACCCTTCGGCAATCCTGAAGTTACACCGATGGTCGATCCCGCCGCCCCGCTGGCTGCTTTCGCCGCCCCCACAGGTGTCGCGGATACCGTCACCGAAGCCGTTGCAAGCGATTGCACTGAGACCGACGCGGATGATACAGCAAGTGTTATGCCTGCCGCCTGTGTCACCTGCAGAGTCACTTTTTGCGTCGCGGCCAAGCCATCGCCCGTCGCCGTTACGGTGATCGTCGAAGACGCAACCGCTGCCGTCGATGCCGCTATCAGCGTCAACGTTTCCGCGTTTGAACTTGCACTTGTAGACAGGCTCAGCGGATTCGCCGACCAACCCGCAGTAACTCCACTTGGCAACCCGCTAACACTCCAACTGATATTCCCGCTGTAGGAACCACCCGTCGTTGCTGTCAGGCCGACTGTCGCCGTTCCGCCTTGTGCTACGGTCGCTGAACTCGAAGCCGACGTCAGCGCCAGCATGGGAGGCTGCGTTACTGTCAGAGCATAAGTCAATGTCTGCGTCCCTGCGCTGCCGGAACCCGTGATCGCGATGCTCTGCGCCCCGGTGAAGGACGTTGAACCAACCGTCAACGTTACCGTTGCGCTTGTCCCTGGAGTAATCGACGATGGGCTAATCGTGGCCGTGACTCCCGTCGGCGCTTTTACCGACAGGGCAACAGCATTTTTCGCCGCGCCACTCTCCGTAACTCCAATCGTGAAGGTTACTGTCTTGCCGGCCAGCACTGTGCCGGACGTGGCCGACTGCGTCAATGCAAAACTTGAACTCGGAACGGTTCCGGCACCCCAGTTCTTCACAAGCAATGCGCCGTCCACCGATCCCAACCCGGTGGCCAGGTTATACGGCCCACCACTCGCCGTGAATCCAGTCACTCCCGGAACGGTGTTATTCCCCGAAGTCGTCGCATGGAAAGGTATTGTTACCGCATTCAACATCGCATAGAGCCCTGGGTTAATATTCCCCTGGCCCTTGCCGCCCTGCGATTGAACCAGCAGCGCTACAACTCCCGCAAACGAGGGCGACGCCGCGGACGTGCCCGCAATCACCCAGAAGCTGCCGTCTTCCACGATGATGTATCCGTCGTGACTGGCCGCGGCCATCGCCACATCGGGCACCGCGCGCATCCCGTTGGCGAAGCTTGTCCCCAAAACACCTTTTTGCCAGCTTGGCTGGGTATACGCAACGCTCGCTCCGCCTGTTGAAGCCCACAATCCCGAGCCGCCATCCAGCGCGCTTTCATTCCAGACTTTCTCAGGGATGTAACTCAACGCCGATTCATAACTCGCAGTGTTAGTCGCCGACCAATACCCGGCCGGGTTCGAACCCTCGTTGAACTCAGTCCCGCCCACGCAGGTCGAATACGGTGAGCTGCACAGTCCATTCACCCCCCCCATTGTCCCGGTGGTCGAAGAACCGCCGTTACACCCCGCGGCGCCCGAGTCTCCCGATGACACAAACGCGCTGATTCCCTCACTCGCCGCCTGCTGCCAGAGGCTGTTGTAGAACGAGAGCTCAGTAGAGCCCATGTATTGCTCGCAGCTTCCATAACTGGTGCTCATCACCAACGCTGTTGCATGGTTCACAATGTACTGTACGGAGAGATCGACGCCATCCGTGGTCGCCGTGGAAGCACCCACTACAAAGTTCACCGTTGCCGACGGGGCAATTGCACCACTCCATTCCACATCCAGAGTCGACTCATCCTGATCCCCTTCAAGCAGTCCGGGATCCTTGCTCACTAAAGTCACTTTCGGCGCATTCGCCGGCAATCCCGCTGCAGCGCGAAACTGCGTAACATCGGGAAGATTGATATCGCTCCGCCCGACGATTGCAATCGAAGTTCCCGTCCCTGTCTTTCCAGCGCTATAGAGGGAATTCAGGTCGTAAATCGTCGCCCAATCCGCCGGAAACAGATAATGCGTTGAGCCGGCCGAATATTGCGGCCGAGTCCCCAACGATTCGCGCGCCCGGATTTCCGACGTTCTGCGGAAATCGTGCAGCGACAACACACCGCCCACCACGCCGGCCATCGCCGCGGGAATCTGCGGGTCCTGCGCATTGGCGATATGCTGTTGCCCCAGCACGTTGTAACGATGAAGCTCGGTATGAAATGTATCCGCGACTTCACCCGCCGTGCCTGAGAAAATAACCAGCCGATTGCTCGCCGCAACCTCATCCACTTTGAACCCATGCCCGCGCAGCCACCCTGTTACACGCGCCACATCCGCCGCACTCGCCCCAAATCGCGCCCCATATTCGGCCGGCGTGAGCCACTGGTGGTAGAGCGGCGAAGCCGGATCGTGTTGCGCTTCCACCAGCGCATCCAACTCAGCTTGCTGCGTCGCCGAAGGCTCCAGTTGCAGCACAATCCGCTCGAGCATCTGCTCGCTCGCCACCGGGCCAGTGTCGAACTCGCTTTGCGCCATCGGATGCACGTTGCCGGTAAGGGTGACGACCTGGCTTTCATCAATAGGCCGGACGATGCGGTCCACAGGTCTTGCAACACCCTGTCCAAACACTGCAACGCCGGATACGGCGGTCAAAGCCAAAGCGAAAACGCATAGGTTAATTCTCACTGAATTGTGCATGCACAGCCTTTCTGGACAGGCGAATGAGCGATAACTGGACATAATTGCGGTCGCAGTATCAGCGCTTTTTAATGCATCGGCGTGAAGTTGCAGTCCCAGAGTCAGCGGTCTGAATTATCAGGCGATTTGACTTACGAAAGTACCTGAAGGGAGATCATCTTAGCGACCGAGAGATCGAGACGTGACCTCAGTGGGGTGCGGATGTCTAACTGCAGCAAGAGTAATATTGATTTATTTCTTGAAGTCGTGTTACTGCGTATATTTGTTCGTAACCCAGGCCAAACGCACTAATGCCCATCTCGAGTTTTCGAGATAGGCATTAGCGAAACCAGAAAGATAAAATGGATTACCCCGACAGGTTGCAGTTTATTCCATGCATCGTGGAGGTAATCCGCACCCACTACTTTCTAGTGGAAGACGCCCAGCAGCCAGCAAATCAGCAGAATCACAATAATCGTGCCGAGCCCAATGCCTCCGCCCCCCGCATAGCCCCAACGGTTGTAGCCGTAATATCCGCCACCACCACCAAAGATCAGAACCAACACAATGATCAATATGATCAGTCCCATTCATTTCTCCTTTTCATTTTCGATGGGGCAAGATACTCCCGCATCTGCAGATTCCCACAGACGCGACTCATCGCGATGTTCAAACCTGCTCACTGAAGGAGTGACAGCCTTGGCGCGGTCGTCTGTGTATAGGGGAGTGTGAAGATCAGTTGCGCGGATGGTCGGCGAATCGTTCCGTCGGCTAATTCAGCAGATGCGCGGCAACTGCTCGCCGATCTGCTGTGCAATTACGCGGTTCGCGCCCATCGCAGTGCGCGCCACCAGCATGCCCTTGTGCTCAGCGGTCACCCGGCCAATTGCGGCCGCGTCCCGTCCCAGCGGATGCGCCTTAAGCACAGCAAGCACCTGCGCCGCTGCTTCTGGCGCCACAAAGAAAACCGCCTTGCCCTCATTGGCCACATACACCGGGTCGAGGCCGAGCAATTCGCAGGCAGACTGGACTTCGGTGCGCACCGGCAGCCGCGCTTCGTCGATCGCAATCCCCACGCCGGAAGCCTGCGCAATCTCATTCAGCGTGGAAGCCAGCCCGCCGCGCGTTGGATCGCGCATCGCGTGAACTGCCTGGCCGGCCGCATCCAGAACCTCGCCGATCATTCCGTTCAGCGCCGCGCAGTCGCTCCGAATCCGGCTCTCGAACTCCAGCCCCTCGCGCACGCTCATGATCGCCATGCCGTGGTCCCCGATCATTCCAGAAACCAGGATCGCGTCGCCCGGTTTTGCCCGTTGCGGACCCACCTGGATACCTTCGCGCAGCGCGCCAATTCCAGCGGTATTGATGTAGCAGCCATCCCCGTGCCCGCGTTCCACAACCTTGGTGTCGCCGGTGACAATCTGCACGCCAGCGGTGGCCGCGGCGGTTGCCATGGCTGCCACGATCGCAGCCAATTGAGCCAGCGGAAATCCTTCTTCCAGAATGAAACTCACGCTCAGATATTTGGGCACCGCGCCGGACACAGCCAGATCGTTCACCGTCCCATTCACGGCCAACTCGCCAATCGACCCGCCGGGAAAAAACAGCGGCTGCACTACGAAGGAGTCCGTGCTCATAGCCAAACGGCCGCTAGGCAAATTCAGCACCGCGGCGTCGCCCAGGTTCTCAAGAGTCGCGTTGCGGAATGCCGGTAGAAAAAGATGCTCCACCAGTTCGTTGCCCAGCTTGCCGCCTCCGCCGTGGCCCATCACGATCGTCGGATAGCCGACGAGCGGCAAGGGGCAAGACCAATTCGAAAAATCCGGAGTGCCCTTGGAATCATCGCTAGTAGAAAGAACCGGCGTGTCGGAATTTGCGATCTCAGGCATGCGTCAACCCGCTCCCCGCTGTCGCCAGGTCTTCCGCCGACAGAAACCGGCCATAGTTGAAGTAGGCCGCGCAAGCCCCTTCGCTTGAAACCATCGTCGCACCCAGTGGATGCCTGGGCGTGCATTCCCTGCCAAACGCGGCGCACTCCGCCGGCTTGATGGCGCCGCGCAGCACATCTCCGGCCCGGCACAGCGGCGACTCTTCGGTATGAATCCCGGTGATGTGGAACCGCTCCTCAGCGTCGAACTCGCGATACGCCTCGCTCAACCGCCAGCCGCTCTTGGGAATTACGCCGATCCCACGCCATGCCCGGTCCGTCACTTCGAATACTTCGGCAAGCAGCTTCTGCGCCGGCAGGTTCCCTGCAAAACTCACAATGCGCTCGTAGGCGTTTTCAACCTCGTGCCGCCCGGCCTCGAGTTGAATCACCGCACGGCGAATCCCATCCAGCAGATCGAGCGGCTCAAATCCGGTGACGACCAAGGGAATCTCATACTTCGCGGCAATCGGCGGATACTCCCAATACCCCATCACGCTGCAAACATGGCCGGCCAGCAGAAACGCCTGCACCTTGTTGCCAGGCGACTCCAGAATCGCCGCAATCGCCGGCGGCACCAGAACATGCGACACGAGCAGCGAGAAATTCTTCAGCCCGCGCCGCTTCGCCACATGCACGCTCATCGCGTTGGCTGGAGCTGTGGTCTCAAACCCCACGCCAAAGAACACCACCTGCTTGTCAGGATTCTTAGCGGCAATCTCCACCGCGTCCAGCGGCGAATAGACCACGCGCACGTCCCCGCCCGCGCCCTTGATTTGAAAAAGATCCGCATCCGTCCCCGGAACCCGCAGCATGTCGCCAAACGAGCAGAAAATCACACCCGGCTGCGCAGCAATGGCCAGCGCCTTGTCGATCAACTCCAGCGGGGTGACACATACCGGGCATCCCGGCCCGTGAATCATCTCGATCCCGGCCGGCAGCATCTGGTCGATCCCGTTCTTGATAATGGAGTGCGTCTGCCCCCCGCAAACCTCCATGATCTTCCACGGCCGCGTCGTGATCGCGTGGATTTCCCGCGCCATCCGCTGCGCGATCTCGCCATTCCGAAACTCGGTAAGGTACTTCATTTGGGAACGCAGCTCCCGTCGGGACACGGCGAGGAAGGCACCGAAGCCGCCCGCTCAAAAGCCTCGTCCCCGTCCGCCAGTTCCTCCTCAAGCACGCCCATCTGGCGAAAGACCTCCAGCGTCCTTAAGGCTTCGTCTTCGTCAATCTTCGACAGCGCAAACCCAACGTGGACAATCGTATAGTCGCCCACCTCGACATCCGGCACATAGTCCAGGCACACCCGCTTGACGACCCCGCCAAAGTCCACGCGCCCCATGCGGAGTCCGTTCTCTTCGGCAATTCCAACGACTTTTCCCGGTATCGCTAAACACATGGCAAATCCCTTATACGCGTTCGGATGCGTCGAACAGTGTGATCTAAATCACCCCAAGACAGTTCTCAGTCCAGCCGCCTTCATCTTGTTCAGCGCCACGCGCGACTTTACGATCCTCGTTACCAGGTTCTTCGACAGCGGCTTGTCCAACGGAAACTGAATCGTCCCCTTCGAGGTCTTGAGATTCTTGAGCTCTTCCGCAAACTCCTCCCCCAAAGAAGCATCCATGGGAAAGAAGCTGCAATGTTTCTTGAATGCGGCGTACCAGACCAATCCGCCCTTGTACTGGAACGACGGAATGTTGTAGCTGATCGCCTCCGTCGCCTCTTTCGGTGCCGCAGCCCGGATCATGGCCCGTATCTTCTCGAGCGTAGTCCGCGCCGGCTCAGGCACTTGCGCCAGGTACGCCTCCACCTCGACCACGCCACTCTCAGCAGGCTTCTTCTTCACAGCCATCGCAATCGCTCCTTCGGCGCGCGCCTCTTTATTCTCACTTGCGAGTGGCGATCAGTAACCGACTTCCTTCCCATGCCGCACGGCCAGAATCATCACTACCTTGCCATCGTACCGATACATGGCCACGTAAGCGCCGCTCCCGAACTCGATCACCCATTCGCGAAACTCCGCGGGTAACTCCTCGACTGGGCGGCCGATCTCTGGGTTCTTGCCGAGCAGCTTCAGTCCCTGCCGAATCGTCCTGACCGCGCGCCTGGCCGCATCGCGGCTCTTGGAAGACAAAAAGTCGTGTAGCCGCGCTACATCCCGCAGGGCATGCGGAGACCACTTCAGACGTGGCATTCAGGCGC
>JBELAI010000171.1:0-12904 GCA_049508975.1 Occallatibacter sp. | reverse complement strand
CACACGATCATGTCCGCCGGATTTCCCGGCTGGGATGGCCGTGTACCCGCAACGGCCGGAACCATCGCCGAGATCCTGCGCGACAACGGCTACAACACCTTTGCGGTCGGCAAGTATGGCGTAACCCCAGACGAAGAGGCGACCGACGCAGGCCCCTTTGATCACTGGCCAACCGGAAAGGGCTTTGACCACTTCTTCGGCTTCCTTGGCTCGCAAACCGACCAGTACAAGCCGGACCTGGTGGAAGATCAGGCGCACGTCCGCACCGATGGCCGCCACCTCAGCGATCAAATCACCGATAAGGCGATCAGCTATATTGATCGTCAGAAGAAAGCCGCGCCGGACAAGCCGTTCTTCCTCTATTACGCTCCCGGCGCCACTCATGCTCCGCACCAGGTAGACAAATACTGGAGCGACCAATACAAGGGCAAGTTCGACAAGGGATGGGATGCTTACCGCGAGGAGGTTTTTGAGCGCCAGAAGAAACTGGGCGTGATTCCCACCAATGCGATCCTTCCTGATCGCAATCCGAACATCGAGGCATGGGACAAGCTGACGCCGGACGAGCAAAAGCTTTACGCTCGCTTCATGGAAGTGTACGCAGGCTACTTGACTTACACTGACTTTGAAATTGGCCGCCTGGTCAATCACCTGAAGGAGATTGGACAGCTCGACAACACGCTGATCTTCATCTCCATTGGCGACAATGGAGCCAGCAAAGAAGGCACGCTGAACGGGGAGATCGATCGCCCTTTGTTTGGAAAGCCTGTATCGGAGCAAGAACATATCCAGTACAACCTGAAAAAGATTGACGAGATCGGTACGCCTAACGCCATTTGGGGGAATTACCCGCTGGGTTGGGCGCAAGCGGCCGACACTCCGTTCAAGTACTGGAAGGCGGATGCCAACAGCGAAGGCGGCACACACAATCCGCTCATCGTCTCATGGCCGAAGGGCATCAAGGACAAGGGCAGCATTCGCACGCAGTACAGCCATGTCATCGATCTTCTACCGACGACTCTCGATCTGGTGGGCATCAAAGCTCCGGAGGAGATCAGGGGCATCAAGCAGCAGCCGATTGAAGGAACGTCTTTGGCTTACTCGTTTGACGATGCCAAGGCACCCACCCGCCACACGCTGCAGTATTACTACATCTTCGGCGCGCGGTCGATTTACGACAATGGGTGGAAGGCTGAATTGGCCTACCCGAACAGCTTTCTCAATGGTCTTGGGCCAAGCACAAAGCCACTGGATGAAAGTGCCTGGGAACTTTACAACCTGAACGACGACCCCACCGAGCGCATCGATCTGGCCAAAAAGTATCCGGAAAAGCTGGAAGCGTTGAAGGCTGAGTTCGAAGAGCAGGCCAAATCCCATCATCTGTATCCCTACATCACGTTTGACGATGTGTTCAATGGCCGCATTCACCGCACCAAAGACGCCAAACCATTTGCCGATGCCTTGAAAGATGTAACCAAGGCCGCTGAGAACCAGTAGTTTTGGGCACATGCCGATTACGTGCGCCAACCGAGTGGTTCGGGCACCCCTGACCGGCAAGTTCGAAGTGGCCAAGTAGCTCTTATCGAATGAACAACCAACCGCGCCCGTCCGGCATCTTGTTTACCGGGCGGGCGCAACATGTTTTGCAGAATGAAATGCAGCGCCTCAACGAAATTCTGGAACAAATGGTGTGACCAGAAACACAGAATGCGACTCAGAATAGCGTTACTTTCCCACTTGTAGACAATCTTCCATGACCTGGAGTACATTCTTTGGTCAGTGAACGCTCAAAGATTTGAGAGCGTTGCCGATGGGAAGGCAATCATGCAGGCGGCCCGTCTTCTACTCGTTCGATGTTGTTGGCCAAACCGATGTCGGCCTGTCTGGCCGGTTTTTCTCTTGCTCCTGTTTGCGATGCCTGCGGATTTGGCGGCGCAAGGAAAGCAATCCAGCGATATCATAAAGTTCAAATTAGGCGACGGTTACCTGATTATTGTTCAGGCTATGCTCAATGATGCAGGCCCCTTTAATTTTCTTTTAGATACTGGCGCTACACATACTGTGATCGATCCCTCACTTGCGCGGCAGTTGCAGCTTCCAGTCATCGGCAAGGCCTCGCTTACTACAGTTTCAGACGTGAGAGAGGATCAGTTGGCGCGTCTGAAGGCCGTGCGGGTAGGCCGTTCCGAAATCTCAGAACTTGGAGCCGTGATTGATCGGCTGGACCAGGTGAAGCTCAAAGCTCCTGGCATTCGCGGAGTGCTAGGAGAGGATTTTCTTTCGAACTTCGACTTTCTCATCGACTACAAGGAGCGCACGCTGCGTTTAGGCGGAGATGTTCCCGCTGGGGATCGATGTCGATTCGAGCCGATCGGCAGCTACCAAGGCGCGCTTACCACCAACCGCTTGTTGCTGGATGCAGAGTTTATGGATGTAGGCAATGGCAAGGCGCAATTGCAGTTGGATACAGGCGCAAAGATGCTGGAATTGTTTCCGGCACGGTCCGGCTCTGTCCGATCCCAGCCTTGGGCCGGATCGATGGCATTCAGCAGCGGGACGAATGGAACCGCGCTGCACTCTCATACTTCCATCAAAATCGGCACGACGGTTGTGAATGATCTGGATGTGGTGAGGTCTCGGCAGGGAGTCGCTTTCGATGCGGCTGGCCTGTTGCCGGCGTCGATCTTCCATCGAATTTATATCAGTCACTCAGGTGGATTCGTGGTGCTGAATCCACCCCAGTGAATCTGTTTCCGTCTTGCGTTACACGATTCCCGTCGAGCGTCCCTGCCTCAGATCCCACAGAGCCGCCACCAGCGCATCAACTTCTTCGCAGGTGTTGTAAAGCGCAAACGTTGCGCGCACCGTGCTCTCCAAACCGAAGCGGCGCAAAATCGGCTGCGCGCAGTGATGGCCGCCGCGCACTGCAATGCCCTTGCGGTTGAGATAGTCGCCGATCTCTTCCGTGCGCAAGCCGTCCATCACAAAAGAAATCACGCTGGCTTTCTCTTTCGCGGTGCCGATGATGCGAAGCCCTGGAATCTTCAGCAGCGCGGCAGTCGCATACGTCAAGAGCATATGCTCGTGGCGCGAGACATTGGCAATGCCGACGCGATCAAGATAATCAATGGCCGCGCCGAGTCCGACAGCATCGGCTATATTGCCCGTGCCGGCTTCAAAACGCTGCGGCGGCGGCTGGTAAAGCGTCTTCTCGAAGGTCACGTCCTGGATCATGTTGCCGCCACCCTGCCAGGGAGGCATCTGATCCAGCACCTCGGAGCGGCCATAAACAACGCCAATGCCAGTCGGCGCGAAGACTTTGTGACCGCTGAAGACATAGAAGTCGCAGCCGATGGACTGCACATCGACGCGCATATGCGAGACGGCCTGTGCGCCATCCACCAGCACGCGGGCACCGTGACGATGCGCGGCCTCGGTCATCGCCTGCACTGGAAGAACTGTGCCCAGCGCGTTGGAGACGTGTGCAATCGAAACCAGCCGCGTCCTCGGACCCAGCAGCTTTTCGTACTCGTCGAGCAACACCTGACCGGAGTCATCGACCGGCGCAACCCGCAGCCGCGCGCCCTTTTCTGCGCACAGCATCTGCCAGGGAACGATGTTGGCGTGATGCTCCATCCAGGTGACGACAATCTCATCGTCCTTCTGAATGTTCTGCCGTCCCCAGCTTTGCGCCACAAGATTGATAGCCTCTGTCGCACCGCGCACAAAAACGATTTCGCGCGGGGAACCGGCATTCAAAAAGCGGCGCGTTTTTTCGCGAGCCGATTCGTAGGCATCGGTGGAACGCGCGGCCAATTCATGCGCGGCGCGATGCACATTGGAGTTCTCGTGTTCGTAGAAGTAGCTGAGCCGATCAATGACCGACTGCGGTTTCTGCGTGGTGGCTCCGTTGTCGAGCCAGATCAGCGGACGACCATTAACCCGCTCATTGAGAATCGGAAAATCGCGACGAATCGTTTCCACATCGAAGGAGTACGACGAAAGGCCGAGGCCGCTGGGAACTTCCGATCGTCCTTCCGCTGGAACGACGACAGGGACGCCGCTGAACGACTCGATGGAGCGAAGCTGACTCTGCGGATTGGTTGAGGCAGACGCTTTGTAATCCGGCGCATGAGCCACGGTTCCGGGATGTTGCGGTGCGTTCTGATCGAGCGGAGCAGCAAACGGAGCAGCGCTGGCGGTTGACTGCGGCCCTGCCGTTTGTGGCGCAACAGGGACAGGACCGGGAATCGATGATGGATTCGAGAAGATGGGACGCGCTTCCTCAAGAAATGAGAAGGCGGGAATCGCAGAAGAATCGCTCACACTCAATGCGCCGGGAATTGCCGGCGCCGGTGGCTGCGAGAGAGAAAGATCGGGAAGCAACGCTGTGGGAATCGCCGCATGGCGATTATCGCTCGGCACAGATGTTCCCGCAGCCTGCGCCGGGGCGTCTGCAACAGCCGACTGCGCTTCCGGTTGAGCGAAAATTGGTCGCGCATCCTGCAAAAATCCAAACGACGAACCTGTGGCAGGACTGACACCGCCGCCTGGAACAACAGGCCTTGCTGGCAGCTCCGGCGCGGCACTCGTTGAACGCAGATCGGGCGCGATGTTACGGTCGGGCACAGAGACAAAGCCCACGGGTTGCAGATCCCGCTGGGCATCGGCCAGAATTCCAGCCGCGCCGGGAATGGCAGGCGCAGTGGGGCTGGGCACGACCGCATAGGGATTGCCGGCCTGTGCCGAGTTGGACGGCAGCACTGCCGCCGCGGCGGTTGCCGTGGGAGGTTGCGTGTCCTCCGGCAGTGCGTTGAAGATCGCGTTGGCCAACCGCGCCAACTCTGCCGGAGAAGGAAGGCTGGGAGCGAGTATTTCGCTCCCCGGCAAACCCGCAGGCCAGCTTGCAATCTCCGGAGGCGTGGTCGAAGGCAGAGTCTGGCTACTTGTACTCATGGTATTGACCCACGTTCACGTCTTCGAGCAGGGCAATGGCATCGTCGGTCAGCACGGCCGCCGAGCAGTAGAGCGAGACAAGATACGAGGCTAGCGAACGCTGATCGATGCCCATGAAACGCACCGAAAGGCCGGGACTCTGCTCACCGGGCAGTCCAGGCTGGAAGAGACCCACCACACCCTGCTTCTTCTCACCCACGCGCACCAGCAGGATCTTCGTCGTCTGATCCTTGCTGCGGATGGCGATCTTGTCAGAGGGAATCAGCGGAACTCCGCGCCAGGTGAGGAACGGCGTGCCAAACAAAGTGACCGTCGGAGGAGGAACGCCGCGCCGTGTGCACTCGCGTCCAAAAGCGGCGATGGCGCGCGGATGGGCGAGGAACAACGAAGGCTCTTTCCAGACATTCACCAACAACTCATCCAGATCGTCAGGTGTCGGCGCACCTTTGCGCGTCTTGATCTTCTGCGCGTCGGGAACATTGTTCAACAGGCCGTAGTCGGCGTTGTTGAGCAATTCGCTTTCCTGCTTTTCCTTCACGCTCTCGATGAGAACACGAAGTTGCTCGCGCACCTGATCGTAGGGATTGCTGAGCAGGTCGGAGACGCGCGTATGCACATTGAGCACGGCGTTGATGCTGCCCAGGCGATACTCGCGAGGAGCATCCTGATAATCAACGAATGTGGTCGGCAGCGGCGACTCGTCTTCATGTGCGCAGAGAGACTCAATCACCTTGCTCTCGTTCACTTTGTTGACGCGGAAGGTGCCCGCCTCCAGCGGTTTCCAGTCCAGGAAGCGGACCAGCCAGCGCGGCGTGATGGCTCCAAACTGAGGAGCGGTCTTGGTTACATTTGCAAGTTGAAATGCAGCTTCTTCGCGCAACGAGGCGCGGATCACTTCTTCTGCCACGGATTGCCTCCTTCTGGATCAAACACATACAGATTGTAGTAGGCGTGGATTCGCCTGGTAAAGGGATTGTGGAAAAGTCCAGGATTATCCAATAAATGCAGCGGCCAGTGGTCAGCCAGCGCTTCCCGTATCGGGAAACTAGAAACACCCTCGACTGACCACTGTCTGCTGAAAACGAGATCAGAACCCGTACGAGATTCCAAACGCTGCGCGGGCTCGGGCCTTCAGGTCCACGTAAGTTGTTGGGGTGCCAGGAATGGTTGCAATTTTGCCAGCCGCTTGCAAGATACCGAAGTCGATGTTGAGCTTGTGTTTCGGCGAAGGAATCACACGCACGGCGTAATCGATTGAAGTTGGAATATCGAAGACTCCACTGCTGACACCGGAAGCTGAAGTTGTTTTGATCGTCTGCGGCTGCTGCGCGGCCTCGGAGGCCAGGATGATCGCGCTCTTGCCAGGGCCTGTGATGACAAATGCCACCGCGCCAAAAGCCCGCGCGGAAAAATCTGGAGCGTTGCCGCCCAAGCCCCACAGCGAGGAATTAGTGCCGCGAACGCCGGCGTTGAGCAGAATCGGAACCTTCCTTTCAATTTGGGTGACGACCTTGGTGGCCACAACATAAATGTCGCCGTTGGTCTTGGATTGCCCGTTCGTCCCATCGAATACGTTGCTGTCATTCGTGCGCACGATGCCGCCCACGGAGATAGCGGGAACCCACTTGGTTTTACCGGCGTTTTCGGGCACCAGGTTGGCTTTGCCGTGGAAGATATTCAGCCCATCGGTCCACAACGGGCTAAGCCCTGCCGTACTGCCTGCCGCATGATCTTCTCGTGTGTAGCCAACTTCAAAGCGTTTGGCGAAGCCTTCGGTGATAGAGACCGTGTTCCAGGTGCCGATCACTGGCCCACCTGCCAGAACGTGATAGGCGATGACCGGATGCCCGGTGCCATTGGCCGGAGAGGCGGCTGTTGCGGCCAAGGGCGTGACAAAAATGCCCGTCGGCCCCTCATAGCCCAGACTCTGTGCCTGTGCGGCGCGCGTTGCAAAAGAAAGGGCGAGAAGCAGGAACAGCACTGCGGACCTGCGATTGAAGATTGACGTAGATATGGAATGTGAAAAAATGCGCATCTGTACTTCCTCCTTGTTTGCAATCAGGTTGAATTGGTCAAAGCGATGGAATTCGCTTCGACAGGAGATCAAGAAACGGCGTGCGTATCCTCTCATGCGAAAAACGCATACAGTTATCTTGGTAGGCGGGATGGAAACAATGAATTCTCAGTCAGGAAGAGGTGCTGCTAGAAACGACAGGAGCAACACAGCAATTGCCGGGCGGCATGATAAGACTGATTCCCGAGATTGAGCATGAATTGGATCATTGAAAAGTCCAGTAAAAAATTCGGTGGAACTGCCAGGAACGAAGCCTGCGAATTGACATATCATTCGCTCGGCGCTATGGGTGACTGCTGCTTCGGATGATTGGCGCTTTGTACTCGAACTTTGGCGCACCGGGCGGGATTCGAACCCGCGAATACGTGGTTTTGCAGACCTGCGCGTTGACCGCTTCGCCACCGGCGCTTATCGAACAAACTCAATACTTCCGCACACTCCGGTCCACGCGATCCGACCAGGCATGAATGCCGCCGGTCAGGTTCCAGACGTGGGAAAAACCAGCCTTGTGCAAGACCTGCGCCGCCTTTACGCCGCGCGGTCCCATCTTGCAAACCGTCACAATGTTCAAGTTCGCGTCGAGTTCATTCACTCGCTTGGCCAGTTCGGGAAGCGGAATCAATTGCCCGCCGATATTGGAGATTTCATATTCGTATTCGTCGCGCACGTCGAGCAGAAATAGACTTTCGCCCGCATCCAGCCGCTGTTTCAGTTCTTCAACGCGAATCTCAGCAACGCCCATGATTTCCTCACCTTGAATTGGTTCGGCGGACGCCCTGACTGCTGCATTCGCCTCAAGTCCAAATAAAAAATCCACCTGCCAGTTCGAACTCTGGCGGTGGATCTCTTGGAGGCGGCAGCTTGCAACTCTCTTTAGCTTAGCCATTTCCTCGCGCCAGAATGCGATTGCGTACAGCACATCGCTGTACAACAACACATCGTGGCGGTCATGGGGCTAATCAAGCTCATAGTTGAAATGTACCATAGCCCCCTCCATCTGGCAAGCCCCATTTCTTTCAACCACCCCATTTTCTGGTTGTTGAGCGGCTCAATGCGCGTCGGTTAGCGCCTGTTCAAGGTCGGCGATAATATCTTTCGCGGCCTCCAACCCGACAGAAAGGCGGATAAGGCCATCAGGGATGCCTAACCCGCGCCGCAATTCTGGATCAAGATCCGCGTGCGTCGTTGAAGAGGGATGCGTGATCAACGTCTCCAACCCACCGAGACTTTCCGCGCGCGAACAGAGCTTGACGTTATTCAATGCCCGGATAGCCGCTTCATTTCCGGCTTTCAGTTCGAAGGCAATCATGGCGCCGGGAGCGCGTTGCTGCTTCTCGGCCAGGGCCTTCTGCGGGAACGAATCCAATCCTGGATAGTAAACGCGCTCGACCGACGGGTGAGCCTCAAGCCAGCTTGCGATGCGCGCTGCCCCCTCGCAGTGCAGGCGGAGACGCGCCGGCAGAGTCTTCATCCCTTGCAGTGTCAGCCATGCCTCGAAGGGTGCTTGTGTCGTGCCAATCGTCTTGCGGATCAGGCGCAGACGCTCCAGTAGATTCTCGTCGCGCGTGGCCAGCGATCCACCGACGGTAGCGTTGTGGCCATCAATGTACTTGGTCGTCGAGAGCACGGAAATATCTGCGCCGAGTTCGAGCGGCTTTTGAAGAATCGGAGTCAGAAAAGTGTTGTCAACGGCAAGCAGAATCGAATGCCGCTTTGCAATCTGCGCGATAGCTTCGATGTCCGCCAGCTTCAGCGTTGGATTGCCGGGCGTCTCGATGAAGACCATGCGCGTCGCAGGCGTAATTGCGGCTTCCACGTTGTTCACATCGGAACTGTCCACAAACGATGCGGTAATTCCAAGATGATCGAAAACCTCTCGGAACAGGCGCATCGTTCCGCCGTATACAACATCGGAAAGGACGACGTGATCTCCCGATTTCAGCACAGACAAAAAGAGTGTTGTGATGGCGGCCATTCCTGTGCGGAAGCAAACGGCCGGGGGTGTTCTCTCCAGCGCTCCAATGGCCTTCTCCAGAGCATCGACGGTCGGGTTGGAAACACGCGAGTAACTGAATCCCTTGTCGACTCCGACAGCATCGTGGACAAACGTGCTGGTCTGATAGAGCGGGAAGAGAATCGAACTGGCGTGAGAATCCAGCGATCGTCCGCCGCGAATTGCAACTGTCGAGTCCTGCAGATCTTGAGTGTTCAATGCAATCTCCTTTGCATCTGGTCGAAGAATGTCTAAAACAATGAGGCCGCCCAGAGTATCCCAGGCGGCTGCCAGTTAGGAGATCGAGCGAGTTACTCAGACTCTCAAACCTGGCCTGCCTCCGCCTGGGTTGCGCATGGCCATTCGCATTCGAGAAGCATGAGGCACAGTCACTCCTGGTCGTTTCATTGAAAGTAGGGCGCAGAGCGGAAACGAACCCGCAAGTGCAGATTTTGCAGACCCGCGCGTTAGCCGCTTCGCCACCGGCGTTTGTATACCAGTGGTTAGAAAAACCGTTCACAATCAATCAAAAACCCACCGCGCCTTCTGGCGGGTGGGTCGCAGGGATTCGAGATTCTGATTCGAAATCTAGCCCAGCGAACACTCCCGCACAGCGCAGCCCTGACAGCGGCACATACACATCGTGGGAGTGAGCAGATTGGACATCGATTCCTTTCCTTGCCTGCCTGCCGAGCGATTGTCGGCAGACAACTCTTTCAGGCTAAAGCGGGATTGTTTACGTGTCAAGCCTTTGAACGGATCGTCGCAGCGGATTGTCTGCTTCGATTCAGCACAGGCCAGAACATTCCAGCTCAAAAAAAAACGACTTCCGTTCTTTATCGCAAAACCGTTACCCTCAAGAGGAACGCATCACTGCCGGCCGAAAGGATTGCATCATGAGCCAATTATGCCGCACTGCCACAATGGCCATTTTTGCCCTGACCGTTTCGCTCATCACTGCTGTCGCACAATCCAACGCTTCGTATCCCGCTCAGCCAGCCTACCCCGATTACCCCAGCGAGACCCCGGCGAAGTTCACGCCTGCAACCGACAGCTTCGATTACGTTCGTCGCGAGGCGATGATTCCGATGCGCGATGGTGTGAAGCTTTATGCCGTCATCCTGGTTCCCAAAGGCGCCAGAAATGCGCCAATCCTGCTGACGCGCACTCCGTACAGTGCCAAGGAATTGACCGGTCACGCAGCCAGTTCTCACCTGGGTTCGATTCTCTATGGATACGACAATGCCACCGACGTGATCGTGGAAGGCGGCTACATCCGCGTCGTGCAGGACATTCGCGGCAAGTACGGATCGGAGGGCGACTACGTGATGAACCGCCCTATTCATGGGCCGCAGAATCCAACTCCGGTTGACGAATCCACCGACACCTACGACAGCATCGATTGGCTGATCAAAAACATTCCCGAGACAAACGGCAAGGTCGGCATACTCGGAATCTCCTACGATGGCTTTCTGCCACTGATGGCTTTGATCAACCCGCACCCGGCGTTGAAGGTGGCAGTGCCGATGAATCCGATGGTCGATGGATGGATGGGCGACGATTGGTTCCACAACGGCGCATTCCGCGAGCAGAATATGGCTTACATCTACGAACAGGATGGATCGCGCGCAAACGACGCCGACGCCAAGTGGTGGAGTTCGAACTTCGATGACTACGACCTCTATCTGCGAGCCGGATCAGCAGGCGAGTTGGGACGCCGTCACGGTATGGAGCAGATGGGATTCTGGCGCAAGATTCTGGCCCACCCTAGCTACGATGCATTCTGGAGCGACCAGGCCGTGGACAAAGTACTTGCCGCGCAACCTCTCAAAGTACCTGTGCTGCTCGTGCATAGCCTGTGGGATCAGGAAGACATCTATGGAGCCATTGCCGTCTACAAGGCCATCAAGCCGCTGGACACAGGCAGCGACAAGGTTTTTCTCGCTCTTGGCCCCTGGCATCACGGACAGGAAATCAAGGAGGCATCCGCGCTCGGCGCGATTCGTTTTGGAAGCGATACCGGCGCATGGTTTCGCCAGAACGTTCTGCGGCCGTTCCTTGATCGCTATTTGAAAGACGATGCACCGAAGGCGGAGATCGCGCCGGTAACGGCCTTCGAGACCGGCGTCAATCGTTGGCAGAGCCTTTCTGCGTGGCCCTCGACTCCGGCGACAAAGCCGCTCTATCTTGAAGCAGGCCTAAAACTGTCCTTTGCGCCGCCCGCCTCCACAGACGCTGTTTTTGACGAGTACATCTCGGACCCAGCCAAGCCTGTTCCATTTCGCGCTCGTCCCAATCAGCCTATTGGCTATGATCTTCCATTGACTTGGCCGCAATGGCTAGTCGACGATCAGCGGGAAGCCTCCGGTCGTACCGACGTTCTGGCCTTTACCTCAGACGTGCTTGCAGCGCCGGTGCACATTACGGGGCAGGCCATCGCGAACCTGGTGGCCTCTACCAGTGGAACCGACTCCGACTGGGTAGTGAAACTGATCGATGTATATCCAGACGAAGTGGCCGATCAACCCAACATGGGTGGCTATCAACTCATGATCGCAGCCGACATTTTCCGTGGCCGTTATCGCGAGAGCTTTGCCGTTCCGAAGCCGATACTCGCTGGCCAACCTCTCGCCTATCGCTTCGCTTTGCCTCCGGCCAATCACGTCTTTCTGCCCGGCCATCGCATTATGGTGCAGGTGCAATCCAGTTGGTTTCCGCTCTATGACCGCAACCCGCAAACGTATGTCCAGAATATTTTCTGGGCCAAGCCAAGCGACTATCAGAAGGCTACGCAGCGCATTTATCACGCGCCGGGAAAGGCCAGCAGCATCGAGTTGCCAGTCGTTGCGAACTGAGATTCAATGCAGCCGGATTGCTGCTTCCGCCACTTGTCGAATATGTGCGGGGCGTGTCCGGCAGCAACCTCCCACGATCTGCGCTCCGGCAGCAAACCACTCGGCAGCCTTGGCTCCATAGCTGACCGGATCACCTTTGCCGGTCCAGCAACGGCTCACAGCATCCCATTCTTCGCCGGAGTTTGGATACACCACGACCGGTTGATTGGATGCGCGGCGCAATTCGCCAATCAGGTCAGGCACGAGCGCAGGATGCGTACAATTTAGCCCAATGGCCATCGCCTGCGGAAAGCGCGCAACCTCTGCGGCGCACTCGCTGAGCAGTTCGCCATGAGCCACATGCTTGTCATCCTTGCAGGTAAAACAGAACCATGCCGCCAACTCAGGCCACGGTGCCAATGCTTCGCCAATGGCCAACGCCTCGTCGAGCGAGGGCAGAGTTTCGAACGCAAGTAAATCGGGAACGCTCTGATCCGAACTCTCTTCCACAAGCACGCGAATTCGCTCGCGATGGAAGCCAACCATATCAGCAAAACTGCAACCGTAGTTGCCGTGATATTCGGATCCGTTGTGCAGGGCCGCGCCATACGGTCCCAGCGATGCGGCCACCACAATCCGGCGCTCTGGAAATTCCGCGCAGGCCGCGCGCGCAGTTTCGATCGAACGAAGCAACGCTGCATCGGCTCTCTCAGCGGCCAGACCATACTCCGCATAGCCCATGCGTGAAACCTGATAGCTGGAGGTCAGAATGCATTGCGCTCCAGCTTCGATGTAAGCTCGATGCACGGCAATGACTTTCTCTGGCGCGTCCTCTAACACGTGCGCCGACCAAAGCGGTCCATCGATCTTGGCCCCAAGATACTCGAGTTCCGTGGCCATGCCGCCGTCCACAACGTGAATTCCCTGCAGAATCGAATCTTGCTTTCTTGTGCTCATCGGTATTGTCCTGACTGAAGCTTCTGTAGATTGTTGATCGCGCGATCGAGCGTCTGTTGTTGCTTGCAGAAAGCAAAGCGAATCTGGTGA
>JBELAI010000170.1:0-12907 GCA_049508975.1 Occallatibacter sp. | reverse complement strand
GTATCGCGAACGGGTTCCGGGTTGAGGTCTGTGGCATCCCCGGTCCCCGAATGCGAGGGACAGGGGGCACCCTCATTGGCGGTTTGGAAATATCCCGGGATCGGGGCCACCCGCCCTGGAGACAGACTATCGTTATTTACGGATAAGCCCTAAAGCCGACAGCGATTTAATTAGCCTTACGCGAGGGTTGAAACCCTCGCCTCCCTCCGACGTGAGTTTTTCACGGGATTCGGGCTCGGCTATTAGGATAACCCCATGCATTTCCTTGACTCTCTATTTTGCACATCCAGGCTTCTGGCTCTGTGCGCAGCCATCGCGGTTTCATTCCCGGCTCAAGCTCTTCAGCAAACGGCAACCAAGCCCGACACTCCTGCTCCATCCGCCCCGACCCCGCAAGAGACCACCCCGCAGGCGACAACGAAACCCAATGAGGCTCCGGCTACCACACCTGCACCGGCTACGCCTGTTCCAGCCGCGCAAAAGAAGCGGATTAGCCCAAACGATGCTGGTGCGCCGATTCCTACGCGCTATGACATGCTGCGCGGCGCTTACGGCCCTTATCGTGCCAACAACGACCTGCTCTATTACCACCTGGACATTCGCGTCGATCCGGATAAACAGTGGGTTAGCGGCAAGAACACCGTCCGCTTCAAAATGCTGAAAGACGGTACGCGCATTCAACTCGATCTGCGCGACTCGCTCACTATCGATAAAATTCTCATGGATTCGAAGACGCTCAAGTATGAGCGAGACACCGGCGCGGTGTTCGTGGACTTTCCTGAAACATTGCACGCCGGCCAAGTCTACTCGATCGATTTTTATTACTCCGGGCATCCCGAGGAGACGGGGCGTTTTGGGGGCATGACGTTCAAGAAAGATCCTTCCGGCCATGTTTGGATCAATACCGCTTGCGAGGGGACGGGCGCGAGCATGTGGTGGCCGGACAAGGACCAGTGGAAGGACGAAGTCGAGAGCATGGACATCAGTGTTGCGATTCCGAACGACCTGGTTGATGTGTCTAATGGAAAGTTCGTCGGCAAGACGGACCTGGGCGATGGCTATACGCGCTGGGACTGGCACGTGCATTACCCCATCAACAATTACGATGTGGCGCTGAATATTGGCAATTATGTTCACTTTTCCGATCAACTGGGCGAGCTGCCGATGGATTTTTATGTGCTGCCGGAGGATCTCGATAAGGCAAAGATCCAGTTTGCACAGGCCAAGGGAATGATTGAGGCCTACCGGCATTATTTTGGCGAGTATCCCTTTATCAAGGACGGGTACAAGCTGGTGGAGGTGCCTTACCTGGGCATGGAACACCAGAGCGCGGTCGCCTATGGGAATGGTTTCAAGAATGGCTATATGGGGCGCGACTGGACGGGCGTGGGCATCAGCACGCGTTTTGACTTCATCATCATTCACGAGAGCGGGCATGAGTGGTTTGGGAATAGCATCACGGCGCAAGACTCGTCCGACATGTGGATTCATGAAGGCTGGACGACTTACCTTGAAGCCCTCTATGTGGAATACCGCTGGGGGCACGACGACGCGCTCAAGTACCTTGGCGGGCTGAAGCCGAAGGTGGTCGGTTTGCGCCGGATCGTCGCCGAGCGCGGAGTGAATGCGGAGCCCACGCAGGACCAGTACTTCAAGGGCGCCTTGATGATCAACACGCTGCGGAGCGTGGTGAACGACGATGCCAAGTGGTGGGCGCTGCTGCACGATTTTTATCAGCATTTCAAGTATCAGAACATCATGACGGAAGACGTGGTGGCATGGTTCAATCTGCATACCGGGATGAATCTGACGCCGATCTTCGACCAGTATCTGCGCCACGTGGCGATTCCGCGGCTGGAGCTTCTGTTTGGCGAGGCTCCGGGGATGGTGATGTACAAGTGGGACGCGGATGAGGACAGCTTCGCGATGCCGGTGCGCGTGGGCATGCCGGAGCATTGGCAGATCATTCATCCGACGACGAAGTGGCAGTCGATGCAGACGCCGCTCGGCAAGGATGACTTCAAGGTCGCGACGGATCTCTACTACGTGGACGTGAACAAACAGTAGGGTGGAGGGAAGGGCGGGCGTCGGCCCCAGAAGTCTTTCAATCTGCGGAAAAACTCAAGATTTGCTGCGAAATTCGAGGAAAGAATCCCTCAGGGGCTAAAGCCCAGGTTGATATTGCAGGGGTAATGTACGGGCTGAAGCCCGTACCCTTCACCGTTTTGAGTTTTTCCGCAGCTTGCTTAGACCAGGCACTTCTCTGGGGCCTTGATAACGCTTTCAGTTTATGGTCCTGGATCGGCGTTCGCGGCCAAGCAACATTCTTCTCTTGACGACACTAGCTGGAAATCGGCATACTCGCGACTTGTGCCCAGGTTGGAACCTTTTTCTCCAACGCAAGCGGGAGTTGGCATTTTATGGATCTCATTCTTGTTCGTTTTCTCTTTGTAGCCCTCCTTGCCGGGGTTTGTTATTTCCTTCACCCATTCGGGCTGGATGGATGGGTGAGTGCAGGTGCCGGCGCTGCGGCGGCTGGCGCTGTGATCGTGTTCGAACTTCGCGTACGAGCGCTGACGCTGCGGCGTCTTATCGGCGCCGTAGCGGGCAGCGTGCTGGGGATTTTTGGCGCGTTTCTGTTTTGCCTGGTACTGAAAACCGCGCCCTTGAACGCTGCCAGTTCGGCCACGCTGCAGATTTTTGTATTGCTTCTGATGACCTACGTTGGGTTATTGGTCGGAGCCAGCAAGGGCGACCTGCTCAATCCGGCGGCGCTCGGCACCATCTTCAGCGGCGAAAAGCCCACGCGCAAGAGCGCCAAGGTGCTTGACACCAGCGTCATCATCGATGGCCGCATCGCAGACATTGCCGAGGCCGGGTTCATTGACGGAATGATGGTGGTGCCGGAGTTTGTGCTGCGCGAACTGCAGGTGGTGGCCGATTCGACTGACGGGTCAAAGAGGCAAAGGGGTCGCCGCGGTCTCGACATGCTGCAGCGCATGCAGTCGAGCAACAACATCCAGGTGCAGATTGTGCCCGACGATTTCCCGTCGATCCGCGAGGTCGACCTGAAGCTCCTCGAACTGGCCAAGAAGTGGGAAGCCAAGGTCGTCACCAACGACTTCAACCTCAACAAGGTGGCGCACCTTCACCACGTTGAGGTCCTGAACATCAATGACCTGGCCAACGCGCTGAAGCCGGTCGTGCTGCCGGGCGAGAAGATGAATGTGTTGATCCTCAAGGAAGGCAAGGAGTTCAACCAGGGGGTTGGCTACCTGGACGACGGCACCATGGTCGTGGTGGATCATGCGCGCAAGCTGATCGGCAAGGCTGTCGAGATTTCCGTCACCAGCGTTCTACAGACGGCCAGCGGTAAGATGATTTTCGGCAAACTGGATGAGGCTGGCAGGAGTGGCGAGACGGCGCGGCCTGGGCCGGTGGAACTGGCGCACTGAAGCCATCGCGAGGCTATTCGGAGATCCTGACTTCGCTGATTTGCACCACTGGCTCGATGTCGGTGTAGTTGGGGATATCCGCCTGAAGCTCGACGTAGTGAGGCATCACTGCTTCTGTGAATGCCTGGACTGACTCGAAGGTAAATGCACAGGTCGCATGGAACGGCGGCGGCTGGTCCGGCATGGCGGCGCTTTGCCCGATCTCTGCCGACACCGCCTTGAGAGACGGTTTCAGGAGCCGGATGGCCAGAGGCATGTGTACGTCGATGTAGTAATCGGCGTTGAAGCGGCTTCCCGGCTTATTCGGGTAGAGAAACGCGACCTTGATCATTACGGCTCCAAGCAAAACTTAGATTCAAGCGGCTTT
The DNA here is from genome assembly GCA_049508975.1 of Occallatibacter sp. Lineage (GTDB taxonomy): Bacteria > Acidobacteriota > Terriglobia > Terriglobales > Acidobacteriaceae > Telmatobacter. The sequence continues at coordinate 9,085 of JBELAI010000170.1, read as the reverse complement.
GACAGCAATTCTGGCGGAACGGGAACTCGGTTTGGGCTTAATGTGAATCTCCACATCTTGACCTAGAGAGACCAGAAAGTGCATTAGACGTTCGACTGAGAAACCTTCAAGCTTGAAGTTAAGCAGGGCGGAGACCTTTGGTTGGTTGATTCCGAGCTTGGAGGCTGCCTCGGCCTGCGTAATCTTCTCGCGTTCGACAATCTGGTTGATGGCTGCGCAGAGGCGGGCTTTGGTGTGCAGTTCGGCGGCGTCAGGAAGGCCCATATCGGCAAACACATTGCCGCTGCTTCGGGTGACTTGGCCTGTCGCGAGTCTAGACATGCTTCTCCTCGTAATCCCTCTGGGCGATTCTTAACCGCTCTTTGACCAGGGCGATGTCGAATTGACGTGTGGCAATCCCGCGGGGCGATTTCTTCTGAAAAACGTGCAGCACATAAACTGCTTTGGCAAACCGAACGGTGTAGATCGCCCTGTAAGTATCTCCGTGGTAATCCTTCACGACTTCCAGGATTCCTGGCCCTTCGCCCTTCCATGGCTTTGCAGAGGGGTGTTTGCCGCCGAATTGGGCCGCGCTGAGGGCAAAGCCAACAGTCCGCTGCACTGCCGATGGGAACTTGGCGATGTCCCCGATCGATGACCCGATCCAGTAAAGCGGCCTTTCACCTGGTACGGGAAACCTTGTCATTATTTATCCCACTTCTGGGATGATTCGTCAAGTCTCTTGGCACCCTTTTGTATCATGACTGTGTAGATTTGCGGTCTCCCAGGTCTCAAACGCGAGACCTGGGGCACCCACAGTCTGAGCGCGAATTACACAATCAAGCGGTCGTGGTATCAGTACTTCTGCACGGAGGGATCGATCTCGTCGCTCCAGGCTAGAATTCCGCCGGCGAGGTTCACTACCTGCGTGTATCCTGACTGCTTCAGGAACTCGGCGATCCTCTGCGACCGCGCGCCGGAACGGCAGTGCACTACAACTTCGCGATCACGGGGGATTTCGGTGAGGCGCTGCGGCACATCGTTTTGCGGAATCAGCTTGCCGCCGATCTGGGCTATCTGAAATTCGTACGGCTCGCGGACGTCAAGGAGGAAGACATCCTCGCCGGCATCGCGGCGTGCCTTGAGTTCTTTCACGGTAATCTGGGGAATTCCGTTCTTCAAATTCTTCTCCTGTGGAGTTTCCGGCACGATCCCGCAGAAATGTTCGTAGTCAATGAGTGCGGTTACGGTGGGGTTGGTTCCACACACCGGGCATTCGGGATTCTTGCGCAACTTCAGTTCACGGAAGCGCATGTTGAGCGCGTCAACAAGGAGCAGCCGCCCTACCAACGAGTCACCCTTGCCTAGAATGAGCTTGATGACTTCGGTTGCCTGAATCACTCCGACCAGCCCCGGCAAGATCCCAAGCACACCACCCTCCGCACAGCTGGGAACCAGGCCCGGCGGCGGCGGCTCGGGATAAAGGCAGCGATAGCAGGGGCCGGCTTTGGTCGCAAACACGCTCGCCTGTCCTTCGAACCTGAAGATCGACCCATACACATTGGGTATGCCCAGCAGTACACAGGCGTCGTTGACCAGGTAACGGGTTGGGAAATTGTCGGTTCCGTCGGCCACAATATCGTAGTCCTTCATGATTTCGAGCGCGTTGGCGCTCGACAGCATCGTCTCGTGCTTGACGATGTTGATGGCGGGATTGAGAGCGCTGAGCTTCTCTTCGGCGGAATCGATTTTCTTGCGGCCAATGTCCTTGGTGGAATGGATGATTTGGCGTTGCAGATTGCTGGAATCCACCACATCGAAATCAACCAGGCCCAGGGTGCCGATGCCCGCGGCGGTCAGGTAGAGTGCCAAGGGCGATCCCAGGCCGCCGGTGCCCACACACAGAACGCGTGCAGCTTTCAGGCGGCGCTGGCCCTCCATGCCGACCTCGGGCAGGATCAGGTGGCGCGAGTAGCGGGAGAGGTCGTCGGTCGACAGTTCAGGCAGGGCGGTGGATTCGGTGATGGTTGGCATGGGTCCTTCCAAGTGAGTAAGTGAAGAATTTAACGAGTGAAGACAGCCCGATGCAATTCGCCGCGGACCCCTTTTGCAATCGGCTCGCCCTGGTCAGCAACCCCCCGCGATCGAGGGGATGATGGAGAGCGTGTCGCTGGCAGTGACGACCGATGCCTCCCTGGCCGGCAGGTAGCGGACGTCCTCGTCGTTCAAGTACAGGTTAACAAAAGCGCGCAGCTTGCCCTCGGGCGTGAACAGGTGTTTGCGCAAGTCGCCGTGAGCCTGGGTGAGGGCTTCCAGAGCCTGTGCAACGGTGGGCGCTTCGACTTCGACGCTATCCTTGCCACCCGTGTAGACCCGCAGTGGAGTAGGGATGTAGATAATCATGTGCGACATTCCTCACGTGTACTTGTTTTGATTCGCTTGGGTAATCATACGATGCGGAGACCAAGCGAAAGGCAGAAGCAGGCCCCCTTCGAGTGCGGTCATGGCAGCTTTCGAGTCCGCTAAAGTACGCTTCGCTCCCCTTGAACAAGGTTGGGTGAGGGCTGAGGTTTCCCACCCATTCGCCAGAAAAAAGCGAATGGATGGGGCACGGAGCTAATGTGGCGACTCTTGCACGGGGTTCATTGCAGACGTAACTTGCGGCGCGAGTCAGGCTGCTCCTGATGAACGAGGTCCCGATCGAGGTTCGTGGTCTCCCGCCCTTGCGACAAAAAAAGTCGCAAGAACGGGGCACGGGGCAATTGTGGCGAGGCGTTCATTCCCTTCGCCGTAACTTGCTGATGCGAGTCGTGTTGCTCAGGATGGCAGATTCTCTGGAAGTTCATCGTCTACCAGAATAGTACCCAACTCGAAGCGCTTTTCTTCCTCCGTTGTACCCGCCAGCAAAAAGGAGTTGGTCACCGCAGCTTTGCCCTGGGCAACCGCTGTGATCACATAGCAGCAGCCCAGCCAATGCGCCTCCGCCAGGTCAGTCTGCGACCACTGCGCGGGGTGGTCGGGGTGGGAGTGGTAAAAGCCGGCAATCTCCAGAGCCTGCCGCCGCGCGTCGCGTTCGATCTTGACCAGTTCGAGCGGCGCAATCTGGTACCGGTTGTGGGCTGAGTCGGTGCGGGTATTTCCAGCTTCGACCGCGGCAACCACATTCCAGCCGTCCGGCATGGAAAGCCCCAGCAGCGCCCCACAGCACTCGTTGGGATAGGTTTGTTCGCCGTGAGCGCGAATGGCCTCATAAACGGCGCGGTTCATATGGAGTACGCCCACGCACCCTCCTCCCAGAAGCGTTCAGATAGATATTTGTCGGCCGCATCAGGCAGAACGGTCACGATGACGGCGCTGCGTCCCGCCGTAGCCTCTTCCTGAGCAATCTTGACACTGGCCACAACCGCAGCCGCAGCGGAGATCCCTACGAGAAGGCCTTCCTCGCGAGCCAGCCGCCGGGCCATCTCGTAGGCTGCTTCGGTCTCAATCTCCAATGCCCGGTCGGCGAGGTGTGGGTTGTAGATGGCTGGAACCATTGCAGTTCCCATGTGCTTCAGCCCTTCCAGCCCGTGAAAAGGTGAATCTGGTTGAAAGCTGACCGCCTGGATCGCCGGATTCATTTCCTTCAGCTTGCGTGTCGTACCCATGAAAGTACCGCTGGTGCCCAATCCGGCCACAAAATGCGTGATCTGCCCCTCAGTCTGCTGCCAGATTTCGGGGCCAGTGGTTCGGTAATGGGCCAGCCAATTGGCGTCGTTTGAGTACTGATCCATGTAGCAGAACCGTGCAGGTTCATTGCCGGCCAGTTCCCGGGCCCTCCGAATCGCTCCATCCGAACCCTGGTCAGGGTCCGTCCAATCCACCTTGGCCCCGAAGGCTCTTAAAACCCGCTTCCGCTCCGGGGACACATTGCTGGGCATGGCAAGGTGCACTGGAAACCCAAGCGCGGCTCCCAGCATGGCAAAGGCAATGCCCGTATTCCCGCTGGTGGCGTCCAGAAGCGTCTTCCCAGGGACCAGCAGGCCCCGGGTCCGGGCGTCGGCAACCATGGAGGCAGCCGCGCGGTCTTTGACGCTACCGCCGGGATTGGCCCATTCCGCCTTGGCCAGTAAGGTAATGCCTTCCAATCCGCGAACCGGCTGCTCAAGCCTAATGAGCGGCGTCGCGCCAATGCGTTCAGCAACAAAGGAACCGAGTTTTGAATTGACCGGTTTGATTTCCATGGAGAATTGCGGCAGGCGCTCCGGTTGTGCGAGATTGAGTGAAGCGAGTGTGGGGAATAAAAGGCTCTTCCTATTCTTTTATAACCGTCCTCGCAGACTGGAAGACAATTATGGCCCGAAAATCCCTCAATCCGAACTTCGACCAAACCATCGAGCAACTGCGCGCGCATTCCTTTGACGTTGCGCCCTATGCAGGAGTTGCGGCCGGGGTGCTGGTCAGCAAGCATGGAGCAGGCGCGATACTGGTGCCCGGCAAGACTGCGTCCGTCGAGTTCTGGGAGCGCCCCGGAGCGCTGTTTGGTGGCCAGGTGGCGCGGCTGCTTGACCGCGGCTACCAGAAGTTCTTGAAGACCGCGAAATACGAGCTTCCCGCCGCCGCCAGCCAATTGCAGGCTATCCATCTGTTCAGCGAGGAACTCAGCCAGCTCATCGGAACCATCAGCCTCTATAACGAGGGGTTGGGAACAACGAGCGATCTGTATGAATACGACCGCTTGAAAGGCCGGGAAGCAGCAGAGCCGGCACCGGTGCAACCCTGGGCGCCGGCCGAGGATCATTGACAGGCTGCGGAAAAACGCGCGGGTGCCGGGGAAATCGAAGGAAAGCCCGCTTGATTCTATTGCGCTTATTGGCACGACTGAACAGGTTGCGGAAAAACTCTCATTCGGAAGAGTTCGTCGGTATTGGCATTTGCAGGGGCTGAAGCCCAACATTGATTTGATTGGCTTTATTGGCCCGACTGAAGTCGTGCCCTTTTACAAGACCTTCAAAATCCCGGCTGGAGCGGGTTTTTCCGCAGCCTATGAAGTCATGCCCTTTCAAAACGCAGCCAAATCGGACTTTTTCCGCAACCCGATTGAAGCTCGCGAACACTCGCTGAAATTTGATGGAAACGTGCATGGAAGAAGATCAGAACCCGGAAGGCTTGGCGGCGCAGGCAACAGAGCGTCGTGCGGGTCCACGCTTCCAGGTCGATGACGATGCCACGCTGCTGTTGGTAAGCGACGGCCGGCAGGTGCAAGGACGTGTGCTGGACCTGAGCCTGAAGGGTTGCCGCATGCGAACCAAAGATCGGTTTAACGCTGGAACCGACGTGCGCGTTGAAGTTACGTTTCGGGTGAACGGCATTGCCTTCCGCTTTTTCGGCTTGACGCAATGGACGAATCAGTGGAATGTGGTCGGAATCCAGTTTATCGAGGTGCCCCAGCGGCGCCTCAGTGATCTGGCTGAAGTGGTTGGCGAGGTAGAAGCAGATGCTGCCGCCCGGGCCGAACTGATGGTCTTGGAAGGACTGCCTGAAGAAGCCCTCGCCGCGGAGGGGTTGCCGCAGCAACTGGAGACAGACTGCCTCGAACAGGATGCTCCAGGCCCTGTCCCGGAGCTAGCTCCAGAACATCTTTGGATCCATGCAGTTGCAGACCGCTCCGAGGACTTTGAGGCCCCCACGCATCCAGCAAATCAAATCTTGGGCTTCGCGAATCCCGATCGCCGCGTACAGCTTCAACAGGCTGTCGATACCTCCGCCGCCATCTGCCTCATCCCCGGCGGAACCAGGCTGAAGGGATTGACTTTGGAACTGAGCCTCACTGGCTGCCGCATACGCACCGATGCGCGATTCACGGTTCCAATCTATACGCGGGTCGAGGTTGAGTTTCGCGCGGCAGGGTTGCCGTTCCGGCTCGGGGGCGTGGTTCAGTCCATCGAGGACAGGCGGCAAGTGGTTGTCAAGTTTCTGGATATGAGCGAGCGCAAAACGACCCAACTGGCGCAGTTGATGGCGGATCTCGAAGAGAATCAGCAATCTGGGGGTGTCGAGAAAACGTGAGTTCGAGGCGAAGATTCCCCGAGGTCAGGGTCGGCGAACACAGCTTCAGAAAAACGCCACCTTTCGCTTCTATTGAAAAGGTTTGAGTGTGTTCCGAAGATGTTCGCTTCACAGCTTGAATTATTTTTGAAAAAGTGTGCAAAATTGAACAGCTTTTACTCCAACAGAGTGGAATTCTCAGCTACAGTGCTGCAAAATCCATTCAGCTGGTCGAAGACGCGTGAGGGCATGATTGCAGTTGCAGCAAGCAGCCAATACGCGAAAACCTTTTCGTCGATGACATTCTGTTCTGCGCTCATCGTTGCACTTCCTCAGTCAACCAATTGGCGATGCTGTCTCGTATCTTCATGAATTACCCGAGAAGAGACATGCGGCGGGAAGCAGGCGAGTCCAATGTTTGAGCTTCATAAGCCAATTTTCAACCCCGCGGCGTTCCTGGCCAGTGCCGGGTTGGGACGAAGAATCGTCCAATTGGCGCCCAAGGAGCCCTTCTTCTCCCAGGGAGACCCCGCGGACGCCGTCTTCTATCTGCAAAAGGGACGGGCAAAGATCACCGTGGTTTCGAAGGCCGGGAAGGAAGCCACCATTTCCCTGGTGATTCCCGGAGAGTTTGTTGGCGAGGGTGCATTGGTAGAAGGCGCTGGATTACGCTTGTCCACGGCAACAGCGATTACCGCCTGCACGGCTCTCAAGATCAGGCGCGAAGAGATGATCCGCGTTATGCACGAGGAACACGATTTCTCCGACATGTTCCTGAAGTTTCTGCTGGAGCGCAGCATGCGCATCCAGGCCGACCTGGTCGATCAGCTTTTCAACTCCAGCGAGAAGCGCCTGGCGCGGATTCTGCTGTTGATGGCGGAGTTCGGCCAACCCGGCGAACCGACGCAATTTATCCCCAAGATTTCGCAGGAAACGCTGGCGGAAATGATTGGGACAACACGGTCGCGCGTGAGCTTCTTCATGAACCGCTTCCGCAAGTTGGGCCTGATCGAATACAGCGGCCGAATTAAAGTCCATAAGTCGCTGCTGAATGTAATTCTGCACGACAATCTGCCCGGCGACGAGGCGCAAAAGCCCGAAATTCCAGGTGTTTGAGTGGAATTGTGCTCCTCCGGAAAATCGCTCGTGTTCCCTCTGATCTAAATTGAACAGAATCCGAATTGTCTGAATGGGATACTCACCACAATTCCCTGGCGTGAGTGAATTGTGGGGTGAGAGATGCATGAGACAAAAGCGAATCTGTTGATTGTGGACGACGATCCTTCCGTTCTCTCGACGTTGTCCCTCGTCCTCGCAGAAACGGGCTATCGAGTCCGCACCGCTCAGGACGGCTCCTCGGCATGGAATGCGATAGGGGACGAATCGCCCGAAATCGTCCTATCCGACCTGAACATGCCAGGCATGTCGGGCTTCGAATTGCTCACAAAAGTTCGCCGCCAGTTTCCTGCCATTCGGACGGTCGCCATGAGTGGAGCCTTCAGCGGGGAAGAGGTGCCTAACGGTGTTGCCGCCGATGCTTTCTATCAAAAGGGCAGCAGCCTGGCATCGTTGTTGCGCGTGATCGAGAGCCTGCCATGGCGCGAACGCAGACCGACAAAGCTCTCTGCCGAGTCGCCGGAAGTCATGGGCACAAATAGTGGCAGTGAATCATCCCAAAATAGGCACCTCACCGATCCTCAATCGGAATTTCCCGCTAGGCGCCCGCAGAATTTCAACTAGGCGCCGTTACATAGGTCAATTGCCCAACCACCGATTAAAAGAGAGAGTTGCAATCATGTGCACCATTGCTGAATCGAATGTTCTTTTACGTGCGCAGGCCGAGTTGCCTGCCGGCTTCAAAGTGGCAACCGAAGAATTTCGCGAAGGTTGGAACCTCATGCGGTCAGGAGGCAAGCGCCGCCTGGAGAAGAAGGTGCATACCCGGGGTTGGAATTTCATCAAATTCCCTGAGGGGGCTCTGCGGAGCGGAGTGGGCGAGACTTCGCAGCTGGCCATCGCCTGTGCCCTCAAGCTTGCCCTTCGGCGCGTTGGTAAGTATTCCAATGCCGTTGAAGTGGAAAGAATTGAGATGACGCGGTATCCATGGTTCTTCCTCGCCCGCGTGCACGTGTTTCCGTACCGGATTCAGGAGGGAACGGTTTTGCCTGTATTGGACGAGGCTTGCGCGATTCCAGTGGCCGTCCGCCAAAAGCGGCTATCGCCCCAATCCCCCGAACTCTTTCCGCAATTGGGCAGCGCGATGCCGATGCTCAAGGAGATGCTCACTTCGCAAGTGAACACGGAAGCCGCGATCCAATGACGATTCTGGAAATGGCGGTTCTCTCCGGCTTCTTCCGATTACGAATCTTGTGAGTTCAGCGCGAACTGATTTTGATCCGCGCCCGCTCCCGTTGAAGCTCGCGGTAAAGGTCGCTCTTTGATTGGCCCAACTCTCGCGCCAACCGCTTGAGAGCTTCTTTTTCGTCAATGCCCATGTCCGTCCGCAGCCGCAAAACGCGCGCAGATATTTTCTCTGCTGCCGTGTTAGCGGACCCAGCCCCAGGCCGTGCATGCCCCTTGGGTAGCGCCTCGACCAGCAGAGTGATCTCACCGCGGATTCGATCGCGCGCGGCGAGCTCGCTACGAGCTTCTGCCACAGTCGAGCGCAGAAACTCTTCGTGTATCTTAGTCAGTTCACGTGCCACTACGATCCGCAGATCCGGCCCCCAGACAGACTCCAGATCCGCGAGCGTTTCTAGAATCCGGTGCGGCGCTTCATAAAAAATCAGTGTGCGTGCCACTTCCGATTGCGCGGCTTCGGCTGCCAGCGCTTCCAACCTGCTGCGGCGTGCTCCAGCCTTTTCCGGCAGAAAGCCAATGAAGTGAAACTCCGCAATAGACAGCCCGGAGGCCACCAATCCGCTAAGCGCTGCGTTGGGGCCGGGGATGGGAATTACCGCAACGCCCGCGGCAATGGCTTCAGCCGCAAGCCACGCTCCGGGGTCGCTGATCCCCGGCATCCCTGCGTCAGAGACAAGCGCAATACGTCCACCGGCCTTGAGAGCTTCCACCAGTTCCG
>JBELAI010000017.1:0-48119 GCA_049508975.1 Occallatibacter sp. | reverse complement strand
AGATGTTGGCGAGGCAGTATGCCGCACTGGGTGTGTTCGCCGAGTTTCCATCAAGAACACCGTTTTGGATGGTTACGTCGCTGGCCGCGGCATTGCCGACGTAGGTTGTGAAGAAGCCGGTGGGAGCTTTAACCGGTGAGTAGGGCGCGATTTGAATTGTGCTCCCGCCCAGGTCAAGGATGTTATTCCCGGAAAAAGCAATTCCTTGAATCACATAGGTTTCTGTCTGCGTTATTTTGAGATTGTGATGGGCGCCCAGCACCACCGGTGTCGTCCAATTCGTTCCACAGCCGGGATCTACCAAGATCTCACCCCTGGCTTTGCCGAGAGCCGCGTCAGCAGCATTAATCTTGGCTCCGCAATCGTTACCCCCGAACTGGGAAGCATCCAAAAGTCCTTTTCCGGCTTGCCCCCCAGCGCCGCCTGCCGTTGCGGCTGCACCTGCCAAGGCCCGAGAGTCATCGTCCATGTTTGTGTCGATCTGCACGATATCGATGCCGATGGGCAAACCTGCTTCGACGATATTGAGGTAGCCAGCGTGAGGACTGGCGGCAGAGGCAGGAAAGGCCGCGCACCCGATCAGGCAGAGGATCGCTGAACAAATAAGCCTTCTCATTGTCGTAACTCCGGAGTCGATAGCTGGTTTCAAGTCGGAAATGCCTTTGAAATCCAAGGCAGAACACTGCTTCTGCCGCCGGTTGTATTCAGTCGAGACTCCCGTTGCAACACCGATTTGCCAAATCTAAATGGCTGTCAAGCGGTTTGGCAAGATCAAAACTAACCAGCCCCTTTTCAATCAAACTTGACAGCAGCATTGGTTGCAGGTCAACGTCGAATTGGACAGGCACGACGGAGGCGGTATGCGTACGCCCGGGCAATGCATTGAACTGACGCAGGTGCGGGAGTGGGAGAACGGGACGGTTCGCTCTGTCCAAGACTCGCTCGCAGCCGAGGAACCGCTTGAGATCCGCATTGGGGGCGTCCCTTTGACGGTGACGATGCGGACTCCTGGAAACGATCTCGAACTTGCGGCTGGATTTCTACTCACTGAAGGGATCATCGAGTCCGTAGAACAAATTGCGGGACTCCGCTCAGTCTTGCCTGAGAATGGAACAAAGAGGAATCTGGTCGATGTGGACCTGCAGGATGTTTCGTTCGATCCGCAGCAATTGCAGCGAAATTTCTTTGCCGCCTCCAGTTGCGGGATCTGCGGGAAGGCATCCATCAACGCTGTCCGATTGCGTGGGCTCCGGCATCCCGATCGAAGCTTCCGCATCGACCCGGAATTGCTTTGCCGAATGCCTGAGATTCTGCGGTCCGAGCAGGCCGTTTTCAGCCGAACAGGTGGGCTGCATGCAGCCGCGCTTTTCGATGCGGCTGGTCAGCCGATGGCCGTGCGCGAAGACATCGGCCGCCATAATGCTGTGGACAAGATCGTCGGATGGGCGCTGCTTGAGAAACATCTACCGCTTTCCCGGCACGCGATGCTCGTCAGTGGCAGGGGCGGTTTCGAGATTGCGCAGAAGGCTCTTGCGGCTGGAATTCCAGTTCTTGCATCGGTCTCAGCACCTTCCAGCCTCGCAGTGAAGCTTGCCCGCGAGCTTGGTCTCACACTGGTGGGTTTTTTGCGTGGACGCCGGTTTGTCGTGTACTCGAGCGAGTTTCGTTGTTTTCCGGCCGCTGACCGGAACCAAAACCTGACAGCTTTAGACACTTAACATAGCGCTGCCCAGCGTTTCCGCGCGACCCGAGAGGATTCTCCTCCAGCGTGCGGGACGAGCCTACGGTCTCTGCGTGAACGTTTTGTAACATCCAATTGAGAATCCTTCGGCCATGATCTGTATCAAATCTCTTTACGAATCGATGGTTCGCGTTCTAGCATCGACAATCAGTCACGGAGGGTCGACAAGTTCATGCCTGCAACAATCGATGGCACACCGCTTGAAATTCACCCTGGCGAGCGCCTGATCGACGTTATCAACCGATCCGGCATGTCAATTCCTCAGGTCTGCTACCACCCCCAACTTGGCCCAATCCAGACCTGCGACACATGCATGGTTGAAGTCGACGGAAAGCTCGTGAGAGCCTGCGGAACCGCGGCTGCAGATGGCATGAACGTGGCTACCTCGTCACCGCGAGCAGGCGCGGCACAGCGCGAGGCATTCGATCGAATTCTTGGCAATCACTTGCTCTACTGCACGGTCTGCGATAACAACAACGGTAACTGCACCGTCCACAATACGACCGCCCTGTTACATGTCGAACATCAGGAGATCCCCTTCAAACCCAAGCCGTACGAAGTGGATATGTCGAACCCCTTCTACCGCTACGATCCCGATCAGTGCATCTTGTGCGGGCGCTGCGTGGAGGCCTGCCAGAATCTGCAGGTGAATGAAACGCTCAGCATCAAGTGGGAGGATCCTCATCCGCGCGTGTTGTGGGATGGCGGCGCGCCCATAGGAGAATCGAGCTGTGTCTCATGCGGGCATTGCGTCACAGTATGCCCATGTAATGCGTTGATGGAAAAATCCATGCTGGGGGAAGCTGGCTACTTCACGTCTCTGCCAAAGCTAGCATTGGACGGCATGATCGATGTGGTCAAGGGAATAGAGCCAGAGCTAGGTTACGGCTCAATCCTACAGGTCTCTGAAGTGGAATCGGCGATGCGCGAATCGCGTATCAAGCGCACCAAGACCGTCTGTACTTACTGCGGTGTAGGTTGCAGCTACGATGTGTGGACCAAGGGACGTCACATTCTGAAAGTAGAACCAGCGCATGGACCGGCGAATGGAGTATCGACCTGTATCAAGGGTAAGTTTGGATGGGACTATGTTAATAGCCACGACCGGCTTACCAAGCCGCTGATCCGAGAGGGCGACAAGTTCCGCGAAGCGTCCTGGGATGAGGCTCTTGACCTGGTGGCGCGCCGACTCACTGAGATCAAGGCTGCAGACGGCCCCGACGCGCTGGCATTTATTTCCTCTTCGAAGTGCACCAATGAAGAGAGCTATCTAATGCAGAAGCTAGCGCGCGCGGTTATAGGCACCAACAACATGGATAACTGCTCCCGCTACTGCCAGGCGCCTGCAACTACGGGGCTGTTTCGCACTGTCGGTTACGGCGGAGACTCCGGGTCTATTTCCGATATTGAAAAGGCAACCCTGGTTATGATCATCGGCAGCAATGCTGCCGAGAACCATCCTGTTCTAGCAACTCGTGTGAAGCGCTCGCATAAATTGCACGGGCAAAAGCTGATTGTCTCCGATCTGCGCAAGAATGAGATGGCCGAGAGAGCCGATGTATTCCTGCACCCGCGCCCCGGCACAGATCTCATCTGGCTGTGCGCGATAACTCGGTACATCCTGGAGAACGGGCTCGCGGACCAGGCATTCCTGGATGAGTGGGTTAATGGCTTGACGGAATACCGTGCAAGCCTAGAGCCCTTCACTTTGGAAATGGCAAGCGCTAGATGCGGGCTTCCGATGGAAACGCTGACCCAGGTTGCGCGCATGATCGCGGAGGCTGAAGGTGTATGCATCTTGTGGGCGATGGGGGTAACTCAGCACTCCATGGGCTCTGATACTTCAACCGCTATCTCAAACCTTCTGCTGGTAACTGGAAATTACATGAGGCCGGGAACAGGCGCCTATCCCCTGCGCGGACACAATAATGTACAGGGCGCCAGCGATCACGGCGCTATGCCAAATTTCTTTCCAGGGTATCAGAGGGTGGACGATCCAGCCATCCGGGCCAAGTTTGAGAAGGCCTGGAATGTTACGTTACCGCCTAAGCCTGGACTTGATAACCACTTGATGATAGATGCCATTCACGATGGCCGCCTCAAAGCGATGTACATCTTTGGCGAGGAGATGAGTCTCGTCGATTCGAACGCGAATTATGTCTCGGATGCATTGTCGAAACTGGAATTCCTTGTGATGCAGGAGATCTTCTTTTCGGAAACCTGCCAGTTTGCGGATGTGATTTTGCCGGCCAGCCCGAGCTTGGAGAAGGAAGGCACATTTACCAGCACCGAGCGGCGAATCCAACGGCTATATCGGGTAATGGAGCCTCTGGGAGAGAGCCGGCCGGATTGGGAGATCATTCAGGACATTGCAAATCGCCTGGGCGCCGGCTGGAAATACGATCATCCGTCCAAGATTTATGAGGAGATAGCTCCACTAACACCTTTGATGGCAGGCGTGACTTATGAGCGTCTGGAAGACTATAAGTCATTGCAGTGGCCGGTAGCTGAAGATGGCAGCGATCAGCCGCTTCTCTATACGAAGAAGTTCAACTTTCCGGATGGAAAAGCCAGGCTTTACCCGCTTGAATGGACAGAACCGACAGGCCAGCAGGACGCCGAATACGATTTGCATTTGAACAACGGCCGGTTGCTCGAGCATTTCCACGAAGGCAACATGACTTACCGCAACGATGGAATTCGCTCCAAGACGCCGTGCACGTTCGTGGAAGTTTCACCGGAACTTGCAGTGGAGCGCGGAATTGAATCAGGCAGTTGGATTCAATTGACCTCAGCATACGGCAAAGTGCGTGCGCAGGCCGTGGTGACCACTCGCGTTCAGGGTAATCAACTGTATATGCCTATGAACTCCTCGGAAGAGCCGGTCAACCGTTTGACCAGCAGCTACACGGACAAGGTGACTCATACGCCTGCTTACAAGGAGACGTCTGTGCACCTCAAACTGCTGGGCGAAAAAGGCGAGAATCCTTTGCCTCGCACTAATTCGCGATTTGGCCACCCAACTCCACAGAAGGGCGTGGAAGTTGACCGCAAGTGGAAGCGTGCGGACTATAAGCAACCGGGCACTCAACTGGTTCAAATCAAGACAAGCTAACAGCGAATTGCCCGTTCGCGGCAACCTAAGGAGGGGTATATGGCTCGACCGATTTCTTTGGAGTTACCGCCCCGCGATCCACGCGAGGAACTACGCAATCGCCTGGAGGAAGCTCCCGTGGAGCACGCCGAGGCTTTGCTCGACTCGTATGAGTTACTGCAACAGCTCCATGATCACGGCGTATTTGAATTGCTCCGAGGCGCATTGGGAGCGAGCGACAAACTTGTTGAGACCGCCGTCGAAACAGCTAAGTCGGATGAATCGGTACGCGCGATTCGAAACGTGCTCATCCTGGCCAAAACTCTTGGGTCCATCAATCCGGAGGTGCTGCAGTGCGTTGCTACCGCAGCCAGTGATACACTTGGCTGCTATGAAAAGCCGGTCATTGAGCCGCCGGGACTGTTTTCACTTCTTTCCCAATTTCGACACAAAGAGCTTCGCCGCAGTATCGCATTCATCAATCGCTTTCTGGAGAATCTGGGGACCCAGATCAAATTGCGCGGTAGTTGCAAATAGCGCTGGAATAATTCCAAAAATCTGCCTTGGAGAAAGAACATGTCGGCAACGAATCGCTGGGGACTAGCAGCAGCGGGCTTTTTCATGCAAATGGCTCTCGGAGGCGTTTATGCCTGGAGCGTCTTCCGCATTCCACTTGCGAAACAATTTCACTGGTCTATCTCGGATGTGACGATTACATTTACCATCTGCGTCTTTACCCTGGGGATATCCGCTTTCTTTGGCGGCCTGTTGCTAAACAAGAAAGGACCGCGGTTAGTTGCATTGATCGGCGGGTTCTTATACGGCCTAGGGATATTCCTGTCGAGCTATTCGGCGGATAAGCTCTGGTGGCTATATCTCAGCTACGGGTTAATCGCGGGTGTTGGTTTGGGATTCGGTTACATTGTTCCGATCACAGTGCTGGTCAAGTGGTTCCCGGATAAGAGAGGACTTATTACCGGGATCGCCGTGGCGGGTTTTGGAGCTGGCGCGCTGGTAACTGCTCCTGTGGCAACCTATCTAATTCAGAAGGTCGGTGTTTTGCCAACTTTTGCTTATCTCGGCGTTGCGTATTTTGTGATTACAATGCTTACGGGCTATTTCATGCAGAACCCGCCGGATGGATGGAAGCCCGCAGGCTGGGCTCCGAGTACAATTCAAACCAAACAGCGCGCAGCAAAAGATTACACTCTTGGCGAAGCCCTCAAGTCCTGGCAGTGGTATGCGCTTTGGGTGCTCTTATTCCTGAACTCCTGCGCAGGCATTTCGCTGATCTCGCAAGAGTCGCCGATGTTTCAGGAAATTGCGAAGGCGAGCGCCATCGTTGCGGCGGGCATGGTGGGGATTGCCAGCATTGGCAACGCCGTAGGCCGTATCTTCTGGGCATGGACTTCGGACCTGATCACGCGGCGATGGACTTTTACCGCAATGTTTCTGCTGCAGGTGGGGCTTTTCTGGGCATTGCCTGGCATAACATCGGTACCGGTTCTTACGGTCGTTGCTTTCGTCATTCTGATGTGCTACGGAGGCGGGTTCGGAACCATGCCGGCTTTCACGGCCGACTATTTTGGATCGAAAAACGTAGCTCCTATTTATGGATTGATGATGGTGGCCTGGGGTTCAGCAAGCGCGTTTGGACCGCTGCTCATTGCCCACATGCGGCAATCCAGCGGGTCTTACGCAAGTGGCCTGCATGTTATCTCAGGCATTATGGCTGTTTCGGTGTTGGTGCCTGCCCTGGTCTCGCCGCCGAAAGCCAAGAACGCATGATTCACAGCCACAATCTACGAACCTGCTTCTTTTTCGAGAAGCTTGCGAATGCGGGGTTTGGCGCTGCCTGGTTGCATGGGCGGTAGAAGCAGTAAACCTTGCTTTGCCGTTGTGTGGCTCCTGTCTATTTGGCCTGATGCTCGATAGGCCTCAGCCAGGGTCAATAGCTCGGCTGGATTTTGTCCACGGCTAAAAGCAACTGCGCGCTCGGCACAGCGAATGGCAAGCTGCGGGTCTCTGAGAGAGGCCGGTTGCACACGGATGAAATCGTCCGCGGACTGATCGAGAATCATCGCAGAGGCATCATCTTTCTTCGCCAGATCTCTCATGGTGGCGATGCCTTTTCCTGCAATCGCCGCGGAGTCTGCCGCATGGTGAAGCTCGCTTTGTGCTGTGCCCAACCGCACCTGTGCGTCCGCCAGAACCGACTTCCAGTTTTCATTCGACGGGTCCTGTTGCAGCATTTTTCCCGTAATATCTACGACCCTGGCGAACAGTTCAGCAGCCGCGGTGAGATTGCGCTCTCGATCATCTGGAGCGGAGGCCAACGCGGGATCTGCCGCATCTGAGAACGCTAATGCTTCATCGGTCAGAACAACTTCAAGGTCGGCGCGCGCGCGCAGGTCTTCCGGATCGGTGGCAGCTAAACGCTCCTGCGCCTCAACGACCAGCTTGAAGAGCGCGTCCGCCTGCCCGTATTCCCCCAACTCAACTAGAGCGTTCGCCTCTTTGCGTTGCACCATTGAACGCAAGCGCATAGTGCTGTAAGTCTTCTGATCGCCTTTTGGCAGGGAATCGGCGCGTTGTAAAGCGAGTTGAAAATCCTTGAGCGCCTGGGCAGGATCGGTCTCCATTTCCACGCTGCCGATTTTCATTTGCAGAAGGGCCAATCCCCGTTGAGCGCGTAGAAATCCTGGATCGATGCTGAGGGCTCGACGATCAAGCTCAATCGTCTTGCGGTAAGCGGCCAGGGCGGCGTCCGAGTCGGCAAGGCTTGAAGTGCCGCTCTGTCCCAGTTCGTCCCCCAGAGTGCCATACGCCGCTGCCGCATCGCCGATCAATGCGGGTGTGACGTTGGGGAAAGCGATGACGCGGTCGTACGTTTCCACGGCAGCTCGCATGGAAGTGATGGCTTCTGGAGTCCTGGCCGCGCCGAAGAGAATCTCGCTACGGCACTCCTGCGCCAGGGCCAGATCGCGAAGAGCCTCCCGATCCGAGGAACCCTGCGAAGCCAGCGGCACGGCGAGCGCGATCGCCTTGTCTATACTGACAATGCCGCCGGCAGGATCGCCGAGATTCTGGTCGTAGGGATTGCCCTGAATGTTTCCCAACCGGGTGTATGCATCAACCAAATCGAGCTGCGTCTGTCGATCGCCTTGTACATCTTTCGCCATGCGGTCAAGGTGTTCGAGCACACGCGTCACCAGCAGTTTTTGCACTCCCGTTGAGCCGGGCAGCTGCTTGATAGCGTCATCCAATTCAGACAGCAGGCTGTTGCTCAGTTCTCTCAAGTCCGCGGATCGAGCTTCAGCCTTGCGCCGCTCCGCATTTGCAACCTTGGCTTGCCACAACACGCCGGCTACTCCGGCCACAAGAGTGACGGACAACAAAGCCGCGCACGCAATTCCGAGCCGGTGGCGGCGGATGAACTTGCCAGCTCGATAACGGAGGGTCCCTTGGCGAGCAGCAACGGGCTTTCCATCAAGGTAGGCGCGCACGTCAGAGGCGAGCTGCTCCGCCGTGCTATAGCGTTGCAGAGGCTCTTTGCGCAGAGCCTTCTTAAGGATTGCGTCCAGGTCAGAGTCGAGCCGCCTGTTCGAGCCGACCGCATGAGGAGGCTTGCGGGGAGGCTCTTGGCAGATGACGCGCAACATTTCTGCTGTCGTTAGTTCCTTGAGCTCGTAGGGCAGCGACCCCGTGATAAGCAGATACAACAGAACCCCGAGCGAGTAAGTATCCGAAGCGGTGGTGATGGGATTTCCGAGGACTTGTTCCGGGCTCGCATACTGCGGCGTGAAGGATTGGAATCCTTCCCGTGTGAGTTCGCTGCCTGGGTTGGCCAAGGTCGGAGACAGGAGCTTCGCGGTTCCAAAATCGAGCAGACGGGGAGTGCCATCCGGAGCCACAAAAATGTTGTCCGGCTTCAAGTCGCGATGGACGATCAGGTTCTGGTGGGCAAACTGCACGGCATCGCAAACCTGCATGAACAAAGCCAGTCGTTGAACTAACGTCAGGTTTCGCTCTTCGCAGAAACGATGGATGGGAACACCATCTACATATTCCATGGCCAGATATAGATCGCCGTCCGCCGTGACACCACCATCGAGCAGCCGGGCGATATATGGATGCTGAAGGCCAGCCAGTATCTGCCTTTCCATGCGAAATCTTTCGCGGAAGAGGTCGGTAGCCAGCGGCAGGTCGATCAGTTTGATGGCGACCTTCTGTTCGAATTGTCCGTCAACGCGATGTGCCAGGAACACGGCGCCCATGCCGCCTCTGCCCAAAAGTCCATCCAGCTGATAGGGGCCGATTCGCCTGGATTCCTTTTCGACTCCGCGACCAGCTTCCTGTGCCGTACGATGCGATGCGGCTTCGCTCTCCTCCGCTTTGCAGGCTTCGAGCAGTGAATACACTTCGTCCGCAATCTGCCGGTTCCCATCGCATTGCGCCGCAATCAATTCCGGTCGCGATTCCTCGGAAACTTCGAGAGCTTCCTGGAAGATCGCCGCAATGCGTAGAAAGGTTTCCGTCGTTTGATCCATTGGATTCATTGGAGCGACTACCCCGTCCCAAGCTTATAACCCTTACATCAGAGTGCGAGAAGGCATGCCAAATTGCATCACGGTTCCACCACATCCTTGACCGCGCCGGGCCGGATGCGCAGGTAGAGCCAGCTCTTGATGAATCTCAACTCGCGATCGACAGTGGCCTTGGATACCTGCATCAGGGACGCTGTTTCTTCGGCCGTACAGCCTAGAAAATAACGCAATTCGACGAGCTGAACCTTGTCCGAATCCAAAGCGCCAAGTTCATCCAATGCGCGGTTCAGGTCAAGCAACTCGGGGCTGTCAATATTGACCCACGAAAGGTCTTCGCTGAGGGGAACGCGCTCCATTCCGCCACCGCGCATCTGCGCTTGGCTCTCGCGCGCATGATCGATCAAAATCATGCGCATTACCTTGGCGGAGAAGGTGTAGAAATGACGGCGATCTTCCCACGCGGCTTTTTTCTGGTTTAAGAGCCTCAGGTAAAGCTCGTGCACCAGCGCTGTGCCCTGCAAAACGTCGGGGTTGCGTTCACGGCGCACATAGGCTGCCGCCACCTGGCGCAGATGCGGATAGACAAGCGGCATCAGCTCCTCGAACGCGGCAGGTTCTCCATTTTTCCATTTACTCAGAAGCAGAGTGATTTCCCCCTTGGCTGGCTGCAAAGCCCCTCCTTTCGCGTGCGGTCTAAGGATGCTATGATCTGCTGCCGACAGCCTAACACTTTTCCCGCCGCAATTACATGGCGACGGGGGGCATTCCTTCAGCAGTTCGACCCTGTCAAAAATCCTCAGGGCGGGGCTCACTCTGCTGGACTATGTCAACTCCGAATGGAAGGGCGAGTTGCCCATCTGGCAGGGGACAATGTATAAATCGGTGCGCGGTGATTTGTGGAGATGCGCGCTGCGACCAGCTTGACTACGCGTAGCGCATCGATGACCAGCGAGAAATTCGACTTGCGCGGCGACGATCAAAATCAGGAGACAATTCAATGAAAGCGTTCAGTTCAATGCGCCGGGACTTTTTGCGCACAGGCAGCATCGGGATGGCGACGGCTGCTATTCCTGCGGTTTCATTTGCGGCTGTCGCACAGGATGCTCCGGCAACCAAGGCAGTCATGGGAATCTTTGACGTGCGCAAGTTTGGCGCCAAGGGCGATGGGAAGACGCTGGACACTGAAGCGGTGAATCGCACGATTGACGCTTGTGCAGCGGCGGGCGGCGGGATGGTGCTCTTTCCGGCGGGGACATATCTTTGCTTTTCGATTCATTTGAAGACTCAGGTCCATCTGCATCTGGAGCAGGGCTCAACGATCCTCGCTGCGGACTCGCCGCGCCGAGATGAGACGACGGGCTATAACGGCGGCGTGTACGATGCGGCGGAGCCCAAGACAGAATGGGACGCCTATCAGGATTACGGCCATAACCATTGGCATAACTCGCTCATCTGGGGCGAGGGCATTCACGACTTCAGCATCACCGGCACCGGGCTGATTTGGGGCCGGGGGCTTTCGCACGGCATGGTGTTTGCGGGAGAGGTGATCGCGCCCTTCATTGCCGAACAACCAGGTGCGGGGAATAAAGCTATCGCTCTCAAAAACTGCCGCAATATCTTGTTGCGCGACTTCTCGATGCTCAAAGGCGGGCACTTCTGCCTGTTACTAACCGGAGTGGATAATTTGACCATCGATAACCTGAAAATCGATACGGATCGCGATGGGATGGATATCGATTGCTGCCAGAACGTGCGCGTTTCGAACTGCACCGTAAATTCGCCGTGGGACGACGGCATTTGTCCGAAGTCGAGTTATGCACTGGGCTATGCACGGGCCACGCGCAACCTCACCATCACTAACTGCTTCGTGACGGGATGCTACGAACTGGGGTCGGTATTGGACGGAACATTCAAAAAGTTTGCGCCGGGTTCTCGGGTGTCGCATACAGGACGCATCAAATTCGGAACGGAATCGAATGGAGGGTTCATCAATGTGACAATTTCCAACTGTGTGTTCGAAGGCTGCCAGGGTTATGCTCTGGAAACGGTGGATGGCGCTCTGCTGGAGGACTTCACGATTACCAATACGACGATGCGCGACCTGGTCTCGGGGCCAATCTTTATGCGGCTAGGAGCGCGGCTGCGCGGACCCAAAGAGAGCACGAAGGTGGGAACAATAAAGCGCATCATGATCAGCAATCTTGCCTGCTACAACGCCCCGCAGAAGTTCAGTTCGATTCTCAGTGGTATACCGGGATACTCGATTGAAGACGTGAAACTATCCAACATCTATATCGAAACGGCGGGCGGCGCTGCTGCGAACGCAAATGCGCAACCGGAGGAGTTTGAGAATAAATATCCGGAACCTAACATGTTTGGAACCACGCCGGCTTCCGGTTTCTTCCTGCGGCACATACGCAACGTGGAGATGAGCCACGTGGAAATTGCGAACTCAATCGCAGACGCCAGGCCCGCATTCTACCTGTCGAATGTGGAGCGCGCGGATTTCTTTGCAGTCACCACGCCGCGCAATGCCGACGGCGCCTTTGCACTGCACGGGGTGAAGGATTTTCGTGTCGGCTGGAGCAGGGCAGCCGCCGATGCAACTTTGAGCGATGCCGATAACAAGATGTTGTAAATTGCAGGGGCGGCCCTTGCGATGAAGAAAAGTCAATGATTGTTCCGCAACGATTCACGCTCCAGAACGTGAAGGACAAATTCTCCAGAGCCGTATCCCACGATCGGCAGCGCTCCAGTGGGATCGCCGATCGCTCCGGGGAATAGGGCGCAAGGCACGGCAACATACATTTCAGGAATAACATTGTGGTCGGCGGCCGCCTTGTCTACCATGCGCTTGAGGATCGCATCAGCCTCGGCGCTTCGGCCCATGCGCCGGTAAACCTCAGCCAGACTGAAATCTACGAACAGGAATTCTTCCTTTTCATACCAATACTCAAAGATAGCAGGATCGGTGTAATTGCTGCGGACCCGCTTGTAGCCGCCTGAAGCCACTTTCAGAAGCTCCATCCTATCCACGGTGTTTCGCACTAGCGCCGGATCTGTGACGACACCGAAGTTGATGATCGCCAACAAGGCGCCATCGATATCGTTCTTCATGCCTTCTTCAAGAGTTCCGTGAAGCTCTCCGTCGCGAACGAACGCCTCGGTGAATCCCTCCTCCAGCGCGGCCACTTTGCTGAGTATCGCGCTGCGCGTAGTTTCGTCCCCGGTGCGGTATGCGAGTTCTGCGAAGTCTTTGAGGCCCACGATGGCCATCGCAGTGGAAAAGGCAAAGTGCTTCTTGTCTTTCTGGTGCTCTTCCCAGATGGAGGTGTCGGCATCGACGATCAAGCCCTGGTCTAACTGTTCCATGTTTGCGAGAAGGGGTTTCGCGATGAAATCCTTTGCGCTGTCATATACCGTGCCACGATATGTTTTGGTTTTGAGCAGGGCTGGATCGTCGTATTTTCTCAGGTACTCGCCCAACACCCACAGGGCGAGGCCCCAGTCGTCGAATTCAATATTCGTTGCGCCCTCCTTGGTGAAGAAGGGCTCTTCTGCGCCGTCGCCGAAATAGCGGACCACGGAGATTTGATAGTCTGCGCCATTGGTTTCCGCACGCATTTTTCCCGTGGGCTGTGCATTGAAGTAAGCCAGCAGGCCGGCGCGCGCTTCGTTCCGGTGTCCCATGCGCAAGAGTGCAACCAACGCGTACGCCATATCGCGCACCCAGGGCGTGAAGTATACGCCGTCGGGCAAACACGCAACGATCAACCCATTGCCGTTTCGTCCTGGACGATTGGGCTCGCGGCTTTGCGCCATGCGGAGCATAACCTCGCTCTGACGCCACAGGTGCCGTTCCTTTTCGCTCTCGAAGTGCACGGAAGGCTTGACTCGCCAGAGCGTCAACTCTTCAATCTCGCGTCTGGCCAGATCGCCCGGCGCCAATCCCGCACGCCAGCGATTGAAGTCCCTGGCGGCCTGTTCTACATCGCTGTCATTTTCAACGGAAATCAGTGCCCACGCATGGCTGCCTGACAGAGCCTGCTGGGCATCTTGCGCCCCGGCCCGCTTCGCGTCAAGAGGAATGAGCAGCAAGGATTCTTCGATGCCATCGAATTTCAGCACGCGAATCTCAGCACCAAACATCAGCACTACCCTTTGAGAAATGACCGGCCGGCTCCATTCCACGAACCACCCGCCATTCTGTGCCTCCGCGAAGTTGGGCGCCCAGCTAATGACAAAAACGTCTCGCTGCAAACCGAAGGGCAAGAAGAACCGACCTTCGCCATCCTTAGTGCGGGTGTGGATGACATGCGAGTCTTCTTCGTACTCTGTCGATGCGTTTTCGGTCTGCCGGCCTCGCTCACTTCCGTCGCTCCACCGAAGCGCCTTGATGAAGTTGGCGGTCTCCACTCCCTCACTCAGCGGATTCCTGTCATCCTGCCGGGCAAAGCTGTAGGGATGCGCGTAGAACTTGCTGACGGTTGCACTCTCCGGCGCCACCACCGCAAATCCAAACCCATTTCCGGTGACCATGTGAGAGGACGCGAAGCATGGCAAAGACGCCAGGAGGCTGGCGAATAGAAGGGAATAAAGATATCGGTCGAAGCTCATCGCAACCAAGTCTCGACCAATTGCCGTGCGTTTTGCAACTCGGGGGCAATTCCCGAATCGCGGCGCGGTCACGCGAGGATGACCCGGCACAACCGGGGCGGGCTCAACACGATGTATTACGAGTGCTTCACCTGTGCCCGTAGCCCGTGAAAACGTAATCTGCCGACTTCACTGCCGTGTGGCATGCGTACCCGCACTTGGCGTCGTTTGCTTGTGGTGGCTTGTCTTTCAAGTCTGCGGGCCTGAACGTATCTGTCGCCGCGTCATACTCGAACGCGCCGTAACCCCATCCGCCGCTGTCTGCGAACCTCCTGCTGTCCTTAACCATTAAATCAACGTCATGCTGAGGGCCTGGAATCGTCGGCGCACCGGGTTCACCGGGATTCACTTTCGCGATCCAATGGACCTTTACCATCTTGGCGCCGTCCGGAAAGGGCTTGCCGTTGCCGGGAATGCCCGCTTTATAGGCGTTGATCATCGCAGGATTCCCCAGGATCGCAGCGACTGCACTCCCGTTATGGCTGATGGAGATCACCGGCCAGCTTTCGTAGCCCTTGAACTCAGAGAACGCGAGGCCATTCTGTATCTTCAGGGCGTACTTGTCCTGCGTGGAAATGACGGTTTGTGGCTGTGATCCGGCTCCTGTGGAGGCAGAGGCAGCATTGTGGCTGGGAATGCTGTGGATAAAACGTGCAAGCTTCCAGGTGTCGCTATCGGAAATGCTCGACTTCCAGGCAGGCATGCCGGTGAGGCGCACTCCGTTCTGTGTAATCCAGAATAGTTCCGCGTCGCTCCAATGCTGCACGTGGGCTGAGCTAAGGTCCATGGCAGGCGGGGTCATGTTGCGCCCGATTGTGGTGTCGCCGCGCGCATCCGCACCGTGGCACTGGGCGCAGGACCCAAGAAACACTTCCTGGCCCTGGCTCACGACCTCGTCTGTGTCAGGCAGCGGGTTTTGCATCTTTCCCGCCTCCAATGGAATGGTGACGTCCTTGGCCGCATTGGCCAGGTTGGTTTCCTCCTGGGAAGGATGTTTGTCCGCTGAGCAACCTTGAAGCAAAGCCCCCAGTAATGCACTGATCACGCCAAGCATCAGCTTGTGTTTGAGCACCGCGATGCGATGACCTCCGCACCACCCGCCAATCCACCGCAGACCCGAGGATTCCGCCATAAATTCAGGCATTGCGTTTTCTCCTTCCCAAGAAAGCTCTCTAAGCCCGATCCGACATACGTCTGGAACTATTGCAATTAAGACAGAGGCTAGGAAGTAAAACAATGGGACGAAGGTATCGATCAATACCTTCGTATCAAGAGTGCGGGAGGGGTGTCAGGGGCGAAGTGAATCTGGTCAAAACACGGTTCCGTGACGATTATCATGTGGAGACCGGCGAAACTACCCCTCGGGACACGCGTGCAGACGCTCACCTAAATCGCTCTATCGCCGATAAGTGAGTTGTGCGCCGCCGTCTTACCCGAAGGCACGGCTAATGACCGAGCCTTCGAACGCTGTCCGTTCCGAGCCCGTTTCCTGGCCTACGAATTCGCTGCATGCCGACGGTTCGACGTAAGTTACGGACCTCACCAGGGAGATTTCAAATGGCGGTTGCGACGCACTTAGTGGACAGAGAGACTCTGGTTCCCGAGAACGTATTTATTTATTCACGGACCGACTCTAAGGGCCGCATTACCGAGGCGAATAGCGCCTTCGCCGATCTCAGCGGCTATGCTGTCGAGGAGATGATAGGCAAGCCGCACAATCTCGTGCGCCATCCTGACATGCCGAAACAAGCCTTCGCCGACATGTGGAGATCTCTTAAGGCAGGTCGTCCATGGCAGGGCTTCGTCAAGAATCGCCGTAAGGATGGGGGCTACTACTGGGTACACGTTACGGTTTCGCCTGTGCGTGGAGAAAATGGCCAGGTTGTAGGTTTCCAATCCCTTCGTCGCAGGCCGCCACGCGAGCAGGTGAAGGCCGCAGCTGACGCTTATCGCCGCATCCAAAAAGGCGATGCTTCGCTCTGCATCGAAGAGGGCCGCGTGCTACGCACCAACTCTGCCTGGAGCCGCCTCTTTGCCCGCCCGGACCTTCGGTTGACGGCGGGTGCGGTTCTCGGTTTAGCGGCGTCTCTTACTGCAATGACCTTGGAGTTCGCTGGTGCACATTCCGTCATTCTGAAAGCGCTCGCTGGTGCCGCATTCGCCCTGGGCGCCCTGGGCACCGCTTTTCTCCTGCTTAGCACCATCCCCAATCTGCTGCGCGACCTCGACAACATCGACTCCCATCTTGACGCGCTGATCTCCAGCGGCGACTTCACCACTCCCTTCCAGTTTGAAGGACGTGGCCGCTCAGGGAAAATCGCTGGTAAGATCGAACTGCTCACAGGCTGGGTCCAGTCCACCATCCAGTGCATTCAGGATGCCGTTGTCCACGTTCAACAGGGAACCGATCAGGTCAATACAGCAATCCATGCCATCGACGAGGCCGCCGTTGCGCAGAACATGGCTACCTCCTCTGTGGCGGCTGCGACCACGGAACTGGACCTCACGATTCGCGAGGTTGCTCAAAATCTCCAGACTACCGAATCAAGCGTGCAGGAATCCGGTCGTCGTGCCACTGCAGGCGCTGAGATCTCCCAACGCGCAGCGGGCCACATCCAGGAACTCGCCGAGGTCGTAAAATCCGCTTCCGTCGAGGTGGAAGCATTGGGTACAAGCTCTGCCGAGGTCGGCGCCATCGCAGGGGTCATTCGCGAAATCGCCGACCAGACCAACCTCCTCGCCCTCAATGCATCCATTGAGGCTGCCCGTGCAGGTGACGCTGGACGGGGATTCGCCGTCGTAGCTCATGAAGTTCGCTCCCTGGCCGACCGAACCATGAAGGCAACTGCCAAGATCGACGCCCTCATTAGCACAATCAAGGGCGATAGCGACCGAGCCATCTCCGGAATGCGCACCGGCGCCACGCAGGTCACCGCTGGAGTCGCCCTCGTCCAGGAGGCCCATGGAACTTTGGAAGGAATCAACACTCTGATGGCGGAAGCAGTGCAGCGAGTCTCTGAAATCGCAACCTCTTCCTCCCAACAAACCGAAGCCATCAACGAAATAAGTGTCAATATGACTCATGTGTCCACCATGACTGAGCGAAATCTGAGCACCGTCGCGCAAGCCAGGCAACTGATGGGCGACCTGACGCCGATGGTCGATCGAGTCAGGCAAGCTGTTGAACAATACCGAGTTTGACTGGAATACTCGATGTGGTCAGTTCGAAAGCGGTCTTGGCGCCACAAGACGCACACCATCGCTGTTAGCTTCAGCCGGATCGTGGCTACGGACAAGCGACCCTTGGCTCAACTGTGACTTCAGTCCGATTCTCTCGTTGAGATTTAACTGAGCCCACTCTTCCTTCGCTTGCTCTTCACGGACACCACAGCGAGAACCAACAGCCATCAAAACGGCCGCGAGACGGTTTCGGCCTCTCTGATTTCAAGAGGCCAACTCAGCTTAAGTTATTTGTTTTGTTGGTGCCGGGAGGGGGGGTCGAACCCCCACGACCTTGCGATCGGCGGATTTTGAGTCCGCTGCGTCTGCCAGTTCCGCCATCCCGGCACATCTTTTTAGATCATTTAACTTACTCAATTTTACAACGATTTCAGGGATTTAGTTCCTTGCCGCAGAACGAATGGTCGCCAGCTTTGTGACCACGTCTGCCTATGGTGAGACCAGCTTCTCAATCGCTTCCTCGTTGTGCTCTGAGCCAGAGGCGCAAAGCGCATCGTCATTTGTATTGTACGATGGCCCATCAATTGTGCAATAGCGCGAATATCGACTGCCGCCAATACCAGCCTGGAGGCGAACGTTTGCCGGTTGCAGTGACAGGTGAAGTCCTCGATTTTCGCCAATTTGATCGCCGGCTCAAACCAGTGGCGGGAATGCGCAATCGATCGCCCTTCGTATTTAGAAACACAAAACCCTTTCCGCCTGTCCTGGCATGAAGAGCGACAAAAGCCTCATAGGCCACACTGTTTAACGGAAGAGGGGGCATCTTTTTCCCTCCAGCCTTCTTGCGCCTGATCTGACGCCGTTCAAAGGAGACGTCGCGCCAAGTGAGATTGAACTGTCCGCTGGAGCGCATCCCAGTATGCACCGCAATCAGGAATGCTTCGAAGTATCGAGGCCAGTGTTTCTTGATTACGGCTACGAGGCGCTCTTCCTCCTCTTTGGTCAAATAGCGGATGATCTCGTTGTCTTCTGCCTTCTTCTTGATTCTGGATGCGGGATTCAAGGCAATTTATTCATTGACCACGCCGAGGCTAAAAATCAGCGAGAATGCTGTCTGATAGCGGTTGCGGGTTACTGGCGCCCACTCTCGTTCGTCCATCTGGTCAAGCAACCAAGTCTGGATTTGCCCCTTCTTGATGGTCCGCGCAACACGCATTAGCCTGTCGTCAGGTGACAGTTGGGGCATGCTCCGTAACGATCACGGAATTCCGATGAGGAGACCACCGCTCATACCGATGGATTGCTGGTGGCTTCCCGCAAAACTGTAGTCGTAAGCCGGTTCGACGAACCAGCCGAAACGATGCTTGCGGGTCGGCCAGAACATCAAGTCTCCCGCCACCTCTCCAGATATGGAGTTGGTCACTTTTCCATTCTGTCTGAGGTGGACCCATTCTGGACCGATTCCCAGCCTGCTATTTTCCGGGCGAATCGCTCATCGCTTTCCGTTCTTCCACTCCTCGTACGAAATGCGTGGAATCGTCATGAATGCGTCGCGCGTGCGCACATAGTTCCCCAGTCCGTTCATGCGGCCGATCGAGTGTAACTCGTCGGCTTTGATATAAGGCCCCGCCAGATCCACAAACTGGTCATCGACATAGATCGAGACCACGCGCCCCAGGATGATCCGGGAACGGCCGATCTCCATCGTTGTGTACTCGCGGCACTCGAGCGCGGCGTGCGCCTCGGCCAGCCGCGGCGCTTTCACAACCTGCGATGGCGCAATGGTGAATCCGGCAAGCTCGACTTCGCTCATTTCGGGCGGGAAATCGGTCGCGCAGATATTCATCTTCTCAGCAATGTCATCGGTGACCACGTTGACCACAAATTCGCCGGTCTGGCGGATGTTGCGGGCTGTGTCTTTGGGAACAAACTGCTGGCCAGGCCGGTTAGTAACGCCCACGCCGATGATCGGAGGATCGGTGCACAGATAGTTGTAGGCGCTGAAAGGCGCCGCATTCAGCCAGCCATGCTCATCCATGCTGGTGATCAACGCAATAGGCCGCGGCGCGACCAGGCCAACCAGCAGTTTATAGGCATTCCCGGCAGGGCCATTTTCCACATCGAAATTCATCGTATTGAGCGCTCCTCACGATTTGATGGTAATCGCCCTTGCTCCGGGGGCACCATTCTTTAACTCCCCACGGAAATCCTTTTCCATTCCACACCTCAAGCCCCTCCCCGCGCCTTTTTTATAGGCGCGACCTGCCGAAGGCGTCTGCCCCAACCGCAGGTGGCGTGCGACAATAGAGAGAACCGTGATGAACCCCGCCTCCTCTGCAGTTGTTCCTTCACCGGTTGCGGTCACCCCGCAGTTGCTGGCCCAGCACAGCATTACTACGGATGAATACGACCGCATTCTGGCAGCCCTTGGCCGCGTCCCCTCGCTCACCGAACTTGGCATTTATTCGGTCATGTGGAGCGAGCACTGCTCTTACAAGTCCAGCCGCGTCCATCTCAAGCGCCTGCCAACCAAGAGCGACCGCGTCGTCCAGGGCCCTGGGGAAAACGCCGGCATCATCGACGTAGGCGACGGCTGGGGCTGTGCATTCAAGATTGAGTCGCACAACCACCCCAGCTACATCGAGCCCTTTCAAGGCGCAGCCACGGGTGTGGGCGGCATTCTTCGCGACATATTTACCATGGGCGCTCGACCCCTTGCCGTCATGGATTCACTCCGCTTCGGCGAAATCAGCGCGGAACCCAATCAAAGCAATGAAGACCGCAAACTTCTCGCCAAGAACCATTCCATCGTCGAGGGAGTAGTCAGCGGCATTGCCGGTTACGGCAATTGCTTCGGTGTCCCGAACCTCGGCGGCGAAACCAAATTCGAGCCCTGCTACAGCGGTAATCCGCTGGTCAATGCGTTTGCTCTCGGCATGGTCCGCATCGACGAGATCTTCTACGGCAAAGCCTCCGGCACCGGCAATCCAGTCATTTATGTCGGCGCCAAAACCGGACGCGATGGCATCCACGGCGCAACCATGGCCTCTGAAGAGTTTCACGCCGGCACTGAGGCCAAGCGCCCCAACGTCCAGGTCGGCGACCCCTTCATGGAGAAGCTACTCCTCGAAGCCTGCCTTGAGGCCATGCAGACCGGCGCAATCGTGGGCATTCAAGATATGGGCGCAGCCGGCCTCACCTGCTCCACCTGCGAAATGGGCGCGCGCGGCGGCGTCGGTCTCGACGTTGAACTCGACTTCGTCCCACAGCGCGAAACCGGCATGTCCGCCTATGAAATCATGCTCTCTGAAAGCCAGGAGCGCATGTTGCTCGTCGCCATCAGCGGCCGCGAAAACGAAGTCCTCAGTGTCTTCGCAAAGTGGGGACTCGACGCCGTCATCGTCGGTACCGTGCAGCCTGAGCCGCGTCTCCGCATCCGTCATCATGGCGTGCTCGTCGCCGATATTCCCAATCAGTCCCTCACCGACGATGCTCCGCTTTATCATCGTCCCGTCGGCACATGGAAATGCCCGCTCCCGCTCGACCCGCCCGAAGAAGTTCTGTCTCAACTGGCCCTGGATCGCGACTACACCGCTGACCTCAAGAGGGTGCTAGTCAGCGCAAACGTCTGCTCCAAGCGCTGGGTCCACGAGCAATACGACACCATGGTGCAGACCAACACCGTGATCGGCCCCGGCGGCGAAGCCGGCGTCATGCGCATCAAAGGCACTGGCACCTCAGGACACGAACGTGGCCTCGCCATGGCTCTCGACGGTAACGGCCGCTGGGCCTACCTCGACCCCAAGCTCGGCGCCATGCACGCCGTAGCCGAGGCTGCCCGCAAGGTAGCCTGCTCCGGAGCCACCCCGGTTGCCGCCACCAATTGTCTCAACTTCGGCAACCCTGAGAAGCCCGAAATCATGGCCCAGCTTTCCGCAGCCATTGACGGCATTGCCGAAGCGTGCACGGCTCTCTCTACGCCCATCACCGGCGGCAATGTGTCTCTCTATAACGAAACCCGCGGCGAAGGCATTTATCCCACCCCCGTCCTCGGCATCGTCGGCATTCTCGACGACGTAACCAAAGCCGTCCCCGCCAATTTCCAGCAGGCCGGCGACGCCATCCTGCTTCTCTGGCCTATCCCTCGCGGCCAGGACCCCGATCCAAATCTTCCCGTCCCCGTGGACAACCGCAATTTGCACTGGCAAGTCCCGCAGCGCGAAATCGAGCCGCAAGATGCAATCGTCATCCCCGAAGACGCCACAGCTACCGCAGCCACGGTCGCGACTGAACTTTCAATCCTCGGTTCGTCCGAATACGCCAAGGCCGTTCTCGGCGGTGTCTGGGGCCAACCTCCGCCAATCGATCTCGATGCCGAAGCTGATCTGCACACACTGCTCCAGGTCCTCGCCGACCGCCATCTCCTCCGCTCCGCTCGCGACATCTCTGACGGAGGCATCGCAGTCGCCCTTGCGCAGGCTTCTTTCCCGCTCTCCATCGGCGCTGTGGTTGAGCAGGATCGATCTCTGATGGTCCATCCTCTCTTCGGCCTATTTGCCGAACAGGCTTCGACTCTGATCGCCACGACAGATCCCAAGCACGTCTCCGCCATCGAAAAGCTGGCCGGCGAATACAGCTTCTTCGTTGCCAATATCGGAGTCACCGGCGGCCCAAAACTCGAAATCTCCGTTGATCGCCAGCCGTTTATTTCAGCTCCACTCGCCGCCCTCCGCAAGCCCTGGGCCGAATCTCTGCAAGCCACTCTCCACGACGAGGTAATGGCATGACCAGGGTCCTCTTTCAGGGCATAGAAGGTGTGATCGATTGCTCCAAATCTTTTGGCTCAATAAATAAACCTTGTCATCCTGAGCGGAGTTTGGCAGCTTTATCGCCAAACGGAGTCGAAGGACCTGCTTCTCGGGCTCTTTCCTTCGAGGACACTGTGAAAGGTACGGGCTTTAGCCCGCACGTTCAGCACGCCCAAAAGGCCGGGGCTTTAGCCCCCGAGGGAAATTCCAATTCCATAGAAGACCCCAAACTTAGGGAAGAATGCGGCGTAGTCGCCATCCACGGCCATCCCGACGCTGCCCGCCAGGTCTATCTCGGCCTCTACGCCCTCCAGCACCGCGGCCAGGAATCCGCCGGCATCGCCTCTGCCGACGGCCAGCGCCTCGCCAACATCAAGGGCATGGGTCTCGTCTCCGAAATCTTTACCGACGACGTCCTCGCCAAGCTCCCCGGCACCATGGCCATCGGCCACACGCGCTACTCCACCACTGGCGACTCGGCGCTCCTCAACGCCCAGCCCATCCGCGTCGACTCCACCAAGGGCCTCATCGCCATCGCTCACAACGGCAACCTCGTCAACCTAGGCAACATCCGCGCCCGCCTCGAGCGTGACGGCGCTTATTTTCAGACCACATCCGATTCTGAAATCATCGTCCAGCTCATCGCCCACTCCAAAGAGGGCACTCTGGTCGACTGCATTGCCGACTCGCTCGGCCGCATCGATGGCGCGTTTTCCATTGTCATGATGACCCGCGACCGCATCTTCGCCGCCCGCGATCCACGCGGCTTCCGCCCGCTCTCCATCGGCCGTATCAAAAATCCGGAGGGCCCCGACACTATCGTCTTCGCCAGCGAAACCTGTGCCTTCGACCTGCTCCGCGCCGAATACATCCGCGACGTTCTCCCCGGCGAACTCGTCATGGTCACCGAAGACGGCCTCACCAGCCGTCAGTATTCCACCGGCGTCCCGCAAACCAGCTGCATCTTCGAGCACGTCTATTTCGCCCGCCCTGACAGCCGCATCTTCGGCCGTTGGGTGCAGGAAAGCCGCGACCAGATGGGCCGCCAGCTAGCTCGCGAGTCCCATGTTCCCGCCGACGTAGTCGTTCCGGTTCCAGATTCGGGAGTCACTGCATCCATCGGTTACGCCGAAGAAGCCGGCCTCCCGTTCCGCATGGGACTTATCCGCAACCACTACGTCGGTCGCACCTTCATTGAGCCCGAGCAGCGCGTCCGCGACTTCGGCGTCCGCCTCAAGCTCAACCCCGTCCACAATCTTCTCGAAGGCAAGCGCGTCATCCTGATCGACGACTCCATCATCCGCGGGACAACGTCGCGCAAAATAGTCCGCATGGTTCGCGGCGCCGGCGCCAAGGAAGTCCATCTCCGAATCAGTTGCCCGCCGACGATTTCTCCGTGCTTCTATGGTGTAGACACCCCGAGCAAGCGCGACCTCATCGCCGCCAACAAATCCGTAGAAGAGATCCGCCAATTCATCGAAGCCGACTCCCTGTCCTACCTGTCTCTGGAAGGGCTTTTGAAGGCTTGCGAAACCAAAGAAAAAACCGGCTACTGCACCGCCTGCTACACCGGCAACTACCCCACCCAGTGGGTCGACGTAGACGAAATCCTCCCTGCTACGGTTACCATCTAACAATGCGCTTGGGGGGTCAGTCTTCAATGTTCATATCAAAACAGACCTGTCATCCTGAGCGAAGCGTACTTCAGCGGAGTCGAAGGACCTGCTTTTCGGAACACAAGCCAGAAGTGAGCCAAAGTAAAATCAGTGCTGATTCCGCCACCACTCAAGCGGATGCCTGAGGTTCTGCATGATCCGTTTACGAGTCCTCTTCGGCTGCACCGTTTTTCTAGCCTCCTTTCTGCTTTTTCTGGTCGAGCCCATCGCCGCCAAACAACTTCTTCCCGTATTCGGGGGCTCCGCTGCAGTCTGGATCACCTGTCTAGTCTTCTTCCAAACCGCACTCCTTATCGCCTATCTCTACGCCCATTGGCTAGCGCATCGCTCCCACTGGCTACTTCACTTCGCTCTGCTCCTCTTAGCCGCCTTCTCCGCCATCGCCTGGTCCATCAAGTCAGTTGACCTGAACACCGCATCGCAGCATCCCGTCTCCGCCATCTTTGCCGCACTCGGTCTCTCCATCGGCCTTCCATTTCTAATGCTCGGCGCAACCAGCCCGCTCCTCCAAGTTTGGCTCGCCCGCCTTGAGACACGCGGCATTCCCTATCGCCTTTTTGCCCTCTCCAACCTTGCCTCTCTGCTAGCTCTGGCGCTTTACCCAACGCTCATAGAGCCGCACTTCACGCTGCAAGCTCAGCGCCTGATATGGTGCTGCGGCTTTGCCGCGTTCGCCTTAGTCTCCGCAATCCTCACCTGGCAGACGCGCGCAGCAACAAACCCCGTCACCAAGCCAGCAATATACAACGAATC
Organism: Occallatibacter sp.; assembly: GCA_049508975.1. Taxonomy (GTDB): domain Bacteria; phylum Acidobacteriota; class Terriglobia; order Terriglobales; family Acidobacteriaceae; genus Telmatobacter. Next base: position 23,664 of record JBELAI010000017.1, on the reverse strand, counting down.
CGCCATAACTCCGGCCCCGATAGCTCACAAGCTGCTATGGGTCCTGCTTCCCATGGGCGCTGCCATGCAGTTGAGCGCAGTTACCAGTTATCTAACTCAAAACATCGCCGCTATCCCGCTCCTCTGGATACTTCCTCTCGCTGTTTATCTCATCACCATAATTCTCGCTTTCCAATTTCCCCGGCTCCTTCCTCGCGGCATCATCGTGCGCTTCCTGGTAGTCATGCTTGCCGGCCTCGGCTACATGCTCTCGCAAATCGACGTCTCAGTCCCCCTGCGCATCGGTCTCTCCTTTTTCCTCATGGAAGTATTCTTCTCCTGCCTCTTCTGCCACACCGAGGCCTACGCGCTCCGCCCCCAACGCACTTCCGAATCAACCCTCTTCTATCTCCTCTTCGCCGCTGGCGGCGCACTCGGTTCCTTCCTCATCGGGATAGCATCGCCACTAATCTTCTCTTTCAATTACGATCTGGCGCTGACCTTCTTCATCACCGCACTCCTCGCCCTTGCCGTCACATGGTCCAGCGGTTGGCAGCAGCGACTCCTATGGACAACAGCCAGCGCCCTCATGCTTGCGCTCGTCGTCATGCTTCACGTTGCATACCAGCGCAACACACCCATAGCCGTTCGCAACTTCTACGGCAGCCTCCGCGTCCGTGAATCGCTCTCCGCCTATCCCAGCGCCGTCATGCGAACGCTCACCAACGGCACCATCCAGCACGGCACCCAGATCTTCTCGCCGGAGTTACGCAAGACCCCCACCACGTACTACGCTGAAGACTCAGGCGTGGGTCTCGCATTGCGTTTTTGCTGTCAGGGTCACGCACGCAACATCGGCGTAGTCGGCCTGGGCGTTGGAACGATCGCCGCTTACGGCCGCCGTTATGACAAGATCCGCTTCTATGAAATCAACCCCGCCGTGTATCCGATTGCGCAACATGCGTTCACTTACATGCGCGACTCCGCTGCTCAGGTCGATAGCGTGGAAGGGGATGCTCGCACTAGTCTAGCCAACGAGCCCCCAATGGGATTTGACGTCCTCGTCGTCGACGCATTCTCAGGCGACGCCATCCCGCTCCACCTGCTCACCACCCAGGCTATGGACCTCTACAAGCGACACCTAGCCCCCGGCGGTATCATCGCCTTTCACATCTCCAACAGCCATGTCGACCTGGAGCCGGAGATTGTACAACTCGCCAAATCCGCCGGCATGGATGTTCGCCGAGTATCAAGCTTCGAAAATCACGATCTAGGCGAATTCACCGCAACGTGGATGCTGCTCACAAGCAACTCCAACTTCTTTGCACAGCCAGAAGTAGCCGTCCGTGCTCGCAAGCCGGCAGATGCCTCCAGCGCAAAAGTCTGGACCGACGATTACTCCAGCCTGCTACCCATCCTTCACTGGTAGCCCACGAATCTGGGTACCCGAGAGCCTGTCCTGAGCCTGACGAAGGATCTCGATTTTGAGACCAGGGAGAACACAAACCTAAACAGTCGTGGCGTCTTTCGTCTTCAAGCTCCGCGTCAAAACCATCATCAGCACCACCCCGCACAGGCACGGCACGATCAACTCGCGCAGCCCCGCATGATAACTCCCCGTAGCATCCCGTCTTATCCCCATGTAATACGGTGCCGCGAATCCGCTCAGCATGCCGATCGTGTTAGCCGCCGCAATCCCCGTCGCCGCCGCCCTTCCCGCTAAAAACTGCATCGGCACAGCGAACGATGGCCCCAGCAGCGAGTTATAGGCCCAGAAGCAGACCGCCAGCGCCACCACCAGCACCCATGATTCCCGTGCAGTCCCCGCGACAGCAAAACCTGCGGCCATGATCAAGCAGGGAACGATGCAATGCAGCGCCCGCTCTCCCGTCTGATCGGAATGCCTGCTCGCCAGCAGCATGGAAGCCGCTGCAACCAGCCCGATCACCGCCACCAGGAATCCCACCCGCGTCACATTCCATCTCGTCGCAGCCTTCAAAATCGCCGGTGCGCAAAATGCGTACGCATGTCCAATGAACAGCGCGCAAAACAGGAACCCGCCGGTGATCCAGACCTTTGCCGAACCCAATGCCTCGAGCGCGCCCGCCCGTGGCCCCAGATGCGCCTCGGCACTCTCCGCCTTCAATTCACTCTGCAGCCGGGCCTTTTCCTCCTGCGTCAACCACGCCACTTTTTCCGGACCATCCGGCAACAGCTTGAAAATCACCACGCTGAACGCCAGTGCCGGCAACCCCTCCAGCAGAAACAGCCATTGCCATCCCGCCAGTCCCAGCTTGCCGTTCAATCCCAGCAGCCAGCCGGCCAGCCCGCCCATCACCACCGAACTCAGCGGGAGCGCAACGTAAAACCGGCTAACCGCGCGCGCACGCATCTTCTTTGGGAACCACAAAGTCAAGTAGTAGACCACCCCAGGAAAGAACCCCGCCTCCGCCATCCCCAGCAGCATCCTTACAAAGTTGAATTCCGCCGGCGTCCGCACAAACATGGTTGCCGCCGACAGCAACCCCCACGTAAACATGATTCGCGCCAGCCACCGCCTTGCACCAAAGCGCAACAGCAGCAGGTTCGACGGCACCTCGCACAGCGCATACCCGATAAAAAACAGTCCCGCTCCCAGCCCATATGCAGTAGCGCTGAAATGCAGATCGCGATTCATCTGCAGCGATGCGAACCCAACATTTACGCGGTCCACATACGCCATCCCATAGCCCAGCGCCAGCAGAGGAATCAGCCGCAGCCCCGCCTTCCGCTGTGCCGATTTGCCAATTGCATCGAACTCCGCGGCAGAAATAGCCGCTGTAACTTCGGTCAATCCTGGCATGAGGCCGTACCTCCGCGGAATACCTGTGATTTGTTGCCAAGATACGGAATGCAACTGAACGAGTAAGTGTCCATCGACACCAAGCGGGAATGAGGCAATCGCCGTTGTGCCCGAGTTTAAAGTTCATTACAGAAAGAGGCTGTCATTCTGAGCGAACGGGGCCCCAAACGCTTTTCAGTTTGGGGGTGGTGAGTCGAAGAATCTGCTTCAGTTCTTTCGGGCCTTCCACAAAGAACCTTAGACCCAGGACTCTAGAGTCGCGCCACACCCAATACGGTGATGTCATCGTTCTGTCCATAATGCTGCGCGGTCTCGGCGACGTCCCCCACGGTGGCGCCTTCGTGGAGCATCGATTCCACGCGGGAAAATCCAAAAAGCACCCGCTGGTCGTTATATGCCTCGGCAATCCCATCGGTCAGAAGCACGATTACGTCGCCGACAGCCATCTCCAAACTGACTTGCCCATAATCGGCACTCTCTGCCAGACCCAGCGGCAACGCTCCGGGGGACTCGATCTCGACACCGTTCAGATACGGCGCAAGGTGCCCTGCGTTGGCCAGGGTTAATCGTCCATTCTCCTCGATGCGAACGGCCAGACAAGTGGCGAAGCCCTCATGCATGCGGCCGCATAGGCGGCGATTCAGTTCGCCCAGGATCTCGGCCGGCTCTTCGGTATAGCCGCTCACCGTCTGCAGCGTGCCCACAATCATGGACACGATCATGGCGGCGCGCAAGCCTTTGCCGCTGACATCGCCAATCACGACAAGGGTGCGTCCGCTTTTGAGTGGAATAACCTGAAAGAAATCGCCGCCCACTTCTGAAGCAGGAAGATAGACGCTTGCGATGGAATAGCCATTGATCTGCGGCAGGTCTTCAGGCACCATCAAGCGCTGGACCTCGCGGGCGGCGGCCATTTCGCTCTCCAGCGTTGCCTTTTGCATTTCGGCGCGAATGTGACGACGGCTTTCGGTGATCGACACGTAAACGAATCCAGTGTAGCCAAGGCAGATCGAAGCGATGGTAGCCAGGCCATCGAAAAAGAGCCGGCTTTGCAGGCGCGCTGTTTCCGCAATATCCAACTGAAGGGGATGCGGAGAATCGGGAAACAGGTTGGAAAGCAGCCCCATAGTGATGAACTGCACTATACAAATGGGGATAGTCCCCATCCACCATTTGGATCGCAGAGATATGCCTGTCAGGGCATAGGCCACGGCGAACAGGCCGGAGATTACAACCGACAATGCGAAAGGAAGCGGCCGCTGGTGCCCCATGTTGATACTGTCAATGGCAAACCCGAAACTGGCAAAGACAAAGAACACCGCCAGCAAAAAGACGACGGACGTCTTTCGGGGGGTGGCGCGCCAAGGACTCTGGGTGTTCATCGCTTGGATTGTACCCTCCCTTTGGGCGTACTGCGAGACAAATGCTCGCTTCGTCGCCAACCAACGATCTCCAATGAAAGCCATCGCCGCCCATCAGCCACTAATCCCACTGCCATCTGTCATCTGTAACCTGCCCGACCCCCCTGTGCCTCAAGTCACAGGACGTTCACACTCCGCTTGTGATAGCATCCGCTTCTTAGCGATAGACGCCCGGCGGATTCACTCTATATTCATCTGCCGGCGCCGGTCCGAACCTCTTATGGACGAGGTAGACGGCAAACCGGGACACGTGGCCCTCCAATCCGGCCACTTGGACGCCCCAATGGACGCCCTCAAGTCTTCCCTGTGCCCACCCATCTTATCCTCCCCTGCAAACTGTCATCCTGAGCGAAGCGCAGCGGAGTCGAAGGACCTGCTTCTCGGTCTGCTGCTCGGTCCACGCCGCTCATTCCCCAGTCTCAAGTCAAGGAGAGAAACATGAAAACGTACCAGGGAAGTGAGATCCGCAACGTAGCTGTAATGGGGCATGCGCACAGCGGCAAAACCACGTTTATTGCCGCCCTGCTGCATGCCGCGAAAATGACCCCAACCCAGGGCCGTGTAGCCGACGGCACCGCTGTTACCGCCTACGACGAAGAAGAAATAGCCCGCGGCGCAACTATGCAGAACGCCGTCGCCTTTGCCGAATGGCAGGGCGTAAAAATCAACCTCGTCGACACCCCCGGCTTCCACATGTTCAGCCACGAAGCCCGCGCCGCGCTTCTCCCGGTAGAGGCAGCCGTGGTCCTGGTCAACGCCCAGAACGGCATTGAAGCCGTGACCGAGCGCGTCTGGAGATATGCCGACGAAGCCAACGTCCCCCGCGTCGTCGTCGTCAACCAGATGGATCACCCCAAAGCCGGTGGCGGCGGTGGCCTGAGCGCCCTGGTCGATGACCTGGTCGACCGCTGGGGCCGCAACTGTGTTCCCGTCCAGTTGCCCATTTCCGATTCGCAGGGATTCCACGGCGTCGTCGATCTCGTGACCATGGAGGCCTTCTATTACACCCCCGGCGGCGATGGCCGCGGCAAGGTCACAGGCGAAATTCCTGCCAGCCTGGCAGCCGATGCCAAGGCCCGCCACGAAGCGCTGGTCGAACTCGTAGCCGAAGGCAAAGACGAGCTCATGGAGGAGTACTTCGAGAAGGGCACCATCCCCGAAGGGCACCTCATCACCGCCCTTCACGAAGCCATCCGCGAAGACCGCATCTTCCCGGTCCTTTTTTCCAGCGGCCTCGCCAATATGGCTCTGGATCACCTGCTCGACTTCATCAAGGTCTACTGCCCCTCGCCCGCCGAGCGCGCGCCCTTCAGCGTCCGGATTCCGACAGCAGTTGCTGCAAGCGCTAACGCTGACTCCGAGACGGACGACGCAGCCCTTTCCCTGCGCAAGGTGGCCGACAACGAACCGGCCGCCATGCTGGTCTTCAAGACCATGACCGACCCCTTCTCCGGCCGCATCACCTTCTTCAAGGTCGTCAGCGGCGTCGTCAAGAACGACGTCACCGTGGAAAACTACACCCGCCGCGGCCAGGAGCGGCTCGCCCATCTATCCATCATGCAGGGCCGTAAAGCCGTTGAAGTCGTCGAACTCCACGCCGGCGACATCGGCGCTGTTGCCAAGCTCCGCGACACCCTCACCGGCGACATGCTCGGAGCCAAAGGCGCTGAAATCCAGGTCGATCTATATCCGCTCCCCGAGCCCGCCATGACCTATGCCATCGAGCCCAAGACGCGCGCCGACGAGGACAAACTCGCCCCCGCCATTCACAAGCTCATGGAAGAGGATCTGCTCATCAAGTTTTTCCGCGATCCCATGACCAACGAATTCCTCATCGGCGGCGCAGGTCAGCCGCACATCGAGGCCATCGTCAGCCGCCTCAAAAAGCGCTATCACGCCGAAGTCACCCTCAAAGCGCCCAAGGTCCCCTATCGCGAAACCATCCGCGCCAAGGCCGAAGCCCCAGGCCGCCACAAGAAACAGACTGGCGGCCACGGCCAATTCGGCGATTGCAAAATCCGCATGGAGCCTCTCCCGCGAGGCGGCGGCTTCCAGTTCGGCAATGAAGTCTTCGGCGGCGCTATTCCCCGCAACTTCATTCCCGCAATCGAGAAGGGAATCGTCGAGTCCGCCGCCCGCGGCTATCTAGCCGGCTTCCCGGTCGTCGACTTCAAAGCGACGGTCTACGACGGCAGCTACCACGATGTCGATTCCAACGAAATGAGCTTCAAAATGGCCGGCCGCATAGCCTTCCGCAAGGCCATGGAATCCTGCAAGCCCTGCCTGCTCGAGCCCGTCATGAAGGTAGAAATCGAAGCCCCCGACGAATTCGCCGGAACCCTCATGGGCGACCTGAGCAGCCGCCGCGGCCGCGTGCAAGGCACAAACTCCAAGGGCCGCACTACGTTAATCAACGCCCAGGTCCCCATGGCCGAAATGCTGACTTACGGCACAATCCTAACCTCAATGACCCAAGGCAAGGGAAGCTACAGAATGGAGATGGACCACTACGACATAGTCCCCCAATTAGTAGCCGACAAAATCCTGGCCAACGCCAAACGCCCCGTAGAGGAAGAAGAAGAATAGCATTGCATGCAGCAGCTGCTCGCTATCCGCTCGCAGTAGGTTCGTGGCTCTCCAGGTCTCAGAACATCGAGACCTGGGAAGTCGGACCAATGTCTTGAGCCTGAAATACGCCACCCAAAACTGCCTGTCATTCTGAGCGAACGGGGCCCCGAACGTCTTTCAGTTCGGGGGTGGTGAGTCGAAGAATCTGCGGTTGTTCCTCGGTGAAATTCAGACTCACCGCGCTAGCTTATCAACCCCTCAAGGTTGATCGTTATCTTCGCTTGCACGAGTTCCTGCGCCAGCTTCGCTTTCCATGCTCCGGCAGGGTCGAGTTCCTGGTATACGACACCTTGGAAATCGGAGGGCAGCTCAATCCCTCCCTTGTAGAGCGCGCAAACCCGCGTTCGGCCGAGGCGTCCCATAAAATAGCCAAGTTCAAGGATGACATTCTGCCGGGCTCTGGGATGGAGGCCCGACTCAGCAAGGCTTGCAGGGCCTCCAACGTCGTCGGGTGTCAGGAGGACAACTGCAAAGGCGACGTTTCTTGATGAGGTTTCGAATTTCTCGATCAGGGTTCGGCCTTGGTTTGCTTGCTCGTGAAGGATGATCGGATGGAGTCCAAGCTTCCCAAGGAACCGCGCAACGGACTCTTTGGCCTCGCCGTCGTGCCCGTGTACGACGAAGACCTCCCTGGTGTTGAAGGCGCTTGGCTCTAGTTCCAGCCCATCTTGATCAAGAGAACTCGGCGCAGCGGAGGTTGGTTCGTCGTGGCCTTTTGCCACGAGACCTTCGATATGGCCCAGCTTCAAGGCGAGTTCGTCGAAAATGTCTTGCGCATCAAGGAGTCGGAATAGAGCAGATTCATCCGGTCCCATCGCTTCGTCAAGAAACGCGCCGACACGCGATATCCAACGACTGATCTGCCAATTCTCAGAAAACCTGTCCGCTTCCGTCGCGTAAGCTGCGAGTTGCGCCCTCTGCCTGTCGTTCATGTCTGTGGTCGTCCCCGCTTGAAGTTAACTTTACATGATTCGGTAGACCACCCTTGATCCGCCCATAAACAATGGTTTGCCCCATCCTTTCGCGCACTTGGCGAAAGGGTGGGAGACCGCGAACCCGCCATTGAGTCTTACGCGGATGACCTCCAATTCCCTCCAAACCCGCCCCAAAAATAAATCCCATCTCCCCAAAAACTTTGCAGTCCAATTGCCCCGAAACGCGCACACTACTCGCAAGAGTCCAAAAAATGAAACAGGAAGCCCTAATCTCGGCCAGCGAATGCGCGCCCATTCCGCCTCAACGCACCCCCGCCGTCCAGCGACGCTGCAAAGGGTGCTACATAGCCCCCCCCCCTAAAATCTTTAGTACCGCAAAAAGCAAAGACAAGTAACAACGGTAACCTTATCCGATGCATCCTTAACCCAAACCGGATGCGGCGGGTTGCCCAGACTTGGCCAAGGAAATTGGGCGCCCCACATCTCGATTCTGAGATGGGTGAGACGCTGAACCTCAACCCCGGGGAACGCGTCCCCACCAGGACCTCTCGCCCCGTAGGGGCAGCTGGAGGCGATGGAGGCCGGAGACCGCGGCGAGGTTCTCCGCGCTCCGACCGTAGCGGCAATGATGGCCGAGCTGAATGCGGACGATTAAATGGACTTCTGTCCGAGCGAATTGGGATAAAGGAGTGAAACGATGAGCACCGTTCTTGCAGATCCAGCAGAGATGATCCGGCGAGGAGCGCCGCGCCTCATCCGCAACGACGAAGAGTTGGCCGAGTGCACCCGCGCTTTATTCGAACTCACTGCGAAGGCCTACCTTACGCCCGATGAAGAAGAAGCTATTGAACTGATGACCTTGCTCGTGGAGCGCTACGAGGAGGAGCATTTCTCGGTGCCTAAACCCGAGCCTGCCGATGTGTTGCGCTATTTGTTGGAGCGCAACGGCCTGTCGCAGCGCGACATTGCCCAGGAACTCGGAAGTGAGAGCACGGTGTCGCTGGTTCTTTCCGGCAAGCGGCAATTGACCCGAGATCATATCGCACGCTTGAGCTGCCGATTCAACGTTTCGCCCGCCGTGTTCTTCGGAGCCTCGTCGTAGCCCGCTCCCACAAGTCCCTCACAATTCGATGTCTTGACCCATATCGTCGTCTCGCTCAATCTCGAAGTCCTCGAACTTGGGGCCACTGAGCAGGTGTTTGATCGGGTCCGGTTTAGCCCGTAAATGCCGCGCCAGCGACCATTTCAACTCGTCTATCCCTTCGCCCGTAACCGCCGAAATCGCATGAAACTCTAGTTTTTTTCGTTTGATATGCGCCCTCAACTTCTTCAACTTCTCGGGATTCGCCGAGTCGATCTTGGTCGCGCAGACAATCATCGTCTTGTTCATCAATGGATAAGTGACCACCGGCCCCGGATTGTCATCCATCGGCTGCTCCGGAGTCTCAACCGAAAAACTCGCCAGCTCCTTGTTGATGACCTTGAAGTCTTCCACCGGGTCAGGCCGGCCCGATGCATCGCTCACATCCACCAGGTGCAGCAAAAGCCTGGTCCGCTCAATATGCCGCAGAAACTGCGTGCCCAGTCCCGACCCAAGGTGGGCACCTTCAATCAGCCCCGGCATGTCCGCCACCACGAACGATTCCTGGTCCGGCTCCTCACCCACGGTTACAACACCTAGATTTGGCTCAAGCGTAGTGAACGGATAATCGGCAATTTTCGGTTTTGCCGCCGAGATGCGGGAGATCAGCGTAGACTTGCCCGCATTCGGATACCCGACCAACCCCACGTCAGCCAGCAATTTCAGAACCAGCCGATAGTTGCGTTCCTCGCCTGCTCGCCCCATTTCGTGTTCGCGCGGAGCCTGGTGGATCGGCGTGGCGAAGTGCTGGTTTCCGCGCCCGCCGCGTCCGCCTTTTGCGATCACAACGCTCTCGTCTTCGGTCTCGAAGTCATGGATTAGCTCGCCGGTGTCCTGGTCGTAAAGCGCTGTTCCAACAGGCACTTGCAGCGTAATTGACTTGCCGTCGAGCCCGGTGCAGTTGGAGCCAAGCCCGTGTTCGCCGCGCTGCGCCTTGTGCTCCGGGTTATAGCGGAAGTGGATCAGCGTGTTGTGGCGTTGTGACGAGACCATGACGACATCGCCGCCTCGGCCTCCGTCACCGCCCGAGGGACCCCCGCGGGGCACGAATTTCTCCCTCCGGAAGGCCATGCAGCCATTGCCGCCGTCTCCGGCCTTGACGCGAATTTTTGCTTCATCTATGAACATGGGGAACCAGTCTTCAGGGTAAGCTGACAGTTTTCATTTGGACTGCGGTGCGCAGTCAGCCACGAATTACATTGGGCGTCCTTCCAGTTTACCGAATCAGGACGTACAATCGTTTGCAACTTCACTTTTGGGAATTTCAGAGGCGGGAACCAGGATTCTTTGCTGATCCAGCGATTTCGCCCCATCCGGACCTGTCACTAGAGCGGGCCGGGTGAGTGAGGGTGTTGCCCTTATCCACCAGTTCTGCCGCAAGTTGGTTCCGCAATGGCAGGACGAAATTGGATGAGGCCGGTGCTGGTGGCTACGCTGCTGCTGAGCGCATGCGCGGTGGTTGGTGCGCAAGCGCCGCTTGTAGGAGCTATTCTGTCCACCGGGCGCGGCTCAATCGCAGGCAGACTAACCGATTTACGATCGGTGCCACTCAGCGGCGCATCCGTGATTGTGCGCAACGAGAGCACTGCCGCGGAGACTCAATCCGTAACCAGAAAGAACGGGAGCTTTCGCTTTACAGGATTGGAGCCCGGCTCGTACACGGTGGAAGCTGTGAGCGGGAGTCGGGGCCGCGGTCGCCTAGAAGGAATCCTCGTCTCCGCCGGCCACGAAGCGCAGGTGCAGGCGTCCATGGCGTTTGAAGCGGCTGCTCCCAAGACCACCGATGTTGCGGCACATCAACCTGCGGGGGAAGCAACGATCCCCGCGCCAACTCCGCCTGATCCGCTGCGGGAACTGGCTCTGTTTAAGCGCCAAGCTACTGAAACCACCCGAGAAAATCCAACCGTTGAAGCGGCAGTCGTCCTCTCCCCCCTTACCGCTCAGACGATCGGGCAACTGGACCTGAGCGGACGAGACCTCTGGCGCGAGTCAAGGCTCATCCCAACAACTGCTTCACCGACGCTGATTTCCGAGCTAGCCAGTGAGCCGCTGCAGACATTGTTCGTGAGCGAAAGTCTGGCATCCCCATCGATCGTCTCAGGCGCCCAACCGATCATTCAGAATGCGGGCTCGGCTTCTCGCGAGTGCCTTGTCGTCAGTGAGGTGGCAGCGGCATCGGCCCTGAGCGCAGCTCTCGGATTCGAACGCCTTCCCGCCGGCCCGATTCATGCAGCCACTTACCAAACTGACCCCATCACAGCCGTTGTAGCCACCACGCTGACGGCTTCGGAGATTCAGGCTCTGCCCGCCGCCGGCCGCCGCTGGCAGAATTTTGCGCTCGATACGCCAACGGCATCTACTGCGGCAGGCGCGACTTCCGCGGCGTCGTTTCGCGGAGCCGGCCAGCAAGCGGTCGAGACCTCAATAGATGGCTCCAGCACGCGGATGGCTTTTGGCGGCCAGGTGAATTCGGGCCCAGGTTCCAATGGCCAAGGCGGAAGTCAACAGAATGGAATGGGTCAGGCCTGGGCAGGTGGCCACGGATCACCGGTGGCGGAGGCCGCTATCCGCGAAGTGCAAACTGCCGCAGGGAACACAGAGGCCGAAGGAATGCGCACGGCCGGCGGCCGGGTAAAAGTCGAAACCGCGCGCGGGACGAACGGTTTACATGGCCAGGCTTTCGCATCTGACCGCCAAAACACATGGGGCGCACAGAACCCGTTTACCCAATGGGTGCAGCAGACTACGCCGGCCACGCTGACCACGTCGCCCTTATTCACGCCCAAGCCCTACACCCCTCCAGACCATGAATCCGTTTGGGGTGTCGGCATCGGCAGCCAGATCCGCCGCGATAAGCTCTTCTGGTTCGCTGCGCTCGACAGCTACCGTCGCAACGATCCCGGCCTGGCCACCGTAAAGCATCCAGACGAGTTTTTCGCCCAGCCTTCTAACGACCAGATGCAGGTACTGTCCGCGCGCCTGGCCCTCAGCGGGACCAACCCCGTTGCCGAAGGCCTGAATGCCTATTCGCAGCTACTGACCAGCTTGTCCGGACTCTTAGGTCCCGCTCCGCGCACCGCCGCGCAGTGGGTCGGGTTTAGCCGCCTCGATTGGGATGCATCTGAGCGCAACCGGTTCACGCTTGAAGGGACGGGTGCGCTTTGGAACTCCCCCGGCGGTGGCCTGACGCGCGTATCGGAACCTTACGGGGCTAACAGCTTTGGCTCCAGCAAGGCCAGCGAAGAACTCCTGCTTGGACGCTGGGAGGCTTTTCTTACTCCAAATCTACTCGCCGTCTCGCAGGGTTCGGCCGGCCGCACCATCCAAAGCGCGCATGCCGAGACACCGTCCACCTATGAACGACCGCTCCTTGCCCCAAATCTATGGGGTCAGTTACCCCAAATTGTCGTGGACAATCGTTACGGTTTCACCATCGGCGATCCATCGCGATTCGGCACAGGCAGTTATCCCGACGAGCACGTGTACGAGGGCCAAGAGACCGTCAACTGGGTTCACGGCTCCCTGTTAATGAAAGGTGGGTTTGAACTGAGCCACAATGCAGACGCAACCAGCCTGTTGCGCAACCAGACAGGCACTTACTCTTACGCGAATGTTGAGAACTACGCCTCTGACGCTCTTGCATTCGCAAAATACGGGCTGGGCGGCGAGTTGAACCCCTATAACCAGCACAACTGCGATGAAACTGGCAAAGTGTGGCACGACTCGTCAGGTGGGTTGCGCGGGCTTGGCTATCTCCCTTGTTATTCCTATTATTCGCAGGTCATGGGTCCAGCAAGCTGGTACTTGAGCACCAATGACTGGGCCGGTTTCACGACTCTCCAATGGCAGCCTGGCAAGTTGATCGTGGTGAGCGGCGGCTTCCGTTTGGAACGCGAGCAACTCCCTCCACCCATTTCCGCTCTTTCCAACAGCGATCTGCCGCTCACACAGAAGCTGCCCAACCTCGGCAACGACTGGGGTCCGCGAATCAGCTTCGCGCTCGGCAGCGCGGAGACGCACTGGCCTGTGATGCGCCTGGGCTACGGTATGTACTTTGGCCGGACAGAAAACGCGACCATCGAGACCGCGCTCACCCAGACGGGCAGCCCCAACGGCGACCTCAATTTTTTCATGCGCCCCACCGACAACCTCAACGCCGGCGGAGCGCCTCCGTTTCCTTATGTATTTGAAGGGCCGCCCGCCAGCATGGTCAAGCCGGGAGCCGTCGAGTTCGCGCAGTCCTTCCGCAATCCTGAAATACACCAGGCCGTGGCAGCCTTGGAAGAATCCCTGCCGGGCCACGTGCAAGTGACCGCCAGCGCTCTGCTCAGCCTGGGCCGGCGCTTGCCCATTTCCATCGACTCCAACTTAGACCCCGCAGTCAATCCTGGAACAATCACGTACGCCGTGATCGATGGCACAGGCGCGGGGCCGATCAAAACTCCACAGATCACGGTTCCGTTCTATGCCTCGTGGCCCTCCGCTCATTCAGATACAGGATTTGCGGGAAGATTGAATCCGAACTACCAGCAGATCTCCCAGATCATGAGCCGGGCCAACTCGACCTATGAAGCGGCTATGGTCAAACTGGTTCGATACGGACGCCGCGGGTTGAGCCTGCACGCGCACTACACATATGCGCACGCCATGGACTGGAACCCCAACGAGAGCACCACTTTGGCCGGAAGCGATGTGCTTGACCCCGCAACCTTCAGCCAGGAATATGGCACCAGCAACCTGGACGTCCGCCACTCAGCAGCGGTGATGGCCGTTATCGAGGCCCCGTGGAAGCTGCGCGGCCCGGCTGGCCAGTTTGCGAATGGCTGGATGGCTTCCGGAATCGGCCAGTTCCGCAGCGGCCTGCCGTATACCATGCGCACGTCAGGCTCGCTCGCAAAGGAGTTCGACCAGACCACCGGCACTGCGATCGTAGCTCTCGGCCCCGGCATGAACGGGTCGGGCGGCGACAACCGTGTCTATGGCGTCGGCCGCAACACCTATCGCTATCCCGCTACCTGGAAGGCCGACATGCGTGTGGGCAAAAAGTTCGATCTCGGACAGATGCGGCAGTTGGAACTCCTCGTCGAAAGCTTCAACCTGTTCAACCACCAGAACGTCACGGAACTCGAAACGACCGGCTACTATCTTGAATCGGGCACAGCCTCCACCCTGCCCACACTGAACTTTCTTACCGGCCTGAAAGCCAACACGACGGAATTCGGGCAGCCGCTGAACGTGAACGCAACCAACTTCTATCGCGAGCGGCAAATCCAGGTCGGCGTCAGAATGCGCTTTTGAGCCCTCTACTGGCCTCTGTCAATCGAGCGACCCCCGTCACAGACCCCGTCCGGCCTTCGCACTTATACTTTTGCCGATGCCGCTTTCCAACCTGATCGCATTCTCTCTAGGCGGCGAGCTGCAAGACGCCGCCACGCTGACCATCATCCTCGCCTTTGCCGGCTATCTGGTCACGTTCATGAGCACCCGCATGCTCGCCCGCCGCCAGGACAAACTGCGCCTCGTGAACATGCGCCTCAATGAGTTCTACGGCCCTCTCTACGTCGCGTCCCAGGCTGGCAATATCGCCTACCGCTCTCTGCTCAAGAAACAAGGCAAGACGCAAAGTGAACCCATCCGCGACGAAGACATGAAGGAGTGGGTGCTGTGGATGACGACCATCTTCATGCCCCTCAACGACACCCGCGAGAAGATCATCATCGAGAAGGCGTATTTGATCGTTGAAGAGCAGATGCCCCAGTGCCTGCTCGACTTCGTTACCCATGTCGTAGGCTACAAGGCCGTGCTCTCGAAGTGGGCGGATGGAGACTACTCCGAGCGCCGTTCCACCATCGGCTGGCCGCCGGAGTTCGACGTCTATGTAACGCGCTCCTACCAGGCGCTCAAAGCCGAGCAGACCGGCCTGTTGGACAATGCAATCTCCCGCCACTGGCACCGCCTGAAGAGCCGCAAGAAAAATAAGTCAATTTCAAAAGAAAGGCCCTCGGGCTCACCGCAATTGGTCAAACCGTCAGCGTAGGATTCAACGAAGTCACCTTCGCAACCGATTTGGTCAGCCTCGCCTCCAACGGCCGGCTACCCTTCAAGTCCATCCGCGAATAAATGTGTTCCACCGACTCCACCAGGTAAGCGCCAGGAATAAACTCCCCATCTTCGCCAACGCCGCCTCCCGGTAATAGAACCACATCGCCCACCTTCGGCATAGAGTGCAGAGTCTCAAGCGGCACCAGGTTCACGCAGCTTCCATCCCCGGTTACAAACTCCAGGCAATTCGAACTGTGCACGTCCCCATTGCGCGCCAGCCGCGCCTCCTGCCGAGCCTTGAACGACTGGTAGTAAGTTGCAATGGTGATTGGCAATGCGACTGCAAAGCCCACAATGCTCGCATAACGCGAAATCAACCCGCCCGTATCGATCATGGCAACTCATCTCCGAAGAGATCAATTAAATCACGCCTGGCGAATTCCGTGAACCAAGCCGCCAAACTTCGATCTTCCAGTAAACAAAAAGCGGCTTCCAATGAAGGAAGCCGCCCTCTTTACCAAACGCGATGGCTGAAATCTGTCATCTGTAACATGTGATCTGTCTTAGTACCTGTAATTCTCCGCCTTGTAAGGCCCTTCTACCGGCACGCCCAGATACTCCGCCTGCTTGGGTGAAAGAGTCGTCAGTTTGACGCCAATCTTCTCCAGATGCAACCGCGCCACTTCTTCGTCCAGCTTCTTCGGCAGCACATACACGCCGATCTTGTAGCTGTCCTTCTTCGCCCAAAGATCGAGCTGCGCCAGCGTCTGGTTAGCAAAGCTGTTGCTCATCACAAAGCTCGGATGCCCGGTCGCGCAACCCAGGTTTACCAGCCGCCCCTCGGCCAGAACAAAGATGCCATGGCCATCCGGGAACGTGTAGAAGTCCACCTGCGGCTTGATGTTCAGCTTGCTGACGCCCGGCTCTTCGTTCAGCCGGTCCATCTGAATTTCGTTGTCGAAGTGTCCAATGTTGCAGACAATCGCCTGGTCCTTCATCTTCTTCATGTGGTCGAGGGTAATGATGTCCACATTCCCCGTCGTGGTCACGTAAATATCGCCGCGCCCGAGCGTGTCTTCAATCGTAGTGACTTCAAAACCTTCCATCGCCGCCTGCAGCGCATTGATCGGATCGATTTCCGTGATAATGCAGCGCGCGCCCATGCCGCGCAGCGAGTGCGCGCAACCCTTGCCCACATCGCCATACCCGCAGATCACAGCCACCTTGCCCGCCACCATCACGTCCGTAGCCCGCTTGATGCCGTCGGCCAGCGACTCGCGGCAGCCGTACAGGTTGTCGAACTTGCTCTTGGTCACCGAGTCGTTCACGTTGATTGCCGGAACCAGCAGCTTGCCTTGCTCCAGCATCTTGTAGAGGCGATGCACGCCCGTCGTCGTCTCTTCTGAAACGCCGCGCCACTCCGCCGCAACCTTATGCCAGTGTTGCGGATCTTCCGCGTAGACCTTCTTCAACAGGTCCTTGATCACCTGCTCTTCGTGGTTGCCGCTCGGCGTATTCACCCAGCCGTCGCCATCCTCAAGCTCATAGCCCTTGTGGATCAGCAGCGTCACATCGCCGCCATCGTCCACCACCAGCTCCGGCCCCTTGCCGCCCTTGTGCGCAAGCGCCTGATAGGTGCACCACCAGTACTCTTCAAGAGACTCGCCCTTCCACGCAAACACCGGCACGCCCGCTGCCGCAATCGCAGCCGCCGCATGGTCCTGCGTCGAGAAGATGTTGCAGCTCGCCCAGCGAACGTCCGCGCCCAGGCTCACCAGCGTCTCAATCAAGACCGCCGTCTGAATCGTCATGTGCAGCGAGCCGGTCACGCGAACGCCCGCCAGCGGCTTTCCGGCCGCATACTTGTTCCGGATCGAAACCAGACCCGGCATTTCGTGCTCGGCGATGTTGATTTCTTTCCGGCCCCAGTCCGCCAGCGACATATCCGCTACTTTGTAAGCCAGTTCCGTAACTTCGAGGGTTGAGCTTGCCATCTGTGTTCTCCTTGTTGAATTTTCTCAGTGAATGATTGTGTTGAAGGGTACGAGCTTCAGCTCGTACATGAAGCCAACTCAGTTGATGGGCGTTACAGGTGGAGGAAAAAACTCGACGACTCGAGAGAAATTGTGGGGCTGAAGCCCATGCTGATTCTGTGGCACTTGCGGCACGACTGAA
Source organism: Occallatibacter sp. (assembly GCA_049508975.1). Taxonomy (GTDB): domain Bacteria; phylum Acidobacteriota; class Terriglobia; order Terriglobales; family Acidobacteriaceae; genus Telmatobacter. Next base: position 6,501 of record JBELAI010000017.1, on the reverse strand, counting down.
GTCGTGCCCTGACACTTCTTGCTCATTCGTTGAGTTTTTCCGCAGCCTGCTTAGCTCCTGGGCGAATGCGAGTTCAGAATTTGAATTACTCTTACATCGTCAAATCGTGATATGTTGATATGTATCAGAATCCAGCGTCGCCGTCAATTGTGAATATGCCCTCGATCGTAAAGACTTTGCGCGTAGTAGCCGACCCTAACCGGCTCCGCATCCTCCTGCTTCTTCGCGGCGAGGAGCTCTCCGTGGCCGAGCTCCAGGAAATCCTGACGATGGGCCAAAGCACCATCTCCACCCATCTCTCTCAATTAAAGCAGGCTGGCCTCGTCGAGGACCGCCGCACCGGCAAGAACAGCCTTTATAGGCTCAGTTCTGCCAACGGCACCCCGATCGACCAGATTCTCAGCCGTGCCAAAAGCGAAATCCCCGAATCCGGACCTGATCAAGCCGCCATGCGCCGCGTTCTGAGAAAACGACAGGACAAAATGCGCAGTTTCTTCGACTCCGTAGCCGGTCGCCTCGGCAAGGATTACGTCCCCGGCAAGTCCTGGAAGAGCATGGCCGAAGCGCTTCTCCGCCTCATGCCTCCCATGGTGATCGCCGACCTGGGCGCCGGCGAAGGAGCCTTCGCACTCCTCCTTGCCCAGCGCGCCAAAAAGGTAATAGCCGTGGACACCAGCGCCAAAATGATCGAAGTGGGCCGCGAGCAGGCCCTTCGCCACGGCGTAGAGAATGTCGAGTACCGCCTCGGCGACATGGAAGAGCTCCCCATCGACGATGGCGCCGTAGATCTTGTCTTCTTCTCCCAATCCCTTCATCACGCCCTTCACCCGGAGCGCGCCGTGGAAGAAGCGGCCAGAATATTGCTCCCCGGCGGCCGGATAGTCATCCTCGATCTCATGAAGCACCGCTTCGAAGAAGCCAGAGAGCTATACGCCGACGAATGGCTAGGCTTCAGCGAAACAGAGTTAGAGTCCATGCTCGAAAAAGCGAAGTTCTGCGAAATCCAAACCAACGTAGTGCACAAAGAACCGGAGACTCCGCAATTCCAAACGCTGTTAGCGGTCGCCAACAAACCCAGCTGGTCCGAGGTCCATATCAAAAACAGTACTGTCATCCTGAGCGAAGTCGAAGGATCTGCGGTTGCCTCTCCGAACCTGCGAGGATCAGCACCCAAACTTCGGTCACAGCCTTAACCAGCTCCTTGCAGTACCATGCACCCCATGCAAGATCGCGTTTACTCAACATCGAATGAATTCCTAAAAGCAACCGCAGATCCTTCGACTTCGATCGCTGCGGTGATCTCCGCTCAGGATGACATGTTGGATCCGTCCCCATCGCCGCCGTAGAAGCATCGTCCTCCTGAGTTCAGTTTCCCCGCCAAGAAGGCGATCACCGCCATCCAGGGATAGACTCGTCTGCGGTTTGGTCAGCAGTGGTCCGGCCCAAATCGAGCAAAGTGGATATGGCCCACCGCACCGCGTCGAAAGACACTGAAGCCCCGGCACCCAATGGCAAATCGACGCAGCATCGCATCCAATCTCGGGATTTACGTCTACGGCGGAGCCGCCATCTTTCTCGGCGTCCTGGGCCTGGTCTCCGGCGATTTCGCTGGTGGCTGGCAGAACGTCGGCCCCAACGTCCCTTTGCGGGTACCGCTCGCCTATCTCACCGCGGTCATTGAGCTTGCCGGGGGTATTTCGCTGCTGGTGCCCCGCACCGCCCGTCCCGGCGCTCTCACGCTGACCGTTGTCTACTCTATTTTCACGCTCATCTGGGTTCCTGGGGCTTTTCAAAATCTCGGTAATTACGACCCCATCGGCAACGTTTTTGAGGAGTGCTCATTGGTTGCCGGCGGCCTGGTCCTCTGCGCGATCTTGTCGCCTGCCGGTTCAACCCTTGCGCGCCGCCGGCACTTCTTCGTACTCCTCTTTGGTATTTGCCCCATCTCCTTCGGAATCGTCCACATTAAAGACATGCCCGGCCTGTTGGACGCGATCCCCGCTTGGCTGCCGCCGGCCAGGATGTTCTGGGCCTATGTCACCACTCTAGGATTTTTCGGGGCCGCCGTAGCCATTCTCACCGGCATCTTGGCCCCGGTTGCCGCGCGTCTCCTCACCGCGGAGATTGTAATCTTCGAATTCCTCTTCTGGATTCCGAATGTCTCCGCCGGGCCACGCAACCACTTCAACTGGGCCGGCAATGCGATCTGCATCGCGATTGCCGGCGCCAGTTGGGTAGTCTCCGACTCCATCAGCGCAGCGGCAAAAACCAAATCAATCCCGGCAAAATCCCCCGCAAAAGTAAGCATCCCCGCCTGAAGCGGCCCTCTCCACTTCTCAAATTAGAGATGTGGGGCGCCCGCGTTGTGAGAAAGTATAAGATCCGGGCCACCCGCGGTCTCCGTTATACTTCTTCACGACCCCATCATGAAGCGCCACGTCCTCATCTTCGGTCTCGTTGGCGGCCTGCTCATCGCCATCCTCCAATACACCGAATACCGCTTCGTCATCATCGAGCACTCCGTCGAACTCTACAGCGCGCTCGTCGCCATCCTCTTCGCGACCTTCGGCATCTGGCTCGGCCTCCGCATCACGCGCCGTCGCGAAGTTATCCGCGAAACAGTCGTGGTCAAGGAAGTGATTGTCCCCGCGGAAGCCCGCGCTCCCTTCGCACCCAACACGACACCCTTCGCTCCCAATACGGCGCGCCAGCAGACCCTCGGCATCACGGCACGCGAACTCGAAATCCTCACCCTGGTCGCTCGCGGCTTCAGCAATCGCGAGATCGCCACGCAGCTTTTCGTTTCCGAAAACACCGTCAAGACACATTGTGCCCGCGCCTTCGACAAGCTCGGAGCCGCCCGCCGCACCCAGGCCGTCCTGCGTGGCAAGGAACTAGGCCTTCTGCCGTAACCACGTCACCCGAAAGCACGATTTCCGCTCCATTTCTCAAAAATCATCCGAAAGAATGACGACATCCGGCCCCGTTACCCCGCATCGTGACTCAATCGCCACTCGATCCTCACTCGAAACAGGAGCTTCCCATGAAGAAAACCGTCCTCACCTTCGGCCTCATCGCCGGCCTCGTGATCTCCGTCCTTATGGACGGTTCGCTTCTCCTCGCCGATAAGATCGGCTCCGGCCACAACAGCATGCTGCTCGGCTACACCATGATGGTGGCGTCGTTCCTGCTGGTCTACTTCGGCATCCGCAGCTACCGTGACAATAATCTGGCCGGCCAAATCTCTTTCGGCCGCGCCTTCGCCTGCGGAATCCTGATCACCCTGATCACCACCGTTTTTTACGTGGCCACGTGGGAGGTCATCTATTTCAACTTCATCCCCCACTTCATGGACAGCTACTGGGCCGCGCAGATTCATAAGGTCCAGACCTCGGGACTCGACCCCGCCACCACAGCCGCGAGGGTCGCTGCGATCGAGCAATCGCAGCGGCTTTACCAGAACCCCTTTGTCAACATGGCCTACACCTTCATGGAGCCCCTGCCCGTCGGCCTTATCATCACTCTCATCTCCGCCGCCATCCTCCGCCGCAAGGCACCCGTCGAGCCGTCGACGGCTTCCGTAGTCATAACCACATAAATCAAAAAGCCGGGGCGTAGGCGCCGGCCTTCTGTATGCTGGGCTTTCACACGGTTCTCATTAACAAACGATTCTCATCAGGAGGAAGCATGGCTTCAATCACTGGTTTTGGCGGTATATTTTTGCGATCTGACGATCCAAAAGCTCTCTATCAATGGTACGAGCAGCATCTCGGCCTGGTGAATTCCGGCGGATTCTACGTGTTTCCTGCTCCAACGCAACAAGCCCGGGTCATCTTCGCCCTTTTCAAGCAAGACAATGCATACTTCCCTCCGGCGCAGAAATCCATGATCAATCTTCAGGTGGACGACCTGGACGGTGTGCTGGACCGTCTGATAGCCGAAGGAGTGACCGTCGATCCAGATCGCCAGAGCTATGACTTCGGCAAGTTTGGCTGGGTCACCGATCCGGACGGGAACCGTGTCGAGCTTTGGCAGCCGCTCGGGGACTGAAGGCTGACGCGCCGACGTTGATTGGCGCCATAGGACGCGGTCTGGATAATGCCCCGGTTTCCAGTAATTATCGGAGCTTTAGAAGGACCGCGACTGGGTTCGAAAGTCTGTCCAGCAAGGAGCGCCTGGGCCTGTCACGCCTTCATAACTCCCGAACTCTGCTGCAACCAATTCAGCCGAGCAGCTTTGCCGCATCCTTCGCAAAATATGTGACGATAAAGTCCGCCCCAGCCCGTCGAATCCCGAGCAGCGATTCCAGCGTTGCGCGTCCCTTTTCCAGCCAGCCCTTTTCAAACGCCGCCTGCAGCATCGAATATTCGCCGGAAACCTGATACGCGCCAATCGGCACATCCACGCGCTCCCGCGCCGCGCGAATCACATCCAGATAGGGCATCGCCGGCTTCATCAAGATCATGTCGGCGCCTTCCTCTAAGTCGAGGTCGATCTCGCGCATCGCCTCGCGCAGATTGGCGCCGTCCATCTGATAAGTTTTGCGGTCGCCAAATTGCGGCGCGGAATCGGCCGCCTCGCGGAACGGACCGTAAAACGCAGATGCGAATTTCGATGCATAGCTCAGAATCGGTGTATCCGAACAGCCGCTCTCGTCCAACTCCCGGCGAATTGCAGCGACGCGTCCATCCATCATGTCGCTGGGAGCCACAATGTCCGCTCCGGCGATTGCCAGGCTCGCCGCCGTGCGGGCCAGCAGTTCAAGAGTCGGATCGTTTTCGACCGTCCATCCATCGCGGGTTTCAGAAACAATGCCGCAGTGCCCGTGGCTGGTGTATTCGCAAAGGCAGACGTCGCCAATCAGGACCAGTTTCTTTGAGGATTCGGACTTTTTAATCGCGCGCAGACCCTGCTGCACAATGCCGTTCTCGTCCCAGGCTCCTGTGCCTTCCTCGTCCTTGGTCTCCGGCAGCCCAAACAGCAGCAACCCGCCGATTCCCAGCGCCGCAGCCTCTTCCGCCTCGCGCACCGCCTCATCGACGGATAGGTTGAAAACCCCAGGCATGGAGCCAATCGGCTTCCGAATCCCTTCGCCGGGGCAAATAAAAAGTGGGTAGATCAGATCGCCGGGCGCCAGACGAGTCTCGCGCACCAGCGACCGTATGGATTCACTGCGCCGCAGCCGGCGCATTCGCGTTTCAGGGAAGCCCATGGACAGAATTGTAGGTCATGCTGGACCCTTCAAAAGTGATTTAGCTCACTTTAGCGATACGGCCCCGCTTGCGGATTCAGTTGCGGGCTATAGCTCAGCTGCTCATAGAGCGTGGTGTTCTGATAGCCGAGCAAAACCACAAGGGTCCAGATCCCGAGCGCCGTGCCGAAGGGAAACTTCACCAGGCTGAGCACGGCGGCAACAATGGCCACAATGCGTCCCCATTGCGAACGCTCGTGCAGCCCCCAACCAGCCACCAGCGCCAGCGCCGCGCGAAACACCAGAGCCACCCAGATGAAGTGAAAGATGGTCTGACCCAGCCACATCGGAGGGCCGGAACCGTCCGACCAGGGACCGTGCGCCCAATTGCCGAAGTGATTTGAAAGGAAGGCATGAGCGAACGTCAGTCCCGCCAACCCTGTGACCAGCGAGAGGGCGGCGTAAATGAACCAGACCACGCTGAGCGCTCGCACCTTGCCGGCGTAGCTTTCCAGTTGAAACTGCAGGCCTGGCACCGGGGGAACCACCGGCGCAACGGGCCGGCCGCATTGCGTGCAAACCGGCTGACCTTGTGCCAAAGCCTGACCACATCCGCTGCAAAACATAACGCCTCCGGAACGAACGTACCAAGGTTACTACGGAATTCTTCAGAAATTCGTTCCATGTTAACCTTGCTCCCGCAGCTTGCACAGAGACTCTTCATCCGATACAGCATAGGCAGCGAAACATGCATCTAAGAACTTGCGGTAGTTCAACGTCCCACGCCCTGCGCCACCAGCGCTTCTGCCGGCTCCTAAACCCAACAAAGTCGCGATCCAACAAGGAGCAGAAATGTCCACTTCGGATTTAGTGCGTTTTCCCGCAGAAATGTCCACTTCGGATTTAGTGCGTTTTCCCATGCAGACTCCGACTTCTCGTTTTTCAGCGCGCATTCTCGCGCTTCTGGTCCCGGTTCTTGCTGCTGCGTTGGTAGCAGCCAGCCTCCTATCCGGTTGCGCCTCGAAGGAAGAAAAGGCGCTTGACCAGGCCAAGCAGCAGGCCGCCAAGACCGGCCAGCCGCAGCAAGTGGTCACCGTGGACAAAAATGGAACCACCACGACGACCATCGTGCAGCCCCCCGCCAGCGGCCAGACCGCCCAGGCAATCACTACCACCGTGACCCCTCCAGCCGCCGGCGCTACAGCGCCCTCGCCGTCCGGCCCCACCGTGTCCCAGTTGCCTCCACCGCCTCCGCCGCCCGTTGTTCCGGCCAATGTCACCATCCCGGCAGGAACCACCCTCGCCATCCG
>JBELAI010000169.1:0-19437 GCA_049508975.1 Occallatibacter sp. | reverse complement strand
GCCAATGCTCGGCGTTAATTCGAGCGTGTCGAGATCCACGCCTACGATGGAGTTGATGGTGTTGATAAGCGAGAGGGCATTGGCGCCGGCGGCTACTCCCGCGCGGGCCGGCAGAACAATGTTGGTGATGTTAGGCGTGAGCTTCATGATGATTGGAATCGTTGCGGCTTCCATCACCCAGCGCGTGATGCGTTCGCAATATTCCGGCACCTGGCCAACGGCAGAACCCATGCCGCGTTCGCTCATGCCGTGCGGGCAGCCGTAGTTCAACTCGATTCCATCCGCGCCGGTGTCTTCGATGCGTTCGACAATCTCTCGCCAGGCTTCGGGCTTGGAGTCAACCATTGCGGATACGATGACGGCGCGATCAGGCCATGCGCGTTTGACTTCTGCGATTTCGCGCAGGTTGATTTCGATGGGCCGGTCAGAGATAAGCTCGACATTGTTGATGGCCAACATACGCTGGCGACCGTAGTGCCATGCTCCGTACCGGTTGGAAACGTTCAGCACCGGAGCGCCAATGGTCTTCCAAACCGCGCCGCCCCAGCCTGCTTCAAAAGCCTTGTGAATCTGCGCGCCGGAGTTGGTGGGCGGGGCCGAGGCCAGCCAGAATGGATTGGGAGACTTGATGCCGGCGAAGTTGATGCGAAGGTCTGCCATGGCTAACTTACCTCGACTTGAGCAAGCGTTCGCGCTAGCTGCCGATGAATGGAGGCGGCTGCGAGTTTACCATCCTGAACGGCCATCACCGTGGAGGCCGCGCCGGAAGCCCGAATGCAATCGCCGATGGCATAAAGGCCCGCCAGGCTGGTTTGAAAACTGTCATCAACTGCGATGAAGCCCTTCTTTGTTTCGAGTCCAAGGAGCGCGGCCAGCGCAGGCTTGTTTTGTCCAACAGCTTTGACGATCTGGTCACCAGCGAGCACAAACTCCGAGCCCCCGACGGGCTCAGGCGACGGGCGGCCGGACGAATCTGGCGCACCTAACTCCACGCGCAGGCATTCGAGGCCAACCGGTAAACCATTTTCGAGCACCACGCGCGAGGGTTGCGAGAGAAAGCGAAACTCGATGCCTTCCTTGCGCGCGAAGTCGTATTCATGCTCATAGCAAGTCATCTCGCGATCGGTGCGGCGATAGACCATGGTCACGCGGTCCGCTCCGAGGCGTCGAGCGATGGTGGCACAATCGACTGCGGTGTTGCCTGCACCAATCACGATTACATTGCGCCCTACGTGGAGATTTGCCGGCGCGGTCTTGCTGGCTTCGATGAATTCGAGGCCATCTACGATGACTCCTTCGCCTTCGATTCCCAGGCTGGGTGTGTGGCCTAATCCGACGCTCAGCACAACGGCCTCGAAGTCTCGTTGGAGTTCAAGCAAGGCAATATCCACACCGAATTCGATGCCGGTTTTTATTTGGACGCCGAGACTTTCGATCATTTTGGTCTCTTCGAGAGCAATCTCTACGGGCTCGCGCAACGCGATGATGCCATATGTGGAAAGGCCGCCAGGCATTTCGCGCTTGTCAAAGATGGTTACCATGTGGCCCAGCTTGGCTAACTCGCCGGCGCAGGAAAGGCCAGCAGGTCCGGCGCCGATGATGGCGATAGATCGGCCAGTCGGGGTGGATTCTACAACCGGATAGCTTTGGTGCTCGCGGGCATGGTCCATGGCGAAGCGTTGCAAACGGCCAATGGCGATGGGCTTGTGGTCTGCGCCCAGTACGCATGCGCCTTCGCACAGCTCCTGCACCGGGCAGACCCGTGCGCAGGTTGCGCCCAGTAGATTGGAGGCAAAGATGGTCCCCGCCGAACCGCGCAGATTATGGGACGCGATCTTCTTGATGAAACGCGGTATATCGATATGCGTGGGGCATGCATGCGTACACGGCGCATCGTAGCAATACAGACATCGATCTGCTTCGACAGCGGCGGCATGCGGAGTTAGAGGAGGCAACTGCTCGGCAAGGGCTTTCCCGATCTCTCTCAAGGCCGACTCCATGCATCCTCTCCTTGCGGATTCTCCTCGTTTTTGACTTTCGTAGCCTTCTCGGAGAAGCCACTGGACCAGCCAGGCCCCGAAGAAATGGGGAACGATCCTGACAGGGGCAGATTTCATATTCTAGTGCAAATCCTGTGGGAAGCAAGAGACATGACGCCAAATCGCTAGATCATCCGGAAGCTAGATCAGCCGGCGATTGCCTCCCTGGCAGCGCGGACGGTGCGGAGCGGCAGTGCGGTAGACGACGTTCGCACCTTTTGAATCTCCGCAAGCACGGAAAGGGCGATGGTCTCGGGCGATTCCGCGCCTAGGTCGAGGCCGGTTGGAGCATGCAACAGGTCGAGCCAGCGGTCGGCCTGGGCAGCGATTGAATTGACGGGCAGATTGAGCAAATGGCCAGCTTCGGTGAGCAGTTCGCGCGTACGGCGCTGCGGGCCCAGAACACCGATATAACCCGGCTGGGTCTTGAGTGTCAGCAGGCAGGCTAGAATCTTTGAATCTTGTTCGAAGCTGTGGGTCATAACGACAACAGCATCCTCAGGATGCATATTTCCGAACGCAGTTATCGATGCTTCCGGAGGGTTGGCTGGAAGTTCATTGATAGGCAGAATATTCAATTGATCGGCCGCGGGAAAGCGCTCGCGCGTTGCGAGGTGACTACGGCCATCGGCAACCGAGACAAACAAGCCAAGCTCCTTCGCCAGACGCAAAAGCGGCTGAGCATCGTCGCCCGCGCCAAAGATCCAAAGGCCGGACCGGGCAGGGCGGTAGTCGACCCTGGCTCTGGTATTGACTTCGCCTACTATGATTTTGCTCTCTATGGATTCGCGATTCGCGAACGATTTTTGAGCGAGGTCTTGCAACAGGTCACGGTCGATCCTGGATTGGCGGACAATCTCCGGTTGTTCACGATCGACGCTCGCAAATGCACGGCGGCCGATCTGCGGGCCATCCAGAACCGTTGCTACGGCTAGCGAAACACGCAGGACGAATGCTCTTTCCAGCGCGGCCAACAGGGGGCCGGCGGTTGCGCTGCGCTCCAAAAGCAGGAAAACCACGCCGCCGCAACCCGAGCCGTAGGGCCGGTCGCCGTCGTCATCGGCGGTGGAATAACGCTGGATGGTTGGGCCATTCCCTGTGAGCCACCAGGCGCGGCTGACCACTTCGGCCTCAAGGCAACCACCGCTTACGGTGCCCACGCGACGCCCTTCCGGGGTAAGCAGCATGAGCGCGCCCGGCTTGCGATAGCTGGGACCCTGAACCGCAACAATCGATGCGAGGGCGTAGTCTGCCCCGGCGCTTTCCAATTCGCGCCAAACGGACAAAATGCGAGCCAGGTCAGTCATATGCTCCTATTGTCACTCAATCGACGGCACCGGCAAAGTCGTAGACATCTTTTTGAAACGAGATGCCTTGATTTGCTTTACACAGTCCAGCGTGACGCCGCTGGTTATGGAGCAAAACTCAGCGAGTAGGTGCTCGTCGGGTCGACGGGGCCATGCAGAATTCCGAGGGACTTCAACTGCTCATAAAGGGTTTGCCAGCGCGCTGCGGTCATGCGCCCGGTTTGAGGATTGCCCGGGTCGCCGGTGATGAAGCCGCCGTCGCGCAATGCCTGTGCGGAGTATGCCTCCTGCGCGGGGTTGAGTGCGGGGTTGAGCTTGAGGAGATAGGTGTTGGTAGCTGCCGGATCGCTCAAATAAGCCTGCCAGCCGCGAATGCTGGCTCGTACAAACTTTGCCACCAGGTCGGGGTGCTGGGTCATGAAATCGCGCGTGGTGAATGAAACGCGATAGGGGTCGTACCCTGAAGAACTAATGAGCAGAGTGCGCACGTCGGCACCTGCCTGCCTGGCGAAAAACGGCTCGCTGGTGATGAATATCTGCTGCACGTAGCCGGGGTCGGCGAGAAAACTGGCGATGGAAAGCGTGGACGGAACTTCGCGGATCTGGTGAAGGTCGTACCTGTGTGTGACGTATTTGAGCCACGTAGCGCCGGTCTGTGCGGCGATGGTGTGGCCCTCCAGATCCCTGAAGTCATGGATAGGCGAATCCTTGTGGACCATGACAGCCTGCGGGTCGTGCTGCATGGTAGCTGAGACGGCAACCAGCGGCAGGCCATTCGAATTCCACTCCAGGATCGCGTCGCTGGAACCGAGACCGATGTCGGCCTTTCCCGAGGCTACCAACTGGGCAGCACTGCCGTATTGAGGCAGCGGCAAAAATGCCACGTCCAATCCCTCAGCTTTGTAATAGCCCAGAAGCTGCGCCGCAAAGAAGCCGCCGTGCTCGGGTTGGGGATACCAATCAAGTTGAAGGCGGACGGGTACGAGTCCGCCTGAGGTTGCAGATTGATTGCTGTGGCAACTGGAAAGATTGATGGCACACGCAGCCGCAAGCGAGATAGCGGCGACGGTGAAAATCCTGCTTGATCTCAATGCTCACCTCTTGGGCGAGGATGGGTCATCCTTGAAATGAAAGTTATCATGCATTGACGGCGGCTCTTCATTCTTATCGAAGCGCCGAGCTATTTCGATTGCAGATTTGCGAGTCTGGACGCGAGTTGGAGCAGGGGTTCATCGAAGCCTCTTGCGGCGGCCAGTTGCATGCCGCCAACCGCGAATGGGATGGTTACGACCGGTACACCCGCCAGGCTGAAAGGCGTTGTGTAACGGAGCAGGCGGGAGCGTGTTTTGCTGTGATCCGCGCCGGCCGTCAGGCGTGCTACCGGCGCTGCGGGAAGCAGGATCAGCTCATGCGTGGCCAGCAGTTCGTCCATGCGATCGAGGAAGGCTTCGTGGCGCTTGCGCAGGGCGATGAGTTCGGGATCGCCAATGCTCGCGCCCCATTCGAGACGCTCGCGGATGGAGGTCTCAAAGCGGTCGAAGTTTCCGGCGTGGATGTGCGCGGCCTCCGATGCCTGAATTGGAGCAAAGATTTCGAACGAGTCTGCCCACCAGCCGGCGTCTATGCGGGAACTGTGCAGGCCAAGGACTTCAAGGGCGCGAACCGTGCATTGAAGGTTGGAGAGAATTTCCGGTTCGCAGTCATGAAAAAAACTGCCTTTCACGACGGAGAAGCTGGTGAAGTTCAGCGATTGTGTGGACAGGTCTGGAGAGAAAAGACCGGCCAACAGAGGCGCATCTTGAAGGTCGCGGAAGAGGCAGCCCATGGTGTCAAAGGACTCGGCCAGATGCGCACCGCCGCTCCAATCGCCCCATCCCAGGGTCGCACGATAACCGGCCAGCCCGCACAGAGCCGCGGGTGCGCGAATGGAGCCGCCGGTGTCGGTGCCGATGGCAAACACGGCTGAGCCCTCCTGCACGCTAGCCGCCGCTCCAGAGGATGAGCCGCCTGTCAGTGCGGTTGGGTTGAGGGGCTGTAGGCAGTCGCCGAATTCAGGATTTTCACCCGTTATTCCGTATGCCAGGGGATGCAGGTGAGTCTTGCCAGTGATGACAGCGCCGGCTGCGCGGAGACGGCCTACGAGCCAGGAATCCTTAACGGCGCTTCCATTCAAATCGCGATAGAATTGCGTGCCGCAACTGGTGGGTGCGCCTGCCAGATCGAAACAATCCTTCACAGAAATGGGCACACCCCAGATCGGACCGTGGCCGTCGCCAAGTGGCCCGCCCTCACCGCGCGGCATCGCTTCGGCTCGAGCCGCCTCGGCTCGGGTCCACGCTGCATCCCGCCAGAGATAGGTGTTGTGTCCGGCGTTTTGGTTGGCACGTGCAAAAGCTTGATCCGCCAGCGCGGACGGTTGCACCGCTCCATTTGCGAGCGCTATTCGGAGTCTCCGGACGGTCCAGGAGGCAGGGTTCATAGGGAGATTGTAAGCGCCATCGTTGCGACGGCCACGGCGAATTTTTCCGGAGCACAAGACCCGGCCGTCGTGCTAAGTTCGAGTATGGGAGTTGTTTCCAAAGCGACCCGCCGCCCAACCGAAAAGCGATCCGTTTCGGGCACCACTGATCGCACTCTTGATCTGGAGCGGATGGGAGCGATTGCGGCCTTCACCGCTCGTTCAATGCGCACGGCTCGTCCTCGCCCATTCGGTGCGTCGATTATTCATACGAAATCCGGAAACGTGCTATTGCGCGCGTTGAACGCGGTGGCGCAGGAGTTCGATCCGAGTTCGCATGCGGAAGTGCGTGCAATTCGCAAAGCCACCAAGCGGCTCAAGCAGCTTTCCCTGGCCGGATACACGCTCTATACCACTTGCGAACCGTGCCCCATGTGCATGAGTGCGGCGCTCTGGGCGGGACTGGATCGCGTGGTCTACGGCGCGACGATCGGAGATGCAAATCGCCATTGCAATCAGATAAGAATTCCGGCAACAGAGGTGGCTGCCCGCAGCGATATGGCATGTATTGTGGACGGCCCTCTGCTGCGCGACGAATGCTATGCTCTTTTTACTCATCCCCAGATGCTGCGGGCATTTCACCTCTGGTCGACCCGCAGACACAATTAGCTGAACTCAAGTCCGTTCAGGTTTTCAAGAGGTCTCATCTTATGCTGGCGCGAATTGCAGCAGAACTTTCCGAAGTTGTCTCTGACCCGGCCCGCGTGTTCACTGCGCGGGCGGTGCTTGAGCGACTCTCGCACGACTTCTATTGGTATTCTCCGGTACTGCGCCCTTTGCTCGCCGGCAAGAATGGCGAAGTGGCCGTGCAAGCGGTGAGCGTGGATGAGGTCCTTGCAATTCTGCGTCTTGCCGGCAAGCACGCAATTCCCGTAACAGTTCGGGGAGCGGGGACAGGCAACTACGGCCAATGTGTACCTCTCGAAGGGGGCATCATTCTCGATCTCTCGCTGATGGACAAGTTGGAGGAGATCACAGCCGACGGCGTTGCCGTTTGTCAGCCTGGCCTGCGCCTGGCAGTGCTGGAAACCGCGGCTCGCAAGAAGGGATGGGAGCTGCGCATGTATCCGTCAACGCTGGCCAAAGCCTCGGTCGGGGGTTTTCTTGCAGGCGGATCCGGCGGCATCGGTTCAGTGAGTCACGGAGGGCTGCGCGACTTTGATACCGTGCGCGCGTTTGAAGTGGTGACCATGGAAGAAGAACCCCGCGTGGTGATGCACGAGGGTGTCGCAGTGCATGAGATTCTGCACGCGTGGGGCACCAACGGAGTGCTCTCCCGCATCTGGTTTGCGCTCGCACAAGCGGTGGAATGGATGCAATTCACGGCCGCGTTCGATACCTATGAGCGGGCGTTCCGGTTTACACAAACTATCGCCGTGGAAGAGAAGTGGACCAAGCGCCTGGCCACTGTCTTCGAGTGGCCGATCCCTTCTTTCTTCACACCAGTAAAGCAGGTGGTGCGCGCGGACAAAGCACTGGCACTCATCATGATTGCGAAGGAGCAGGCCGATGCCTTGCGTGCGGCGGCTGAGGGAGCCGGAGGAGAAGTCACCTTTGTCGGTGAATTCACGGGGCCGCGGACGCAGCCATTGCTCAGCGACTACACGTGGAATCACACCACGCTTTGGGCTATGAAGGCCGATTCTGCATACACCTATCTGCAATGCGGTTTTTCGCCGACAGAATGCGAGGAGCAGTTTCACCTGTTGCGCGCAAGATATGGTGACGAGATTCTGTTTCACATTGAGTTCATGAAGAACGGCGACGGGGTCGTAGTTCCTGGCGCCCTCCCCATTGTGCGGTTCACGACCGAGGAGCGATTGAACGAAATGATTGCATATTGCCGGTCGATCGGCGTTTTTGTGGCTAATCCGCATGTGAATCATCTGGAAGACGGAGGCCGTTTTCGCGCCGACAATATTCAACTGCGAGCCAAGCAGAAATACGATCCGCGCGGGCTGCTGAATCCGGGCAAGATGATCAGCTTTCGCAAACCGACGGTGACCCCATGAAGACGTGGATTCCCGACGAACGCAACTTTGCCTATCTCACCTGGAAGCAGGTGGACGCGTTGCCGCGCGAGTCCACGTTGCTGGTTCTGCCGACGGCCGCTATTGAGCAGCACGGCCATCATCTTCCGCTCGCGACCGACACGCTAATCAATAATCTCCTGTTAGGTAAGGCACTGGCGCGGCTTCCTGCGGAGTTGCCTATCTACGCGTTGCCGCCTGTCTGCTATGGCAAAAGCAACGAACACATCGGTTTCCCAGGTACGCTTTCAGTGAGTGCGCAAACTTTTCTTGCGGTTGTGCGCGACCTGGGCTCGAGCATTGCTGCAAGCGGGTTCAAGAAGGTCGTTCTGTATAACACGCATGGTGGAAACGCATCGCTGGTCGATGTGCTCGCTCGCGATCTACGTGCGGAGTTTGGGTTGCGCACATTCTCGCTGTTCGGCTCGGGGGGCGCCACCTTCGACGGTTTGAGCGAGCAGGAGCACACATACGGATTTCATGCGGGTGAGATTGAGACGGCATTCCTGCTGTACGGAGCGCCTGAGCTTGTGCACCCGGACAAGTACACGGCAAATTACATTGCGCGTGTTGATCAGCAAGAGTTGCTGAAGCCCGAGGGCTCATCGGCCAACTTCGCGTGGCTTACCAGGGATATTGCACCCAGCGGCGTGATGGGCGATCCTTCACAGGCCTCTGCGGAGAATGGCGAACGATGGTCGAATGAAGCGGCTACACGCGTCGCGGAGATACTCGTTGCCATGTACAACTTTGAGCCGAAGCGCGGAGCCTGAGCATGAGCCTGGTCGAATGTGGAAGCGGGGTTCGCCTGGAGCGCGGAGTTGAATGCCGGCTTTCTGACGGAATCACGCTCGTGTCCGATCACTACTACCCGGAAGGCCACGGGCCTTGGCCAACATTGTTGATGCGTCAGCCCTACGGTCGCGATATCGCTTCGACCGTTGTTTATGCCCACCCGGCGTGGTTTGCGCGACATGGATATCACGTTGCGATTCAGGATGTGCGCGGACGCGGCGGATCGGAGGGGATCTTTTATCCCTTTCGCGACGAGGGCCGCGATGGTGCTGAAACCACTGAATGGTTGCGAGCGCATGCCGCGTGTAATGGCCGCATCGGCATGTACGGATTCTCGTATCAAGGTGCAACGCAGTTGCTTGCGGCTGCGGAGAAGCCCGAGGGTCTGCAGTGCATTGCGCCGCATATGACAGCGGCGGATCTCTACCACGGATGGTTCTATCATCACGGCGCATTGCGACTAAGTTCAACCCTGGGGTGGGGCGTGCAGATGCTGCGGGAGGACGCGCGCCGCCTTGGTCTGCGCGACGCAAGCGATAGGCTGGAGGCTGCATGGGCTAATATTCGTGCACAGACCGTTCATGTGCCTTACGTGGAACATCCGGCTTTCGCGGATGCTGAGTTGCCTAGCTATGTGCGGGACTGGTTTGCACATCGCGAGCCTGGGGAGTATTGGAGCGGTCTCGACATCGGCACGCGGCTTGATCGAATTTGCATTCCAGCGCTGCATCTCGCGGGATGGTTCGACACTTATCTTGAAGGCTCGATTTCCGGCTATCTGGCCCTGCGCAACCATGCGGGCAGCGAGTTTGCGCGTGAGAATCAATATCTGATTGCGGGCCCGTGGGTGCATATTCCGTGGGGTGATCGCGTCGGAGACTCGAATCTTGGCGAGGCGGCCAATTTAAATGTCGATGGAATTCTCTTGCGCTGGTTCGATCACTGGCTCAAGGACTCCTCCGCATTCAGCGGCGAGCCACGCATCCGCCACTTTGCACTCGGCCCAAATGAATGGCGCACTGCTCATGAGTGGCCGTCGGCTTCCGGCTTCCCGCTTTATTTGCACAGCGAGGGAAATGCGAATTCGCGCAAGGGAGACGGCGCTCTCGCGCTCGGTCCCCCTGGCGGCGACGAGCCTCGCGACGTGTTTGTCTACGATCCCGAAGTGCCTGTTTTAGCGCCAGGTGGATCACAGACGTTGAGTGGCCCGTTCGATCAGTCGGCGTTGGAGATGGGCAACAACCTGTTGGTCTATACGTCGGACCCCGTTCGGCGCGAAACAGACATATTCGGCCATCCACGCATCCGTTTATATGCTGCAACCTCGGCGGCATATGCGGACTTCACCGCGAAAATCGTGCGCGTAACAGCAAGCGGACGCGCGGAGTTTTTGTCAATCGCCATTGCGCGTAGCTCGTGGTTGTTTCGCGATGCGGGCTATGCGGCGGATCGTATTCATGCGTGGGAGTTCACCCTTGAGCCGGTGTCATTTGTTCTTGCTCCCGGTGAACGGTTGCGGCTAGAGATTGCGAGTTCGGCATTTCCTCTTTACGATCGCAATCCTTCCACGTCAATTCCGCCGCAGGATGCGGACAATTGGAACTGGGCGCGATCGACGCAACAGATATTGCACTCGGTTACGTATCCATCGGCCATCTATTTGCCCGTGACGGGAGATGCCGGATGGTGACCGACAAAGAGGGAGCAATTCCGGAGATCGCGCTTGAAGGCGTGACCAAGCGTTATCGCAATGCGGCGATCGCAGTTGAGGGCATCTCTTTGACCGTAGCTCGTGGGGAGTTTGTTACGTTTCTTGGCCCCTCAGGTTGCGGCAAATCGACGCTACTCAAGCTGGTTTCAGGGCTAAGCCCCATAAGTGAGGGCACCATCCGCGTGAATGGGATGACGCCCGAGAATGCGCGTGAATTGGTCAGCTTTATTTTCCAGGATGCGACGCTGCTGCCTTGGCGAACTGTGGAGCAGAATGTAGGGCTGGGAATGGAACTTGAACATGCGGTGAGGGTGGAACGCAAAGCGCGCGTGACGCGGATGCTGGATCTTGTCGGCCTCTCGAATGTAGCCAAACGGTATCCGCGGCAACTCTCGGGCGGCATGAAGATGCGCGTGTCCATTGCCCGGGCGCTAGTAAGCAGGCCACGAATTCTGCTGATGGACGAGCCCTTTGCGGCGCTGGACGAGATGACGCGCGACAGGTTGAATGAAGAAATACTGCGTATTTACGGCGAGCAAAAATGGACCGTGCTGTTTGTAACTCACTCGGTGGCCGAAGCGGTCTTTCTTTCCACGCGGGTTGTGATTCTTGCGGCTCATCCGGGGCGCGTAGCGCGTGAGATCGACGTGAGCCTTCCGTGGCCGCGCACAGCAGAAACACGCGAGTCCAAAGCATTTGAGGAGCAAGTTACGCAGGCGTCGCGTTGGCTGCGGGAGGTGTACCACGTATGACAAAGCAAAGCCTGCTGACAATGCTCAACAGCGTAATCGTTTTCGCATGTCTGCTTGGAATTTGGCAAGTGATTGTGAGCCTGAATCATCTGCCGCCCTACATTCTTCCCGGCCCATGGGCTGTACTTCAGGCATTGCGCGGCCGCCTTCCATCGTTGCTGAATTCGCTCTTGATTACGACCGAAGAGGCGGCAGGCGGTTTGGCAGCAAGCATTGTTGTGGGTGTGGCCGTGGCCATGGTATTTGCGCAGTGGCGCTGGCTGCGGCAGCTTCTGTATCCATACACGATCCTCTTGCAGACAGTGCCTATCGTGGCCATTGCACCACTGATTATCAATTGGGCAGGAGCCGGAATTCTTTCTGTCACGATTGTGACCTTTATCATTTCGCTCGCGCCCATCATCGCCAACACAACACAGGGTCTCATAAGCGTGGATGAAAACCTGGTCCATTTATTCCTGATGTACAAAGCGACACCCTTGCAAATCCTTTACAGGCTGCGACTGCCGAACGCGCTGCCGAACCTTTTCACCGGCATTCGCATTTCCGCGGGGATCAGCGTCATCGGCGGTATCACGGGCGAGTTATTTGCGGGATCTACGCGAGTGGGCGAGGGCGGATTAGGTTATGCAATCATTTACGCAAGCAATCAAATGGAGACGGGTTACTTGTTTGCGCTCGTGTTTGCGGCGACGGTGCTCGGATTCAGCTTCTTTTTTATCGTGATGTTTTTTGAATGGCTGGCGCTGCACAATTGGCATGAATCAAGCAGGCCGCAGACGGCGGAGTAGGGAGAAGACCGATGTTACGCATGGAGTCGGAAACAGGATGGTGGCTGATTACGCACCCGGACCACGCACATCTTGCAGGGGACTTCGCGGCGGCATGGGGAAATGAGCAGTTTCGCAAGCCGGAACCGCGGGCGCGCGTACTCAAGAGCATCTCATGCCACGACGATGGCTGGGCAGAGAGGGACAAGCATCCTTCCGTCACTCGACAGGGAAGGCCTTCCGCGTTTTCGACCGAGCTTGTTGGAAAATACTCCGCCTTTGAGGAAATAGACCTTGAAGAGTACCTGGCAGTGCGCGATCGCGCCTTACGCATCGTTGCGGAGGAGGACCCGTACGCCGGGCTGCTCATCTCCATGCATACCCATAATCTGCTCACCGCACATGCCGACCGCTCGACGATTGTTCCAGGCGGATTAAAGCTCCTGGATGTATTTCTGGAAAGACACCTCGAATATCAGCGTGAGTTACATACGAAGATTGCGCAGGACAGCTCTTTAACAGAAGTTGAGGCAGCCGAAGAAACGATCCTGGAACACTTCCGTCTTTTGCAGGCCTGCGACAATCTTTCGCTACTGACGTGCGTAGCTTTTTCATCGCCGGCACACCTGTTGCATCCCTTGCCGCTCCACGATGGCGGGACAGCAGAGGTGAAAGTGCAGTCTATTGCGCCGCGGCATTTTCGTCTGACGCCGTGGCCGTTTGCAGAACCGGAGTTGAGCTTTATGTTCCCGGCGCGACATGTGGAAGGCAAGAACTTTGCGGATTCGGAGAGTCTTGAAGCTGCCTTCCATGCGGCCCTTGTCGAGCAGTTGATTGTTACGCTTTCGAGGTGAGTGATTGACAGTTACCTTGTTGACCAGTGCCTCTTCATAGCGCGGATAAAGGACGCGGAGTTTCAGTGCGGCGCTGATTGTATAAACGGGCTCGTTGACGACCTGGCTGAGCCGAAGCTTCAGGGCCACGCTGCACAGAATGTATGCGTGAATCTCGCTGAATCCCCAACGGCTCACGAGCAGGTCAATCATGCGGCTGGTCGCGGCGCGTGCGGTGTCAGCCAAATCGGTACCCGATTCCACCACGACCCAGGCGTTTGCGGTCGAATCGGAAGCCGCCACTTCACTGGCTTCGACAATTGGTCCCGAGAGCGGTTGCTGCTTATGGAGATGGAACCGCAGCGTCACGTCCAGAGGACACTCAATGCCGTTGATGCAGACTTCTCCATCGCCCTGTGCCGCATGGCCATCGCCGCAACTGAAGAGCGCGCCTTTGTTGAACACCGGCAGGTAGAGCCGCGAGCCGGCACAGAGTTCGCGCACATCGAGATTGCCGCCGAAGGGGCCTGGCGGGCGAGTACGGAAAGCGCCATCGTCCGCTCGCGCAACACCCATGACGCCCAAAAATGGCCGCACTGGCACAACTGCGGGAGCGAGAGAACCGGTCGATTCGCCGTCGAGCTGCCAATGAAAAAGATAGGGCTCGCTGAAGCGGTCCTTCAGAAATCCCAGTCCCTCGATTACGCTCGACCATCCCCAGCCGCTGTGGCGCGTAAACAAAACGTCTACTTGCAAGACATCGCCCGGCTCCGCACCCTCGATCCAGACAGGGCCGGTGAGGGCGTGGATGCGGGTCCGGTCGATGGCCAGATACTCGTGGGTTGTCATGCCGGGGTGCACCTGGCCGCCGCTGGCATCCACACATTCGAACGCGACTTCATCTCCGGGCTGAATGCGCAATCGCGGCGTCAGCGACCGGTCCCACACAGAGTGGGTCGGCACGGCGAAAAGTGCGTGCTCGGTCATCACTCTCTCACCCGCACGGTCATTTGAACTTCAACGAGGGCATTGCGCGGCAGTGCGTTCAAGCCAACGGCTGCGCGCACATGGCGGCCTGCTTCGCCGAAGACCTTGACCAGCAGATCGGAGGCGCCGTTGATGATCGCGGGCGAATCCGGAAACCCATTCGCCGCGTTCACGTAACCGTTTAAGGTCAGGACTTCCGTCACGTGGTCAAGCGACCCGAGCTCCCGTTTGAGCACAGCCAAGAGTGTGAGAGCGCATGCTCTGGCAGCCGCGTATCCGTCTTCGATGGTGCGGTCAAGGCCGGCGGTTCCTGTGATGATCCCTCCGGGGCCAGTGGATACGACCCCGGAGAGATAGACAACTGTGCCCACCCGTTTGGCGGGTACGTAGTTGCCGCCAGGGGCAGGCAGCGGGGGTAACTGGTACCCGAGGGCGGCGAGTGTTTCTTCTGGGGATGGGTTGGGCGTCATTTGCATATGAATGTAGCACGTGGGGGCGGAAATTTTCTTTGGTTACTGGTTGCGAGCCAAGGTAGCATGAGCCTATGGTCCAATCTGTACTTCAACTTCCAGCCTGCCGGGCATCGAAACCAGCGGAGAGAAACTGATGGTCACACGCGCTGCAAAAATACTGCTGCTGGCGAGCGTCGGAGCCTTCTATACGCTGGTTGTGTTCAATAATCTGACAGATTTCGATTCGAACTACCAGTTTGTCCGGCACGTATTGTCGATGGATTCTACCTTTCCCGGCAATCGCGGGATGTGGCGTGCGGTGCTCTCGCCTGGGATGCACCTTGCGTTTTACGTCGGAATTATCGCATGGGAGATTGTCACCACGATACTTCTCTGGTGGGGAGTGGTGCAGTTGCTTCGCGCGTTGAGGCTTCCGGCACAGGCATTCAATGCAGCGAAACGCGTGCCGGTGATGGCGCTGACTCTGTCGCTCTCGATGTGGCTCGTGGCGTTTCTTTCTATTGGCGCGGAATGGTTCCTGATGTGGCAGTCTCATACGTGGAATGGGCAGGAAGCAGCGTTCCGTACCTTTGCAGTGGCGGGGATAGTTCTGTTAATCGTTTTACAGCCGGATATGGAGGGGCAGCCGTGAGTACTTCCGTCGCTGCAATCATTTTAGCCGCCGGTGCGAGCCGCCGCCTTGGCCAGCCAAAACAGTTGTTGATGCTCGGCGGAGAGACACTGCTCGAGCGTACCGATCGCCTGGCGCGCGCAGCGGGCGCGACACCTGTGATCGCCGTGCTCGGCGCCAATTTTGAGATCATTTGTGATTCGGTAATTCTGATGAACACTGCTCTTTCGATCAATGACCGCTGGGAACAGGGAATCGCCACGTCGATTCATGCGGGGCTCAATACTCTGGAGGTCATTTCGTCCGACGTGAAGGGCGTGCTGATTTTGAGTTGCGATCAGCCGCGACTTTCCGCCGACCACCTGCGGGCATTGATTGAAACCTTCATGGCTCAATCGGAGCCGACCATCGTGGCTTCAGCCTACGCGGATGTATTTGGCATTCCCGCTGTGTTTCCGCGTGAGGCTTTCACGGATCTACGTGCGCTTCGTGGAGACAAAGGTGCGCGTACCTTGCTGCTTGAGCCGCCGTGTCCCTTGATCGCGGTGCCGTTTCCTGGTGGCGAAATAGACATCGATCTGCCCGAGGATCTCAAGGAGTTGGAGTAGCTCTCATCGTTCTATTGTGGCCTGTATGTACCCGTGTGGTTCGTCGATGGGAACGAAAATATGGTTCGGATTGTCTTGTCCGAACGGGCTGAGGTCTGCGAGCAAATGGTGCAGATTAGGCATAGTCAGCGTGATACGCGCAATCTCCGGAGCCGCTGCCAGCGCAGCCTTTCCCATGTCGAAAAGCGTGTGCTGAACGCTCATGCTGTTGTGATTTGCAAACTCCTTGAGCAGCGCTCCGACGATCCGTGCCCGCACATGCGCGTGGTCTGGCGAAGCTATTGCGTACTCCCAGGCCGCAGTAGCGCTGGTGCCGAAGATGCGATCCGTGGAAGGCTTGAGTGTCGTCAATTTGTCTTTGATATAACCCGTGAATGCGGATTTGGTGGTCTTCAGAATCACAAGTCCATCGATGCCGGAGACTACCGACCACGAGCTGCCTCTTTCGCGCACAGCGAGGACGGTGTGCAACTCCGAGCCACCGAGTTTGAATGTGGTTGGCTCGGCTGTCCCTTCAATCACCATCCGTTCCCACGCCTTCTCTGCGATCTCCACGCTAACCTTCGAGACTTGCGGATTATTGTTGAGCAGATAGTCGCCCAACTCAACGGCAAAGTCTTCGATCGTCGCCGCCTTCGAATCACGCGCAACGGAGTAAACAGTGTTCTTCATCGTATCTGTCGGCAGGATCTTGCTGTTGTCCGCCTCCGTGAAGCTGGTTTCGAAATCTCCATTGAGCAATACGCGAACCGTCCACTCATTGAAGTCGTGACGGTCTCCATGGCGTGTGATGCGCGAAAGACGCACGCGCGATTTTCCGTAGCGATTTTCACCAAGCGTGGCCATTGCGTCAGCTTCCTCGATAAGTCGTGTAACTGTTGTCGCTCAACAAAAGCGGCAGGTGATAGTGCGCGTCGCCGCTGTATGTAAATGTGACTGTGATCTCCGGATAAATGCTGGAGCGGCCTCTGAGAGCAAGATAGGCACCGGTGCCGAAAGTGATTCGATAGAGCCCTGGGGTGGTACCCTGCGCAAGATCGTGGCAACGTCCGTCCGTATCGGTAGCACTCTCGCGGACAAGCATCCAGCCAGCATCTTCGCGCTTTTCAAGCCTTGCTGCAACTCCGGCTGCTGGCTTGCCAAGGACTACGTCGAGTACGTGCGTTGTGATTCCACTCATTCAATTAACCACTTTCCAAGACGGATCTGCGTGATCTGCCGCTGCTGTTCAGCTGCCTCGCGCAATTCGTCCGCGCGATCGTTGTCCAGGCGACGATTGAGGATTGCAAGCATCTCTTCAGCGCTCCTTCCGGTAGCGCACACAATGTAAGTGAATCCGAAGCGTTGCTCATAGAGTAGATTACCGGCGGCAAGCTCTTCCAATACGCGCTCAGCCGCGTTTCCAGCGGATAATTGCTCCTGTTGGGACCAGGCTGCTGATTTTCGCGATGCTTGCACCGCGTTGCGTTCACCGATGCGCGGATGACAGGCAAATGCTTCCATCCAGTCGGGCTCTTCCATTGTGCTCCAGATTCGGTCGGCTGCGGCACTCAAGTCTACGATGTTAGCGATGGGGCGCAGAGCCAACATGGCTGTTGCCCATCGGCGTGCTCCGCAGCAGGCCAGCATGGCATCGAGTGCTGCTTCTTCATCCGCCTTGTTCCATGCTGAGAGAATCGAATTCATTTGTGTGAGCCCCCCGAACGCAACTCTTGCAGGAACTCTTCAAGCAGATTTGCGGCTACCCGTTTCCGATATTCAGAGGTTGAGCGGACGTCGTCAATTGGTTTTGCTTCTGCTGACAGCGCTTCACGCGCCAATTGAATAGTGCTTGAATTTATCGCCTTGCCAAGGAGCGCGGTCTCAGTCTGGTGAAGCCTAGCCGGGAACGGAGCGAGGCTGGCCGCCGCCAGGCGAAGCTCGCTGATTACGCCCTCCACAACGATGGCCGTCCCTGCTAATGCGACCTTGGAGATGGCCATGGCGCGGCGCGTTCCGACCTTGCGCAGATACTGACGGTGATGCGCGAATCGAAGTGGCAGGTTTACAGCGAAGAGTAATTCATCTGACGCCATTGCATTGCGCTTGTAGCCGGTGTGGAATTCAGCATAAGGAATGCGGCGGCCGCCACGCACTGAGACTATCTCAACCTCTGCATCGTAAACCAGCAGTGCGGGCGAGGAATCCGCAGCAGGTGAACCGTTCACAAGATTGCCGCCGACGGTGGCTCTGCTCTGGTTCGCAATGGATCCGATCCAGCTTGCGGCTTTAACCAGAAGCGGCAAGTTTGCTGCGACGGCTGCATCGCCGCGCAGGTCACGAAATGTTGTTCCCGCACCAATTGAAATGCGGCCTGCGCCAGTCTTGATGAAGCGCAACTCAGGAATACCCCAGAGGCTCACGAGCTTCGGTGCGGCGAGCCTTCCGGCTGCGTGAGCAACCATCAACTCAGTGCCACCAGCGATGGGCGTCCATTTTCCCGGCGCGCTTGCAAGCAAATCCAACACCGCGGCGAGATTGCCTGGCGCCACCATCTCGTGCGCGTCCGGGTTACCGCGCATGGACGGCCGCGTCGCTGGTTCGATTGCTGGCCGCGGTAGCGATCACCGAGTCGAAGATGCGGATGAAACCGGTGCAGCGGCAGAGATTTCCTGCCAACCCTTCTCGAATTTCCGCCATCGTTGGATGCGGGTTGATCGAAAGCAATTGTGTTGCGGCCATCAGCATTCCCGGCGTGCAGATGCCGCACTGTGCGCCACCACATTGCAGAAATGCCTGTTGCAGAGGATGCAGTGTGCCGTTCACAGCGAGTCCTTCGACGGTCTGAATGTCCGCGCCCTCGGCTTGCAATACAGGCACCAGGCAACTGTTTACCAACTCGCCGTTCATGCGGACGGAGCACGAACCGCATTCACCTTCTCCGCATCCCTCCTTGGTACCGGTGAGACGGAGGTCTTCGCGCAGCACGTCCAATAAACGCTTCATCGGAGGAATTTGCACGGTACGGCCGTCGCCGTTGACGGTGAAGCGGAATGTGCACTTTGAGTGGCTCATATTGCCGCAGCCTCCTCCACGATTTCACGCGCGGCCAATTTCTCGAATAGGTCTTCAGGCAGAAGGGGAATCGAACGGAAGCCCACACCTGTTGCGTCTCTGATGGCATTCAGAATTGCAGGAGCCGGACCGTCGTGCGGCAATTCGCCGATTCCTTTGGCGCCGAACGCTCCAAATTGAAACGGAATCTCTTCAAAGAAAACGTGAATCGGAGGAACGTCTTCTGCAGTGGGCATGATGTAGTTGGTCATCTGATTGTTGGCCATGTGACCGTTCTGCAAGATGACTTTTTCATAGAGCGCATAGCCGATGCCCTGCGCAACGCCGCCTTCGATTTGGCCTCCGGCCAACACGGGATTGAGGACGCGGCCCACTTCCTGTACGGCCCAGAAATCCTCCACCTCTGCGGAATAAGTGACGGTGTCGACGGCCACCTGGGCAACCTGGATGGACCATGCAAACGCCGGATAGGCTTCGCCGCGATATTTCTGATCGTCCCAGAAAATATTGGGTGGCGCCTCATAGCGGCACAGAGATACCACTTCGCCATGGGCAGCACGATAGCGTTCACTAGCCTCGAAAAATTCCTCAGAGGCAAAGTGTTCGCCGAGTACCGCATGCTCACGCAGCATTGCAACAAGCTGCAGGCAGGCGCGCTCAATCAATCTGCCTACGACCATGGAAGTGCGTGACGCAACGGTCGGGCCGCTATTGGGAACAATGTTGGTGTCTGGCGGAGCGATGATTACGTCGTCATAGCCAATGCCGATGGACTCTGCCGCAATCTGGGTGAGTATTGTATTTGTTCCTTGACCAAATTCAGTGTTTGCGACCAGCACGCGCAGCTTGCCCTGCGGAGTCACATCAACGCCTGCAAGAGAGTTCAAATACCTTTCGCCGGAGCCGGTAAATCCAGAGCCATGGTAGAAGGCTGCGATACCCATGCCACA
>JBELAI010000168.1:0-12936 GCA_049508975.1 Occallatibacter sp. | reverse complement strand
GCGGCAAATTAGACCGCCCTCGACGGTCTCAGAAAATATGGATCGGTGGTGACTGCAATGCTCCGCTTGGAAGATGCGTAAACAAATGTGGATCAATGAAGTGGCGCTGATCTTCGCGGTTGTAAACTTCGACTTTCATCAAATTGATTCCCTCTACTGGCTTCTCGCGCGAGACTGGAACCTGGTAGATGAGGCGGATGACCCCCGAATAGAAAGTTGGAAACGTAAGCCTGATCAATGTGGGAGTTCCAGTGCGGCTCATCGCAGCCCCGATGGCGAAGGGCAGGCGGCTCGGCACATGGGATTCCAACCTCCCTGTAAGCACTGGCGCCCTTCGGTCGGTCGTCGGCCCTGCGCTCAGAGTGATTTCGACGGTGGTGTACCCGGAACTGTGGGGATCGCTCATTCTTTGGAATGCGACCGACCATTGCTTGAGAATGGAAAACCAGGAACAGAACATTCGGAGCGAACTGCCGAGCAAGCCTGATAGCTGTTCTCTCCGTTCCCTTGTCAATGAGGCGAAAAGATCTTCGCATGCTTCCTGTGCGTGAGAGAAGGCTGTCTTCAAGAGAACAAGCTCAAATTCAAGCCGGCGAAAAAGCGAATCGAGGATCCCCAGATCAGCGGCAAGGATGGATTCGTTGCGGGGCCATCCGGGCAAGGGATCCTTGATTGCACTGCGAAGACAATCGAAGGCAGTCCGGGCACGCTGCAGATGATCTTCGCAGGCGGCAAGAAGAGCTGGAGCATCGGAAAGAGGAGCGGGCTCAGAAACCTCCCGGAGGAATCCCAAGTCGATGCCGCTCGCGCAGATCGCCTCCCAGTTGTTCATATCGAGTGCGAAACATATCTCTTCGACGGTCAATCTCTCAGTAAGGATGCCGATCATGAGGGCATCGGTAGATCGCGCACCGTGAAAAGCTGTGGTCTGGACAAATGCGCGGAGGCTTTGGGTGATGTGCCAGCGGGTGCGGGCGGCAACGAGTTCGCTCGCCACGGGCTCTGCCTCGCTACAGAAATCAAGTGGTCCGTCCATCGCCTCCATCCGTGCGGCGAGGCGCGATTTGGCGTCGAGTGCTCCAAGAGCCCAGTCGCATGCGATCTCAGAAGAGTATTGGTCTGTTTCCACCATTGTTCGAGCGGCTTGGAGGATGCGACCCGGTGCAGCGACAATTCCGCGGTCGGCGTATTTATCAAACCACCCTTCGCGCCGCAGTGTCTTCGCAAGCTGGCGAGCCACAGCTTGATGCGCCTTCGCAGAAGGGTGAGAGTCTGAAGCACTTGCCTGGAGTTCAATGGGGGGGACTCTCAATTCCTTAAGGGAGTCCCATGTATCGAGGAAGCATAGACCGTGTCCCGCGCACAGCTCGGCGACGATCTCACTCATGCGACGGTTATCGGCATTGGGAGAATTGACGTAAAAGACGATGGCCACTCGCAAAGACGTTTGCCTCGAAAACTCGGCGATATTCTCAAAGCAGCGCGCAACGGCACTGCCGGCGGGGTGAGATTTGTCCCATATTTCAGCTGTCGGAGATGGATATAGAACCCGCAGGGTAAACCCTAAGAGTTCAGCATCGTTCGGGCAGAGAGTGAACACGACCCCATCGTAAACTTGGGGAGAATGTTTGAATTTGATCCAGCTATTCCAGATGTTGTATCCAGAAACGCCAAGATTGACTGCCTCGACAGGCCATCCGGGGATGAGTTCGTTCATCTGTCGCTCAGCGTGTGCGGGAAGCGTCTGATCCGGCGGGACACCCAGCCCGAAAACCATGGAATCACCAATGAATGCGTAGCGGAGAAGACTTTCAATTCGAATCTCTGGTGGGCAAAGGCCATTTCTGAGTTGAATGGACATAGCTTCCTTCAGTGAGGATAGAAGAAGTCTGGCGGCGACGTGATGGGTTGAGTAGGCGCAGCGAGATCCGGAGCAACTTCAATGGCATCGAGAACCGCGAGGCGCAGCCAATCTGGGGCATTTGGAGTGCGCTCCAATGCGTTCGCGGCCGTCTTCAGGCTCTGTTGCCACGGCGATGGAAGATTCATATCCACACCTTATTGACGAGAAATGGGCCAATCGCGAGGAAGTCGATGTCTGTTCCGAGGAAGCATCGGATGGCGTCTTCGGGCGTACAGACAATCGGCTCGCCGCGGACATTGAAGGATGTATTGATTAGCATGGGAGTTCCGGAAAGCGTTCCAAAGCTACGGATGAGTTGATGAAAGAGCGGCTGCTGCGCGGCGGAGACGGTTTGTACGCGAGCGGTGCCATCGACGTGAGTGACGGATGGGATTTGCGCAGCACGCTCTGGGCGTACACGAGGTGCGAGTAACATGAAGGGACTGGCGCCTTTCATTTCAAAATAGGTCGCGGCCTCCTCTTCGACGACAGCGGGCGCGAATGGGCGGAACTCCTCGCGAAATTTTACTCGCGCGTTGAGAATATCCTTCATGTCGGGCGAACAGGGATTGGCCAGAATGCTGCGGCTCCCGAGCGCGCGTGGGCCAAACTCCATGCGTCCCTGGAACCAGCCAACAATGAGGTTTTTATTGATAAGCGCGGCGACTCGGTCGCAGAGGGTGTCCCGCTCGAACCGCTCAAACCGCATATCGAATGCCTTCAGTTTTTCGAGGATTTCGTTCTCATCGAACGACGGGCCAAGAAGTGTGTTGTGTGTTTCGGTTTTGCGGGGCAGCCCGAGAACCTCATAGGAGGCCCAAAGCGCGGCGCCAAGTGCCGCACCACCGTCCCCGGCCGCGGGTTGAATAAAGATGTTCTCGAATCCGGATCGCTCCAAGACTTTGGAATTCGCGACGCAGTTCAACGCCACGCCACCAGCCAGACAAAGGTTCCTGCGCGACGAACGGTCGCGAGCGGATCGTGCCAGCGCAACCATTGCATCCTCTGTGACGGCCTGGAGGGACGCGGCAATGTCGCGGTGGCGCTCCTCAATGGGCTCATCCTTACTGCGCGGCTTTCCCAGGAGCTGCTCCATCGCGGCACTGTGCATCGTGTCGCGATCGTACATGTATGCGAAATAATCGAGCGCCAATGTGAAGCTTCCGTCGGCATGTATTTGGATCAACTTCTCAATCGCGCCACGGAAGCTCGGCTTACCGTAGGATGCCAGCCCCATCACCTTGTACTCATCGTCATTGACCTTGAAACCAAGGAACGCTGTCAGCGCGCTGTAGAGCAGGCCCAGGGAGTGGGGATAATGGATCTCGCGCAGTTTTTCAATCGCGGCCCCCTTGCCTACAAATTGCGCGCAGGTCGCCCATTCACCTACACCGTCAACAGTCAGGACAGCAGCTTCTTCAAACGGTGACGCATAGAAGGCAGATGCGGCATGCGAGAGGTGATGTTCGCTGAAGTAAATCGGACCTGAGAAGTTTAGACGGCGGCGGATTTCCGGTGTTACGTTGATTCCCGCTTTGATCAGGTTGGGAAACTGGCTGGCAATCTTCAGCGTGGACGAAGGTGCATACAGCTTGGCGGTCTGCAAAGCGCGTTCCAATTTGCGCGCAGGCTTCTCATAAAAGGCGATGGCAGTCAGATCTGCGGGGGCAATGCGAGCCTCCCGCAAGCAATATTCGATTGCGAAGTTGGGGAATCCGGAATCGTGCTTTCTCCGGCTGAATCGTTCTTCCTCAGCCGCGGAAATGGGGACCCCATCACGCACCAGGCACGCAGCGGAATCGTGGAAATTGTATGAAAGACCCAATACGTTCACAGCTTGAGTCATTTCCCTTCTCCTCGATTGGCCTCTAATGCCCCATACAGGCTGCGTGGGTCGGTCTTCCTCCCGTCGCTCGGGATCCACTGTGAATCTGTATCCTTCATGGTAGTGGGCAGTGGAACTTTGGAAAGCAGTACCGCAACTGCGTTCTCGAGTTGTTGTTTGCGATCCTTCGGCAGGTCGTGCATCGAATTCCAACCCTTTCGCACTCGTCAGCGTTCGGCTAGTCTGGG
The DNA here is from genome assembly GCA_049508975.1 of Occallatibacter sp. GTDB lineage: Bacteria > Acidobacteriota > Terriglobia > Terriglobales > Acidobacteriaceae > Telmatobacter. The sequence continues at coordinate 8,960 of JBELAI010000168.1, read as the reverse complement.
TCACCGTAACTGGAAGATGTCCTGAAGCTGATTCAAATCTACAGCGAGTTCAAGTTGCGGAAAACCCCCAAAGATAATGGTCTACAGTACGCCCGCTGCTTGAGCCGCGTCGCGATAGCGCTCCTCCCACTCCAGGGAAGTCTCATCGGCCTGCTTTTCAGAGACGATTTTTGGACTCGATGCTCCTGACGCATCGATCTCGAGAAAATCGAGAACACCCTTGACGCTTGCCAGTGGATCTTGAACCAGTTCTTCAAAGAAGAGACGGTATGGAGTGATTTTGTTTTCCTGAAAGAACTGCTCCCACTGGGCTTCCCCGAATCCAGCCAAACACCTCATGGTATGGATCTCCCCAAGATCGAACTCGATCGGCGGCGGAGGCTCCTTCCGTTCGGCGTTTCCAACGCCCTTGTACCAAACGCCGGTCTTGAATGCGCGGTAGTGAGAAATTGCGCGTGCCACACGGTTTCGCCTCAGCAGCGAAATAACACACAGATCTGGAATGTGCGAACGAAGAAACTCGAAGGAACGCGTGTGCAGAGAGACATCCGGGACCATAGCGCTCAGCAATTCGTTTGCCTCAGCCTGGCTCAGCAGTCTGGGCAGTTGTCCTCGCAGCAATTCCAAAAGCTCGAGCCGTTTGTTCTCTTCCCATTCGCCATCCAGGCTCTTGGCCAGAAATCGAAAATGGTTCCAATGAATCTTGGCGCCAAAAATACCGTTCGGCGTCGTCGCAGCATCAAGAATCTTCGCAAACCCTTCGAGCAGGTTCGAGTCGCCCAGGATCTTGCGCAAGCGCGGCTGGGCCTGCATGACAGGATTGAAATACTCGATCGGGTTACCGGCAACTTGGGTAGACGAAAGCATCTGAACGAGAAGAGTGCTTCCCGTGCGCTCCATGCAACAGATGAGATAACCGCGGTGGGGTTTTCTCAGTCCGGATGACGGTTCAATCGCCGCAGTTGTCTGCACCAGGTTTCCTTCGTAACAGTGCTGAATGGAGACTAATGAGCCATATTGCTGACTGAACTATGGGTATGAGAACATCGACTGCAGAATAGCGAAAGATACCATATACGGAGGTCTAATGGGGATTCCGTATCAAATTGCCGATGCTCACTTCATAGATTATAGGCTTTATCGACTCGCCGGCGTCAAGGAAGCGTTTCGCGGGCCAGCAGTTACACACGACAGATACATGGCTTTTGTTGGTGCGGCTCAGACCTTTGGCCGCTTCGCCGACAAACCCTTTGCCAGTCTTGTTTCCAAAGCATTGGATATGGAGGCCCTGAACCTTGGACGGGGTGGGTCATCCTCGACATTTGTAGGACAGAATCCGATTCTCCTGGAACTTGTCAATCGCGCTCCCTTGGTGGTCGTTCAGGTTCTCTCCGGACGAAGTCAGTCTAACTCCATGTTTCAGATTCTTGATAACGGCATGATCGGGATCAATCTTGAGACAGGACAACCCTGCAGCGCCCCGGAATTCTACACATGGCTCATGGAGAAAGATAAGGAACTTACCCGGAGAATTGTGGAGGAAACTCGAACCAATTACATCCAGTCAATGACCCGGTTGCTGGATGCGATCAAACCGCCAAAAGTCCTGCTTTGGTTCTCTAACCGTACACCGGAATATCGGGAACGACTCGACGGCCCCTTGGTCGACTTGTTCGGGAAGTTTCCGCAAATGGTAAATAGACCCATGGTTGACGCATTGCGCGGCCACGCGGATGCCTACGTCGAATGCGTTTCGAAACGTGGAATTCCCCAGTCGATCGTAGACCGAGGCTTCTATCCCGTCACGTTCGAAGGTGCTCCTCTGCCGCCGAGCCCGCCCGACAGAGTGGTCACGATGAACACTTACTACCCGTCCCCGGAGATGCACGAGGACGCGGCAGCCATGCTCATTCCCGTGTGCCGCGAAATCCTGGGGCGTCAATAGTCGGCGTCTTCTCGCAAGCAAATCGATCGCAGACAATTATCCAGTTACTGGAGCAATCATCCAACTGCCTGTTCCAGTCTCACGCCTCGAAAACACAGGCTGTCTTGTTCAGCCGCTTGCGCGCCGTTGGGAACAGAGAGACTTAAGCTCAGGGTAAGTGCGTCACTTTGCGGCTCAAATGCGAGTTCGATGTTTTTCATATCTAAATGAGACAACCAAAGCTTTTTCTCCGCCAGGCATAGGCCGCCAGGCCCCTCGATCCGGATTCGCGCTAAAGTTCCTTGTGCAAGCGGGTGCACTGAGCATACCGATCCGCAGATGCGGTTAAAGGGACGACCGGGAAGACCCGCAACTGTGAATTCAGTCCACTGTCCATTCGCTGGCGGACCAAGAACCAGTTCCGTGTCTGTGACTTTGCTGTGCGGGGTACCGTTGGTTAGTTGAAGCTTGTAGCCGGCACGTTCGGACTCGGGTAGGATCTCGCCGGATACAGTTTGTCCCCGCAGGATAGGCGACAGGTCGCACGAAAGCAATGCGCGGGAGGGAATGTGCCACAACTCGCCCCTCGTTGCGCGGCATTCGGCATAGTGTTCAAAGAGGCTGGGACAGACTCGAGGCAAGTGCGAGGTTTTGCCCCATGGCTCCGCAAAACGAACTCGATCTCTCATTACACCGCGGCCGCCAATGTTCCCGGCTCCATATTTCAGCAGGTTGTGAAGGTCTGGCAATGCGTCAACATTTGCTTGCTCAATGTCTCTCGGCGTCCGGGAGAATAGCAGGGCCTCAGCACCGATCGCCCAACCCAGGCGGTTGGCATGAGCGACGGTATCCTGCGGGCTGAAGACGAAGTCCTCGTAGTAAAGGATGTCATCGAATCCCCTGCCCTCGCGAAATACCTGATCCAGAAGCGCAAATTTCTCGTCGATCAGTCCGCTGTCATTCGCATAGTCTTTGCCCGCCAGGCTCTCGTAGGTATCGGCAGGGTGCCTTAGAGCCAGAATGGTAACATCGGGGCGGAATCGCCGCCGGTGCATTTCAAGCCCGAATGCGGTGGTCACAACAACCTTGGCGACGCAATCGCGGTCGGTCTCGAGTTCCGGCGCGGCGAACATGTTCCAGATATCGATAAAAGCGATGCTGCCCGGCCTTTGCGCGAAGGTGAACGCCAGCATCGACGCGCCGCTCGACTGCATTCCGTAAAGAAGGACTTTCATGCCGTTCCTGAGCCGGCCCGTTCCAATAGTACAAGGGCTTCGGTTGATGTTTAGTTTAGCGCAAGTGAGCTACTTGCCTGTCCCGAAAAGTGTTACGCTGTAATCCATCGTCAACAGGGTAAGACCGATAAGGGCAGGTCTGAATTCAGGACCAGGTGGCGCCACCCCTGTCCCTGCGACGAATTGAGTACGAGGTCTCAAGAATGGGGATTGAAGGCGTGGTTGATTGTGTCACGAATACCCATGTGGATGGCTGGGTCTATCGCGATGACGATCCGAGTGAGCATTTGGTGGTTACTGTACACCTGGGCGGAAGAATCATTGGCGTCAAGGCCGCAAATCAGCAGAGAAACGACCTCAGAGACGAAGGCATTGGCGAGGGCGACCATGCTTATTTCATTGATCTCGATGAACCAATCGACGATGGCCAATTCGGCAAGATGGTCGTCTTCGCGACAAGCCAGAACGGAGAGCGCATACGGCTCCCGCTTCCCATCGATGACACCGTTTTCCCCGAACTCAACGGGCATACCGCGGTGACTGAAGACTCTCTTCCCCGGCAGCATCTGGAAAAGCTGCTCAAGTTCGGCATCAGTTACGCGGAAGCCGCGGAACTGTTGCCTCCGGTAGGCCTTCCTGCCGACTTCATCGACGAAAGCGTTCTTGCGGATTCCTCTTCGTGGATCAAGCAGACCGCCGAGGAATTGCGAGCCGCCATCCTGCGCGACACCTACCCGATTCCTCATCCCCAAAACCGGGAAGGCTACGCGGATGGCTTCGACCTGACCTATTGGCTCAGCGGATATGCCGACTTTCGGATGATCCAGGGTCTTGCGGAAGAATACGGCGTACTCAGCGGCCGTTACTTCGATTTCGGCGGATCGACAGGGCGCGTCTTTCGAAATTTCGCGATACAAACCGATGCCTGGGAGGTCTGGACGTGCGACTTCAAAATCAGTTCCGTCGAGTTCAACCTGCAGTACTTTCCGTCCTCGATACGGACCTTCCTGAATACCAACTTACCCAGCCTTCCAATTCCGGATTCCTGCTTCGACCTGATTTCGGCTTGCTCGGTGTTTACTCATATTGACGAGGGCGAGACGAGCTGGCTGCTTGAGCTGCGGCGCACTCTGAAGGTGGGTGGAATCGCCTGTATATCGATCCACAGCAAAGAGACCTGGGAGCGCAAGGAGGGTGAGTTGCAGGAATATGTCGCCGAGTTCAGGCCTGACATTGCGGATGAGCCTGTCCTTCCCGCGGGCAAGACCGTGGTAACCTTCCGCCAGGACGACCCATACCGCTGCCAGACCTTCCACAGCGACGAATACATTTACCGAAACTGGGGGCGATTCTTCGAGATATGCGAAATCCGGCCGCTGGTGCTGGGCATCCAGGCGATGGTCATTTGCCGGCGCGTGGATTGAAGAACAGGAAAACTACGAAGGGAGTTCCTGGAGGTTTTTGGCCGCTGCACGATTTTCTGTATGAATCCCGATGAGTCTTTCCCAGCGGCGCTTTGCCTCAGGCCAGTCCTCCTGACGCTGAGCCACCCACGCATAGTTTTCGAGAAGCTCTTCATCGTCGGGGTGGAACTCCAATCCCTTGAGGACCAGGCTATCCGCCTCGACAAATCGGCCAAGTTCGCACAATGCAACCGATTCCAGCGAAAAGCCGATCCTGTATTCCGGGAACCTATCGCGAAACAACTCCCAGCGAGTTACAGCTTCTCGCCAATCATGCCGGTGATGCGCGACAAGCGCATAATTGCTGAATACTTCAGCGAATGGAAATCTCTCCATCGCCGGCAGTAGCACCGCGTCCGCCTCGTAAAACCGGCCGAGTTCGATCAGTGCATACGAACCATGCGCGAATCCCTCCGAGGAATTCGGAAAGCGTTCCCGGTAAACCTCCCAAAGATGCGCGGCTTCCAACCACTCTCCGCTATGATGCGCCGCCCATGCATTGTCCCAGATACTTTCGGCATCGCCGTCAAGCACTGCCTGAGCGGAAACATTCAAGAGCAATGGCGCGTGCCCGCTGAGAAATCGTTGCCGCAGCTTTTCGAATTCCAGCCGGAGTTCACCCACTCTCCAGAGATCCACTTCTTCGATTTCATTTTGCATGTGAAAGGTGAAGTAGTCCCTAAGGTCTCTCTCTGCCGCTTCGTAATAACGGCGAACATCGATTTCTTTGAGTTCAGCCAAACCGCGATCGCGAAGAAATGCCACGAAACGATCGAGATCGAACAGCGAAACGCCATATTCAAATTGCGGAAATCTCTTGGCCTTGTTGACGATAATCGTTCCAAGGAAGAATGTATCTTGAAACGACTCATATTCTTTTGAGCGCGGCCTGAGGATTTTCGCAAATCCATCGCGCCCTTCCATTCGCCGGACTATAAGGAACGTGCGATTGAGCATTTCCGTGCCGAGAAGCTCAGTCCCATGACAGGCGGAGCCTTCTTCGAAAAGCAGCACACTGGCCTTTCGATAAGTATCCAACTGGACGGACAAGGGAGCTTCTTCCGGATAGAAGATGAGGAATCCTTCTTCGCTGAGGAGTTCCTCTACATAACTCGCTCCCAGAATCCGGCCCCCGTGCGGCATCCTGGACTTGGAAACATACACTTTAGGATGTTGAATCTCGCCCCCATGGAGCTGATCGAGCCGGGGCGCGGAATAATCCCGAAGCGCATCAAGATACCATTGCGTCTGTATCCCGCCCAGGTTACTCGCTTGCTCGCATATCGACAAACTCTCAACGACCGAGTTTTCGTTAATTATGAGTACCGAATCAGGCTCTATATCGAGGAATTCCAGCGCCTCGCGGTAAGTGGCGCACAGCGTCTCGAATCCAGGTCCGCTCTCGTCGTCGAAAGTCGTCACAATTAAATACTTGTTCACTTCCGGAAAGAACAACTTCGACGGCAGGATTCGATGGATCATTTCGGCCATAACATGCCCAAAATGCGGGTATTTCGGCCCAATGTATACCCACTTACCTTCAACATATTTTTGGAAAGACGCACCCTCGTCGAAGGTGTCGCAGGCGACATTACCCCGCTTGTGCCGGAATTGGGTGAATTCCGGATCGCGCAAGACTGGGCCTCCATGAAAAGCGACCCCGAATGGATGCTTGTAGGCCTCCACGCGGATGTTTTCAAAGACCCCGTGGGCCGGGGGGGAAGAGGTCAATACGCTTTCCATGTTGCAACGCCCTCGATCAGCTCCAGAATTGGAGAAGTTCTGCCTGATATCTCAGCAAAAATGGTGACTCACAGTTTCGGCATTGGTTTCGAGTATAACCTGCACCGAATAATGCTTTGCGCGAGAGAGAAGGATACCACTTAGCGGATTGCTTTCCGGCGGTTGCACGTGTCTGTCAGCAGCACCGTGGGGGCGCACTCTTACTTTCCATCGACGCGAATTCTTGTTGGAATTCTGTAGAGAGTCGTGGCGTACGGCGGATGATTCCCGTCGGATCGGACGAAGCACAAATAGGGCGTGTCAGAGATCGTTGAAAAACTGCGCTCATAGCATGATGCGATTCACATTGCCGGAACAACATGCGGCGATATGAGCTGTCGCGTAAGACATGGTCCGGTCCCCGCGAGAGTAGGTATTGTGATTGGCATTGTGCTCCGCGATTACCTGGATCGGGCAGGAGAGTTGCGAAATCTTCTCAGGGAGCGTGAGGCGGGCAACGATTTCAGCAGCGCGCTGTTTAGCTTCGAATCTCGGCGCGGTAATGCCGCTCGGGAGCGCCTTAACGTCTTCGTCTCCGGTAATGGGGGAAGGTAATCCCTCGATCACCGCACCTCTGGCTTCATCGGTAAGAACCCACGCTGTGCATCCACAAGAACTCTTCTTATCACGCGGCATCGAGACCCTTTCTTCCGCTTGCGGTTAAATCAGCGTGATCGACTGCGGGGACATGGCTGTCCGATCAAAAGCATATAGTTTATTTTCGTCGCTAATTCAGCCAACAAGTGAATTATAGTTCCAGTATTATTTCAATCATATAGTATTGCTATACAATTCAAGCAGAAAAATGCCGCAATGATCCAGTACTTGATTGATAAGGGTTTCCAATGAGAAGAATCTTCGCCCTCCCCTTTCCGATGCGACATGGGACAATCGTTTGGGACAACTGGGAGTCAACTTCGACTTCTCTCGTTTCTGTTGCCCGGGCAGAATCTGCGGACCACGGTGCTGCTCTTTGCGGCATTCACAATCTGGGCCGGGACACTGCGCGCGCAGGGCCTTTTCGAACAGACGGAACTCTTTATGGCGGCCAGGACAATTACAACACCTATCGGATACCGTCGCTGATTTGCACCAGAACGGGAACAGTGCTGGCCTTCAGCGAGGGCCGGCGAGACGAGGGCGGCGATGGCGTGCCGACAGATATTGTTCTGAAGCGTAGCCTTGGAAACGCAGGCAAATGGACGCCGCCGTTTCTCACGCTCAAAGGTCTGGGACGCACCAGGCACACCGTGATGTCGTGGCTACCTTTTCAAGTGGCCTTCCGCAGCGCGCACGGGGAAGCTTATATGAATCCGGTTCCGGTAATCGATCAAACCGACGGAACCATCTATCTTCTCGTAAATTACTATCCCCAACCATATAAGGATGCGCCTGCTGAAATCCGGCCGATAAAGAGTACTGACGAGGGCGCTACTTGGACCGCCCCGGTTGATATCACACCGGGCACTGGGAAGCATGAACTCGGGCCTGGTGCGGGAATTCAACTACAATCTGGCCGTTTGGTTGTTCAGACTTATGACTCGGTGATCTTCAGCGACGACCACGCCAAAAGCTGGAAATCGGGGGCCAAAGTAGCGTGGGAACCCAATGAAACGCAGGTCGTGCAATTGATTGATGGCTCGCTGATGTTCAACAAGCGAAGCACCCCCAGCCGCACCGTGGCGATCAGCAAAGATCAGGGGGAAACCTGGTCCACACCGTTCGCCGTTCCAGATCTACCGGATCCCGACTGCGAAGGAAGCCTGGTCCGATTTACGCGGAAGGATCGGGGTTACTCAAAGGATCGTCTTCTCTTTTCCAATCCCGTGAGCGGAGCCATCGCTGCCGGATCAGATGAATCCGACCCCCGAGGCCGATTTAATGTAACCGTGCGGATAAGCTATGACGAAGGGAAAACCTGGCCAGTGGAGAAGACGATATTGAAAGGGCCGGGGGCATATTCGAGCATGACCGTCTTTCCCGACGGCTCGATTGGGATCCTCTTCGAGACCGGTACCGCCTTCGGTTCATTTGACGATTACGCTGCTAAAGAAGTATTTGCCCGGTTCACATTGGACTGGCTGACAGATGGGAAAGATTATCTCGTTAAGAGCAACTGATGTTGCCCTTGTGCCTTGCGAAAACTCAATTCGCGGTCAACGAAACTTGCCCATTGAAGAACAGTCGTTATGGCTGTGTGAATCACTCATCGCGCAGCGCGACCATGGGATCGATGCACATCGCCCGCCGAGCGGGGATCGAACACGCTGCCAGCGCCACCAGCACAAGCAAGATGCAAACGCCCGCAAAGGTGGCAGGATCGTAAGGACGCACGCTATAGAGCAAAGCGGCCATCAGCCGTGTGACCGCGATGGCCGTGCCGATGCCTATGACAGCGCCGGCAAGCGCCAGCCCAAGTCCGCGGCGCACCACAAGCCGCATCAGTTCCCGCCTTTGCGCACCAAGGGCCATGCGTATCCCCAGTTCGCGGGTCCGCCGCGCCACTTCGTAGGAGAGCAATCCATACAAGCCGATGCACGCCAGTATCAGGGCCAG
>JBELAI010000167.1:0-13019 GCA_049508975.1 Occallatibacter sp. | reverse complement strand
TCCGCGGAGCGGCTGACGACGGTTCAGTATCCGGAGGAGCGCGCTGCTCCCATTGAAGCCACGCGCGATTTTCCTTTCCTCGTTTACGACGGAACGGATTGGGAAGCCGGGCTGCGCTGCGTAGCCTGCCAGATATGCGAGAAGGAATGCCCGCCGAAGTGTATTTACATCGTCAAGAGCACGGACAAAAAGCCGGATGCTCTGGGTAAGCCGCAGATTTATCCCGCACGTTTCGACATCGATATTTCGGTTTGCATGAGCTGCCAGATCTGCGTGGAAGTTTGCCCGTTTGAAGCCATCAAGATGGACACTGAATTTGAGTTGAGCACTACGGACCGCTTTGGCGGGCTGCTCTACGACAAGAAAGAACTGGCCAAGTCGAACGAGCACTATCACAAGATTCATCCCACTGAGGCCGCGGAAGTGGATGCGCGCTTGTTAGAGGAAAAGGTGAAGTCGGAAGCGAAGGCCAAGGCCTCGGCCGCGGCTGCTGCGGCGAAGGCAGCCGCGCCAGCCGCTGCAAAGCCTGCCGCGCCTGCTGTTGCTACAGTGAAACCGGCGGCTGGGGAGAAACAGGGATGATCGAGAAAGCGGATCAGATCTTCATAATTCTCGCCCACTGGCTTGTGAGTTTTCTTCCTGCATGGTTGCAACATCCTGCCATGGTGCTGTTGGGCGTAGTGGCTATCATTGTGACGTTCCCGGCGCTGTTTGCGATTACCGTTCTGCTGGAACGCAAGGGCCTTGGTCGCATGCAGAACCGTTACGGCCCCAACCGTGTCGGCCCATATGGCATCTTGCAGCCGGTTGCCGATGGCCTGAAGTCGCTGACCAAGGAAGACATTGTACCCCTCAGTGCCGATGCGGTGGTGCATTTTCTTGCGCCCGTGCTGCTTGTCGTCGTCGTATTCATGGGCTATGCGGTGCTGCCCATCGGTCGCAACATGACCCTGGTGAATATGGACGCGGGGCTGCTGTTCTTCTTCGCTATCGGCGCGTCTTCGGAATTAAGCGTGTTCATGGCCGGCTGGTCGAGCCGCAACAAATACTCGCTTCTTGGCGCCATGCGCGCCGTGGCGCAGATGATCAGCTACGAGGTGCCGCTGCTCATGTCGAGCGTGGCCGTTGTCATGATCACCGGCTCGCTTTCGCTCAACAAAATTGTCGACGCGCAGAACCAATACACTTTTGGATTGCCCCACTGGTACATCTTCACTCCGTGGGGATTCGCTGGTTTTATCCTCTTCGCCATTGCCGCTACCGCCGAGACAAATCGCTCGCCGTTCGATTTGCCTGAAGGCGAGTCCGAACTGGTCGCCGGCTATTTCACCGAATACTCAGGCTTCAAATTTGCGCTGTTCTTCCTCGGCGAGTATGTCGGCATGTTGGGCATCTCCGGGCTCGGGACTACGCTGTTTCTGGGCGGATATTCGGCGCCCTTTCAATTCCTCGGATTCGTGCCGTCGTGGCTCTGGTTCTTTGCGAAGATCATGCTATCGATGTGCGTTTTCATCTGGCTCCGCGGAACTTTGCCGCGCCTGCGCCAGGACCAGCTGATGAACTTCGCCTGGAAATTTGTTCTGCCGCTCTCGCTGCTGAATCTGCTCGTGGCCGGTATTTGGCGATTTATGGGCGATGGCTTTCTGCGCTGGGCAATTTGCTCGGCGATTCTTTTGCTGGCCTATGTTGTGATGGCCCGTGTAGGCATGAAGCGCGAACACTTCGGGCCGAGGAGTTACCGCTATGCGGAGTAAGTGTTTGGGGTACGGCCGATGAGTATTGTGTTTTACGTAATTGCGGGTTTGTCGGTGGCCGGGGCCCTGGCAGCGGTGTTGCTGAAAAACACAGTGCATTGTGCCTTGGCACTCACTGTAGCGTTTGCGGGCCTGGCGCTCATGTTTCTCGAATTGGACGCGCAGTTCGCCGGTTTCGCGCAAATTCTCATTTATATAGGTGCAGTCGCAATCCTGGTGGTGTTTGCCATTCTCCTGACGCGCGGATCGGAGACGCCCAAGGACACCGTCTACAGCCGCAACTGGATTGTCGGCCTGGTGACCGCTGCTGCAATCTTCGCCATGCTCGGCTGGGCGGTTCTGCGCAGCGCGCCGGCTTTGCCTCACGAGTCCGCCGCCCCATCCGTAACCGTGATGGATATCGGCAACGCGCTCATGGGGCGCTACGTGCTTCCTCTTGAAATTGTGGCGCTGCTGCTGACGGCGGCCCTGATTGGCGCGGTAATTGTGGCCATGCACGAGAAAGAGAGTGCCAAGTGAATCCGCTGACTGGATATCTTCTGGTGGCCGCGCTTTTATTTGCCATTGGCCTCGCGGGCGCGCTCACAAGGCGCAACGCCATCCTGGTGCTGATCGGGATTGAACTGATGCTGAACGCGGCCAATCTGAATCTGATTGCATTCTGGCGTTATGGGCCGCATCCCGAAGCGCTGACAGGAATGATGTTTGCCATTTTTTCGATTGCTGTTGCGGCGGCTGAGGCCGCAGTGGGACTTGGTTTGGTGATTTCGATCCATCGCCATGCACATACGACGGACCTGGACGCCATGAACAGGATGAAGGGGTGAGGAGTTGATGCAAGACACAATTTCATTCGCTCCGCAACTGGCTCCATCAGCAATCACGGGAATGTTGTGGCTCATTCCAGCGGTGCCCATCGTGGCATCGGGAGTGATTGCAGTACTCAAGCAACCGAAGCGCAAGACCGCGTCAACGTTGGCGATTGGGTCGCTCGGCTTCTCGCTTCTGCTGGCGCTGGTCGCCTTCGCGCATGTTCTATCGGGATGGACGAGTGGTCAGGCCGTGCGCGAAACAGCGAACTTCACCTGGCTCCAGTTCGGCACCACCAACGTAGACCTCGGCTGGGTGCTTGATCCTCTGTCGGCAGTGATGCTCGTCATGGTCACCTTCGTCGGCCTGCTTATTTTTATTTACTCAACGGGCTACATGGCGCACGACGAAAACTACACACGCTTTTTCTGCTTCCTTTCGTTGTTCGCGGGTGGAATGCTGGGCGTGGTCATCGCCAATAGCATCCTGCTGCTCTTCATGAGTTGGGAGATCGTCGGACTTACTTCTTACTTGCTCATCGGTTTCTGGTATCTGAAACCTTCGGCCGCTGCCGCGGCGAAGAAAGCATTCCTCACCACGCGCGTAGGCGATGTCTTCTTCTTGCTCGGGATCGTATGGCTGTTCAGCCAGACCGGCACGCTGCTCTTCTATAACGGCGGCGCCGGCGCCATCGAGGCCAACGCGTTAATGGCGCTCCTGCATCAGCACGCGGCGCTTGGACTTTCGGCTGCAGGTGCGATTGGCCTCCTGTTTTTTGCCGGTGCAGCAGGGAAGAGCGGACAGTTTCCACTGCATGTCTGGCTGCCGGATGCGATGGAAGGTCCCACACCTGTCTCTGCGCTGATTCACGCAGCAACCATGGTTGCCGCCGGCGTTTATCTCATCGCGCGCGTTTACCCGCTGATGCAGGCCGGCGCGTTGACTGGCGGCACAACGACAGCACTAACAGTTGTCACCTGGGTTGGCGCATTCACTGCCGTTTTCGCGGCCCTCATCGCCGTTGCACAAAACGACATCAAGCGCATCCTGGCCTACTCGACGGTTTCGCAACTCGGCTACATGATGGCCGGCCTGGGCATGGGCGGCGTAGCAGTGGGCATGTTTCACCTGATCACGCACGCGTTCTTTAAGGCGCTGCTGTTCATGGGCGCGGGCTCGGTCATTCACGGCTGCCACGAAGAGCAGGACATCCGGCGCATGGGCGGGCTGAAAGCGGACATGCTGGTAACTTTTGTGACTTATACCATCGGTATGCTGGCGCTGTGCGGGTTTCCGCTGTTGTTCTCAGGGTTCTGGAGCAAGGATGGGATTCTGGAAGCGGCACAGCATTTCAGTGTGAGCAAAATCCCGTTTTACATGCTGGTCTTCGGAGCGCTGCTGACTGCGTTTTATATGACGCGCCAAGTTAGCTACGTATTCTTCGGCGTAAATCGGGGCGCGAAAAACGCACATGAAAGTCCGGGTTCGATGACTGTGCCTCTGGCGATTCTTGCATTCTTCGCAATGGCTCTGGGTCTGATTGGAACGCCGGCGTGGCCATGGTTTCATGGATTCCTCGAGGGCCACCCAGTGAGCTTTGGATGGAGCGGATTCAACGAGCCAGGACTGCTGGCTCTGATGGCCACATCGACAGTGGTTGTGCTTCTCGGTCTCGGCATCGGCTGGCGATTATATGGCGACAACACGCCCAGGCCCGATGAGTCCGATGTGCTAGAGCGAGCTTTCCCGTTGCCATGGAAGTGGCTGCACGATCGCCTCTATATGGATGAGCTTTACGGAATGACTGTGATTGCGTTTTACGGTTGGTGGGCAAAGGTGTCGGACTGGCTCGATCGCCGCGTGTGGGGCGGGGCAGTGGCTGCGGTGGCTTGGACCTTTGGTTTGTGGGCGCATTTGAATCGCTTCCTTGATACCAACGTTGTGGATGGCAGCTTCGACAAAAGCTGCGAAGAGTTGTCAACGGGCGGGGGACTGTTATCGCGCATGCAGTCGGGCCGCGTGCAGACTTATTTGCGCTTGCTCGCTCTAGCCGTTGTTGCGCTGTCAGCGATTCTAATTTGGAGCAGCCGGGCATGAGCGGATTTCCTGTACTAACGCTGTTGACCGCGCTGCCATTGGCAGGAGCGACGATCGCTCTGTTCTCGGGCAAGCATGCGCGAAGCGTGGCCATTTTGACCACGGGTGCATGCGTTGTTCTAGCGTTATTTGTGTGGACGCAGTTGCCCGCAAATGGTTCGATCGGACTCGTGGAAGTGCACCAATGGGCGCCGTCGCTGGGGATTGAGTATCACCTGGGTGTGGACGGATTGGGCGCGCTGATGCTGGTGCTCTCCGCCATCGTCACATTGATGAGCGTGGATGCCGCGCACCGGGTGCATCATCAGCCCGGGCTCTACTTCGGCTTGGTACTGGTCCTTGAGTCGGGGCTCTTCGGATCGTTCACGGCGCTGAATTTCTTTCATTGGTTTTTGTTCTGGGAACTGAGCCTCATTCCCGCATTCTTTCTGATCAAGCTTTGGGGCGGCACCAAGCGCGGCCCTGCGGCGACCCAGTTTTTCGTGTACACCATGGCCGGAAGCGTCGCGCTGCTGGTCGCGTTTCTTGCGGTGTTTGTCGCGACCCGGAGCATGGATTTCCAGCACCTGACGCTGCTGGCATCGACGGGTGAATTGGAACAGATGGTCACGGACCATCTTGGCCCAGTCATGATGTGGCTTGCCGTTGGCGTGTTAGCGGGATTCGCAGTAAAAGTGCCCATGTTTCCATTCCACACATGGCTGCCGGCGGCTTATGCAGAGGCTCCTTCGCCTGTGACCATGTTGCTGACAGGCGCGATGTCGAAGATGGGCGTGTATGGATTGCTTCGAATTGCGGTGCCGCTCTTCGGCCACCAGATCGCGCAGATTCGCACGCCGTTGCTGGTGCTGGCGGTTGCGACCGTGGTAATGGGCGCTTGGGCAGCGGCGGCGCAAAAAGACTTGAAGCGTGTGTTCGCATACTCATCGGTCAATCACCTGGGATATTGTCTGCTGGGAATATTCGCGCTTGCGGTTCCATATTCGTTCGGAGACGCAGGCCAACTCGCCAGCCAGGCCGCCGCGCTGAACGGCGTGATCCTGCAGATGTTCAATCACGGCGTAACGGCGGCTGCACTGTTCTGGTTTGTAGCTCTGCTGCAACAGCGCACTGGGGGCCATCGCGGTATCGATGAATTCGGTGGCCTTCGCAAACCTGCGCCGGTCTTCGCAGGCCTCATGGGCATTGCGCTCTTCTCCTCTCTCGGACTTCCGGGGCTCAACGGATTTGTGGGTGAGTTTCTCATCTTCCGCGGCGTATTTTCGCTGGCTTGGGTGGCTTCCACGGTTTCAATTCTCGGTTTACTCGTAACAGCAGCAGTGATTCTCACCGTGATTCAGAAAGTTTTTTCAGGCCCTGTGCCGGAGCATTGCAAAGGTTTTCCCGATCTGCATACGGGCGAACGAATGGCACTGGCTCCGGTGATTGGGTTGATGCTGCTGATTGGACTTTTGCCGCAACTGATTGTGAACAGCGTGAACCCCACGGTTCAAAACCTGCTGGCGCACTGGAGATTCTAAATCGGTTCTCCAGTACACAGTGGCATTTCTGAGATTCTGCAAGGTGGATTTGTCTTGAGGAAAAATCCACGAAACAGCAACTACTTCGTTCAAGAGTAACTGGAGAACCGCTAAGTGTTGGCCTGGACGATCTATCTCTCGTTTGCCGGTGCACTGATTGAGGCGCTCTTGCCTAAGGGCAAGGCTGCATTGGCGCGCTGGTTCGCGTTGGTAGTGGCCGTTGCCGGGCTGGCGCTCGCAGTGCAAAGTTTTATTGCCGCCATGGGATCCGATCAAGGCATTCGGACGGTAATTGTGGACGCGCCCTGGGTTCCAACGATGGGCATTCACTACATGCTGGCGGCGGACGGAATCAGCCGCGTGCTTGTTCTGCTCACCGGTCTTGCCGCAGTCGCAGGCGTGCTCTTCAGCTGGAATATCGAGTTCCGCACCAATGAGTTTTTCGCATTCTTCCTTGCGCTTATCGGTGGAGTATACGGAGTCTTTCTCAGCTTCGATCTATTTCTGCTGTTTGTTTTTTACGAAATTGCGATTGTGCCCAAGTACTTCCTGATTGCCATCTGGGGTTCGACGCGCCGCGAGTATGCAGCGATGAAGCTGGCACTCTACTCTTTTGTGGGCTCGGCGATGGTGCTGATCGGGCTGCTGGCGGCGTATGCGGCATCGGGCAGCCATTCTACTGGACTTGTTGCACTCGGCCACGCAAACCTGCCGGTGAGCTCCCAGATGTGGCTTTTTCCACTGGTGTTTGTAGGTTTCGGAATTCTCGCCGGCATGTGGCCCTTTCACACCTGGGCGCCAACCGGCCACGTTGCAGCACCCACTGCTGCTTCCATGCTGCTGGCGGGCGTGGTTATGAAACTTGGCGCTTACGGTTGCCTTCGTGTGGCGATTGGGCTATTCCCGCACGGCCTCGATCCGTGGGGTTTCTCGTTCATTGGCGTTGGATCGTGGCGCGACGTGTTTGCGGTACTGGCGGTGGTTGGCATCGTTTACGGTGCACTGGTCGCGTTGGCGCAGACTGATTTCAAATTTGTCATTGGCTACTCCAGCGTGAGCCACATGGGGTTTGTGTTGCTGGGTCTTGTGACGCTGAATCAAATCGGCGTAACGGGCGCGGTGCTGCAGATGTTCTCGCATGGAGTTATCGCCGGCCTGCTCTTCGCCATTGTCGGGCGCATCGTTTATGAGCGAACACATACGAGGCAGTTGGCAGAGCTTGAAACCATGCACCTTGCCAAGAGACTACCGTTTGCGGCATGGGCATTTGTGGTTGCGGGAATTGCATCGATGGGGCTACCTGGGTTCTCAGGGTTTGTGGCGGAGTTTCAGGTGTTAGTCGGGGCATGGATCGCCAAGCCGTGGTGGACGCTTGCAGCAGGCGTCGGAATCGTTGTAGGTGTCGCGTACACGTGGCGCGCGATGCAGAAGGCGTTCTTCAGCGATAAACTGCCGACTCCGGAAGAACACCCGAAGACTGGGTGGCCCTCATTCGCCGCGATCACGTGGCCTGAGGCGACGGGAGTGGCGTTGCTGGCCGGCGTGAGCTTGTTCGTTGGCTTATACCCGAAGATACTGCTCGATGCAATTGAACCGGCAGTAGCCGCGCTGCTTGCGGGAGGGGGACGATGAATTATTCCGATCTCTTCCGTATAACATTGCCGGAAACAATCCTAGAAATTGCCGCGCTGCTCGTACTCATCGTGGACCTGGGTTTGTTGCGCAAGGCCGCGATTAAAGTGCGGTTGGCGGTGGCGGTTTTCCTGGGCGTGTGCGGCTGTGGGGCTGCGCTCATCCCCGTCGAATTGCAGCATGCTTCGTGGCTCACTTTCGGCAAGGGAATCGATTCCAATTTGCTTGGTACAGGCGGATTCATAGCTGTTGCGCAGACCGGAATTCTGGTCCTCACGATTCTGACGTTACTGCTGCTTTTCGATTCCGGATTCACGAAGCATATCGGTGAGTTTGTGGCCGTGGTGCTGATGGCTGCGGCAGGCGGATTGCTGATAGCCGCGGCGCAGGATCTGCTTGTAATTTTCATCGGCCTGGAACTGCTGAGCCTCGGCCTTTACATACTCACGGCGTTCGCCAAGCGCTCCGGAAAAAGCGCTGAAGCGGCGATGAAGTACTACTTGTTTGGGGGAATGTCGGCAGCGTTTCTTCTTTTCGGGTTCAGCTATTTTTATGGGTTGACTGGAACAACGAACCTGGCCTTGATTCAATACCGGATCACGCTGGCAGGTCCGAGTCCGCTGTTTTACGTGGCGTGGATCCTGGTGGTTGCGGGGCTTGGCTTCAAGATTGCCGTAGTTCCATTTCATCTTTGGGCGCCGGACACCTATGAGGGCGCACCTGCTCCAGCCGCGGCGTTTATCGCATCTGTGTCAAAGGTCGCGAGCTTTGCACTGCTGATTACGCTGGCCATGAACTGGTGGCTGCAACCCGGCGGCGATCTGGCTGCCGACGGCCATTCGATGGAGCAGATACTGCGCGCCTACTATCAGGCATGGCCGCAACTCGCGACGGTCCTGCTGATCGCCGCGGCCGGTTCCATGGTGTTAGGCAACCTTGCGGCGCTGGCGCAATCAAGCGTACGACGGCTGCTGGCTTACTCTGCCATTGCTCATGCGGGATACATTCTACTTGGGCTTGCGGCGCATCCGACTTATACTGGCGCCGGAAACGCGGTGGACTTTAACCTCGCGAATCTGTTCACCACGCAGCGCACCATCCAGAGTGTGCTTTTCTATGTGCTGACGTACGGTCTCACCACGGTGGGCGCCTTCGGCGTGGTATCCGTAGTGGAGCGCGCAACGGGAAGCGACAAGCTCGATTCCTTCCTGGGCCTGCATAAACGCAACCCGGTGTTGGCCGCCGTGCTGCTGGTGCTGTTCCTGTCGCTCGCAGGCATTCCGCCGCTGGTCGGATTCTGGGCCAAGTTCAACCTGTTTGCGGCGGTGCTCAGCGAACATGCGGGGGCGGTTCCATTTGCGCTGGTCTGCCTGGCAATCGCAATGAGCGCCGTTTCGCTCTACTACTATTTGCAGGTGCTCAAGCGGGCCTACGTGATGCCGGCTGTCGATGAGAGCCATATCAAGGTTCATCCCGTAGTGATGCTGGTGCTGGTGGGGATTGCCGTCGCTGTTGTCTTTTTCGGATGCTTCCCTGCCATTCTCGGTGGATGGGTCGCTGGCTTCTAGCTTGTATCCCGTCCCAGAAGTTCTAATCAAAAGTGTTCAAGGCGAAGAAGCAGATTCTTCGACTCACCACCCCCAAACTGAAAGACGTTTGGGGCCCCGTTCGCTCAGAATGACAACCCGATATTTTTCGGAGCCTTGTGAGAAATGAGAGCTAATCCTGCCTTCTGGACCAGACTGATCCAGCCCTTGGCTCGTCTGGCCGGCACGGCAAAAGCTTTAAACTGAAGACTGCTGAAGATGCAGTGGTTCCTATCATTTGGCCTAAACATTTGTTGACATTTGACACGCGAGTTTTTACAGTCTATTAACCGCGTACCGCAAATCCTTTGGAGTCGCCACCTTAACCCAGTTGTTAAAAAAAGGGGTTTGACAATGAGATCTTCGATGTTTGGTTTTAATTATCCCGTATCGATGAATCGTTCAGCCGAAACAAAACTCCACAAAACACTCCTTCTCACCATTTTCTGCGCACTTGCTCTGACAATCTCGCCGGCCTTATTCGGGCAGGCGACAGGAAGTTTCTCTGGCAATGTCCTTGACAAATCGGGCGCGGCTGTACCGGGAGCTACGGTCGTCGCAAAATCGCAGGGGACCGGCTTGGCTCGGGATGTGAAGACGGACGGCGCGGGGCACTATCTGATCCCTTTGCTTCCTGTCGGCACGTATACCGTGCACGTCGATGCGGGAGGCTTTCAGAGCGCTGAGTCCAGGGATCTGCACCTCCAGGTGGATGAGGCGCGCGAGCTCGATTTTTCGATCGTGCCCGCCTCTGTCGTCACTACGGTGGCCGTGACCGGGGACGCCGTCGCAGTCGAGACCGCCAATTCCTCTCTGGGGCAAGTCATCACATCGCAGCAAGTAGCGGATCTGCCGTTGAATGGCCGCGATTTCGTTCAACTCGCCACGCTCACCGCCGGAGCCACGGCGGAAACCAATCCCAACAGCTTCTTCACCGCCGGCAGCGACAGCGAGGTGGCAGCGCGCGGTTCGTACTCCCTTTCAGTGGGAGGATCCCGGCCCAACGCAACAGACTGGCTCCTCGACGGCGTTGACAACAACGAGCTCACCGCCGGCGGCATCGGCATCTTCTCGTCGATCGACGACATTGCGGAGTTCAAGGTCCTCACCTACACCTACTCCGCCGAATTCGGCACTCGCGCCGGACCCACCGTCCTGGTGACCACAAAGTCAGGAACGAACAACTTTCATGGCTCGGCCTTCGAGTTCTTTCGCAACACTGACCTCGACGCCAAGAGCTACTTTGCCAACGCCGTGGAGAAGTTCAACTTGAACCAGTTTGGCGGCTCCGTCGGTGGCCCGATTATGAAGAACAAGACCTTCTTCTTCGTCGACGCCGAACAAAAATATCAGCGCCACGGCATTCCCTTTACGGGCCTGGTACCTTCGCTGGCCATGCGCGGCGGCGACTTCACCGATGATCCTTGGGGCAACAACATCTCCGTTTCCCCAACCGGCAGTTTTGTTCCCATCATCGCCAATCCATACATGCAGGGCGCGTCCGCGGATCCTACTATGAATAGCGCTCTGAATCCCGATGTCTATTTCCAGTGCGATCCCTCGACAGGGAATCCTCTATCTGCCGATCCTGGCACAGGACTCCAGCCCAGGGGAGTCAACTGCAACAAGATTCCAGGCAACCTCATCGACACCATCGGCCAGAAGATGTTGAACATTTACCCCGTGCCGCCGCCCAACGTCGGTAGTGCCGATGCCGGCTACAACTACGTCAACCAGCCTGTGCGCACTCTAAACGAAACCAAGTTCGATGTCCGCCTGGACCACACGCTTTCAAGCATTGACAATCTCTTCGGCCGCTTCAGCTACGACCAGGCCTTCTCGTTTGTTCCCGGTGGGGCGCCGGGACTTGCCGAAGCCAACGCTTTCGGCAGCAATGAGAACCTGATCAACCACGCACGCAACATCGGCCTAGGCTGGAACCACTTATTTTCACCCAAGATCATCAATCTGGCCACACTAGGCTACGACCGCATCTTCGATTACATTGCTTCGCTGGGTAACTACACCTGCGCATCCGCCAACCTGGGTATTCCCGGCGCCGATCTCGGCTGCTCGGGCGGTACCTCCAACTCGTCGGCTCCATACAGCGAAGGCTTGGTTTCCACTCAATTTACGAGCGGCTATTGGGCCCTCGGCGATCGCGGCTACTCTCCCTTCCAGGGTGGAACCAACATCTACTCCTTCAAAGACGATCTTGACCTGATCTTCGGCAAGCATGAGATTCATACCGGCATCGATCTCCGCGCCAATCAGATGAACGTCGGCACAGCGGCCTTTGGATCGGGCTTCTGGCTGGTCGGGACCTTGGGAAACTTCACTAGCCAGGGTTCCGCCCCCGGCAATCCCGAGGCGGACTTGCTTATGGGACTTGTCGGAGGAGCCATCCACGACCAGACATACGACGGCGCGACCACCGGCCGCCGCTGGAAGATTTACCGGCCCTTCGTCGAGGATGATTGGCGCATCACCCCCTCGCTCACTCTGAACTTGGGCCTGGCTTGGGATTTGACCACTCCCATCGTCGAAGAGCATGACCGCATGGCGGACTATATCCCCTCACTCACGGGAGGAACGCTGCTGATTGCGGGCAAGAACGGTGTCAGCAGATCGGCGGGCATCAACATGTTCTGGGGCGGATACGAGCCTCGCGTTGGCGCCACATGGAAGATCGCGGGCAGCGATAAGACCGTCCTTCGCCTGGGCTTTGGCATCTATCACGATTCGTCCTGGAACCAGGGCGCGCAGGGCCTCTGGCAGAATCCGCCCAACCTTGGCGAGTCCGATCAATTCATCGGTAGCTTTAGCTGCATCTCCGCGACTTCATACTGCTCTTCCACGCTTGGGGGGCCAGCTTATGGTGTCGCTACCACCACTGGAGGCTTTCCACTCCTCAACAGTCCGCAGGATGTGACCAGTTTCACCGGCACATACGCCTACCAGCCCACCAACTTCCAGCCGGGCCGGGTTCACCAATACAACGCCAACGTCGAACGCCAGTTGCCGGGCAATGTCCTGCTCACCGCGGGGTACGCCGGTTCAACCGGCGGTCATCTGCTCGTCATCGGCAATGCCCTTAACGTCAGCAGCCCTTCCGCCTGCGGAACCGTATCCGGCTACACGCTCGGTTGCCTGTCTGGCGGCGCTCCCTACTCCTATACCAACACCTTCAACTTTTACAACAACGACCAGAACTTCAATACCGTCCTGCTCTACGGCGATGTGGGTAAGACTCATTACAACTCCATGCAGATCAAGGCTGAGACCAAGACGCCCAGGTACGGCCTCTACGGGCTGGTTGCCTACACTTACTCGCGCACTTACGACAACGGTCTGTCGGACGGCTTGGGATCGGAGTTGAGCGCCCCTTATTTCCCATTGCCCAACTGGCAGAACCTCGACTGGTCTCTGTCCCAGATCAACCTCGACCAGAGCTTCTCCGGCAGTGTCATCTATGACCTTCCGTTCGGCCGCGGAAGGCAATTTGGCAGCAGCATGAATACAGCCGCAAACGCCGTTCTCGGCGGCTGGCAGGTCACGCTGATCGAGAGAATCTCAACCGGATTCCCGGTTCCCCTGATCGACAGCAGCAACCAGTCAGG
>JBELAI010000166.1:0-13029 GCA_049508975.1 Occallatibacter sp. | reverse complement strand
CAGTGCAAGCGAAGCGCAGCTCTGGGGAAGGCCATGCAACGAAGTTCAAAAGCCCCGTAGGGGCGACCGAATCTGCAGACGGTTTTCGATGGAGTGAGCGCAGCGGAATCGTAGGGGACCTGCCTTTGCCGCGCTTCATGGTCTGCGATTCTGTTTCAGAAAAATGCAACGAACTTCAGATTCACCAAACTAGCCTTTCTTATCCCCCCAACGCGACACGCTGAATTGCGCTCCTGCGAACAGAATCAGCCCCGAAGCATAAGCCCAGAACAGCAGCCCCACCGACACAAAGAACGGCCCATACAGCGCGCGAAGATCCAGGTGCGGCAGCACGAGAACGAACAGCACTTTGGCCAGCAACCAGACTATTCCCGTCACGATCGATGTGCGCAGAACCGGCTGCCAGGGAACTTCGCGATTGGGCAGTATCCAGTAAATGCAAAAGAAGAAGATTATCGCTGCTACTCCGGTGGAAAGAGCGAGCCAGGCCTCACTTATTCCTTTGTAAAAGAAGTTATCCGTGTGATGAAGGAAGAGAGTAGCGAGCAGCGCCTGAGCCCACGTATTCACCAGAATACTGACCAATGCGAGCGCGACCATCAGGATCGCCAGGCCGAAGGCGACTATCTGGTTGGAAATATAGTTGCGGCTCTTGGTCACTCCCCAGGCCTGGTTAAGCGCCACTTCAAGAGGAAGAAAAATTCCGGTGCATGAGATGAGAATCATGACCAGGGAGAGTGCCTGCACGCCATGCCGCGGGACCACCGATTCGAGGCCGTAGGTCAGGAATCCCGCACTCGCGGTGGACGGCAAGAAATAGTTCACCATATCGCTGACCACGTTGACCATTGCCGTGGAATGGAAGACCGATCCGGATATTGTGTAGAGCAGGACGATGAAGGGGATGAACGAGATGATGGCGTTGGCCGAAACACTGAAGGCAAAAGTGTGGACTTCGCTATCGAGCAGGTAGGCGATGAGGACCCTACCGTCCTTGCGCCAGCGGAACCACTTCGACTTTGAAGCCGGGACAAGATCGCCCTGGTCGGCGGGAACGAGTACTTCGCTCTCCGTACCGGAATCTGAGACCTGAACCAATGGCTGCTCCTTCATGCAAGCGTACCTCGCGGACTTTCATCGCCTGGATTGGTTGTCGCGGAAGTGCGAAATTGCTGCTCCTTCAAGGATAGCCTTCCTGGAAAATTCTTGCGCCGTGGCCATCCCCGTAACCCTCGATCTTTATGGCCCCTTCATTTTCCTATTGCATCCTGATCCAATTCCTGCCATAACAAAAATACGGCTTGCGTAAGTAGGCCGTAACCTGACTCAAGGATGGCTTTTGCTTTGGAAGTATCAGTTCTTCAGAGGTTCAACTCTAACTGGGAAACATGTCGAGTTGCCACAAGTGCACCGGTCCGGTGCGCAACGGCGGCTCGCGGAGTCTTCAGGCCGATTGCGTTCACTCTTGCGTAACAACTGCTCGTGGGCGCAGTGCGGTGGGTTCGAACCCTGGACAAGTTAAGGAGGTCGCACGTGAAAGAGCAAGGTGTGGTGAAGTGGTTCAATGGCGCTAAAGGCTTCGGATTCATTCAACGCTCCAGCGGTGAAGATGTATTTGTACATTTCTCCGCGATACAAGAGAACGGATATAAAACCCTGAATGAAGGCGAGTCGGTGGAGTTTATTTGCCAGCAGGGACCCAAGGGCCTAAGTGCCGCCGATGTTACACGAGTTGTCTAACTTGATTTGATTTTGCCTTCGGGACTGAATTTCTGCCGTAATTTCGGCTATAAGCTCACATTTAGTCAGATGGATTCGGTGGAGTTGCCTCGCTTTGCAACTTGGCGACGGCCCATTGCGCGGCGCTGCGCAAACCTTGATCCGCGGCCATAGCCCACTGATTGAGCAAGGGGAGAAAGTGCGCCAGGCCGCTGTTGCCCATGGCGATGGCGATGTTGCGCCGCAACCCCTGATAGCCTGCGCGTCGAATTGGCGAGCCATTGAAGAGCTGTTCGAATTGCGATTCGTCAAGCTCGGCCAGCCATTCGAGCGATGGGTTCACTAATTCGTTGCGGGGCTCGAGCTCTTTATCGAAACTGATCGGAGACTTGCGATTCCAGGGGCAGACATCCTGGCAGATATCGCAGCCGAATACTTGCCGGCCCATTCCTTCCAATAAGCTCGCGTCAATAACTCCGCGATGCTCGATGGTCAGATAGGAGATGCAGCGCGTCGCGTCCATCTGATAGGGAGCGATGAGCGCGCCTGTCGGACAGGCGTCGAGGCAGCGTCGGCAGGTTCCGCAGCGATCGGGCAGCGGCGCTGATGTTTTGCCGGTTTCAGCCGACAATGAAGTAAGGAGGACGGCCAGAAAGCCGTACGAACCGAGCTTTGGATGAATGAGGCAGGTGTTTTTGCCCGTCCAGCCAAGGCCTGCGGCGGTAGCCAGGGCGCGTTCAACGACAGGGCCTGTGTCTACGTAGCCGCGAGCCTCGAAGTCTCCAAATTGTTCATGCAGACGAGCTTCAATCGACGTAAGGCGCTTCTTCAGAACCTTGTGGTAGTCGCTGGGACGGCGAATGCCGTTGGCATCCACGAGGCAGCTCCAGGCGTAGCGGGCAATCCAGCCGGCGCCCGCGCTGGCCGGTTCGGTTGAGCGCGGCTGGGCAGTGTTGTAGTTGGCGAAACAGACGATGGCCGAACGCGCCCAGGGAAATGGAACGGCAACCCGAGAACGCACCAGCCGACCGCTTTCATCCTTGCGCTCAAGGTAACCCATGGTGCCCGCACGGCCCTCGGCCACCCACTCGGCAAACCGCTCCGCATCGCGCGCATCGTGCTCATGAGGAAGCGCGACAAGGCCGGCCTCCGTAAAAGCTGCTTCAGTGGCGAGCGTACGCGCCAGTTCCAGAGTCAGTTTGGGCTGGACGAGTACCGAATTGGTTAACGAAGGATTCACGGAACTGAGTGCACCCCTCTTTGCGTAAGAGACATTGTGTCCGATAGCGAACGCCGGTTGCGGAAATTGAACACCAAGCAGCGCAGGCATCGATCGCGGAAGGCCGCTATCCCCTGTGATTGCAGCATATCCCCTTCTGGTGGCTTTGGCCGCCGGAGTGCAAGTTCAAAGGCGCCAGGCTGTGGCGGAAGACAGACGGCCTGGGAACAAGTATTGGCTTCCCTAAGGAGTTCTTTATGACAACCACAATGCTCGACCTGACAGCTACCATGATGTTCCCCGCCGGTGAACCGGGGGAAGTGAACGAACTGGTGAAAGGCCAACTGGTTAGGGGCGAAGATGCGCGCCTGCTGGAGCAAGTGGGACCATTGGTGCGCGAGAATGACGTCACGCTAGACCTGGCTGGAGTGGAAAGAATTGACGCAGCCGGCATTACAGCGCTGATTGAGCTCTACCAGATGGCACGGAAATGCGGACACCGATTTTGCGTGAAAAATGTGTCCGCGCGCGTGGGACAGATTCTTGCCGTTGTTGGTTTGGACCGGTTTTTGTATTCCCACAATGCGGTTCAAAGTTCGCAATACGGAGAACAAATGCGCTGCGCCGCGGCGTAAATTCCGATTCCCTGTCCGCAAACCCCAGTCTGGCCGCGGTTCCCGTCTCAAATTGCGAAAATTCCCACGTGTGCATACCACTCAAGACTTTTGCCAAATGAATCGTCTGTGACGAGTGGCACATGCAACGGTATACTGACGGCGCTATTTGTACTTGCGACGAAACAACGCCGCGACGCGCTGTCAGATGTCTGGATGACTCGCACGCGCTCAGCCTTTTACCGCATTTTTTGTTGGATTGCTGAGCCTCCGTACCGCCACCCCGCCACCAGGAGCCGCTGCCGCGGAAATCTTACAAACGGAGGCAATACCCCATGGCGCAGGGCGTGGTGGAACAGGCGTCTGCCGGACAGGCAGATACAACGTCAACCCCAACCAAGTATGTGTATTTCTTCGGCGGCGGAACGGCCGACGGAAACGGACGGATGAAGGATGTATTGGGCGGCAAGGGTGCAGGTTTGGCTGAAATGACCAACGCCGGACTGCCGGTGCCTCCGGGATTCACCATTCAGACCGAGGCTTGTCGCGAGTACATGCGCGGCGCAGTGAGCCCGGAAGTCGACGTCGAAATGTACGCCGCTCTCGAGCACCTCGAAAAGCTGCAGGGACAGAAGCTGGGCACGGGCGACAATCCCCTGCTCGTCTCGGTCCGCTCGGGCGCAAAGTTCTCCATGCCAGGCATGATGGATACCATCCTCAACCTGGGGCTGAATGACCAGGCCGTTGAAGCATTGGCCAAACTCAGCAACAATCCTCGTTTCGCGTATGACTCATATCGCCGCCTGATCCAGATGTTCGGCGACGTGGTTCTCGATGTGCCTAAGAAGAAGTTCGAGCATATCTTCGACACCATCAAGCATCGCGAAGGCGTGAAATACGATTACGAAATTCAGCCCGAAGCGCTGCAAGAGATCATCGTCGAGTACAAGAAGCTGGTTCGCAAGGAGACCGGCAAAGACTTCCCGCAGGGCCCGCTGGATCAACTGGTCCAGGCCCGCGATGCCGTTTTTAGAAGCTGGCAGAACGAGCGCGCCAAGACCTATCGCCGCATCAACCACATCGACGACTGGCTGGGCACAGCAGTCAACGTGCAGGCCATGGTGTTCGGCAACCTGGGCGACAACTCAGGCACCGGCGTAGGCTTCACGCGCAACCCGGCAACGGGCGAGCACGTATTCTTCGGCGAGTATCTGATGAATGCGCAGGGCGAGGACGTTGTCTCAGGTGTGCGCACACCGCTCTCGATCAGCGAACTCGAGCGCGCCATGCCCATGGTTTACGACCATCTCCGCGCCATTACCTGGAAGATGGAAAAGCACTATCGCGACATGCAGGATTTCGAGTTCACCATTCAAGATGGCAAACTCTACATGCTGCAAACGCGCAATGGCAAACGGACCGGCCTGGCCGCCGTGCGCATCGCCATTGACATGGTTCGCGAAGGACTCATCACGCAGGAAGAAGCCATTTTCCGCGTAGAGCCCAACCAGTTGTACGACTTCCTGGTTCCCCGCCTGGTGGAAAAGGGCGAAAAGATCGAAGTTCTCGCAACAGGCCTTCCGGCATCGCCTGGCGCGGCTGTCGGTCAGATCGTATTCACCGCGGAAGATGCGGTCAAGTACCACCAGAGCGGCGCGTATCGGGTCATCATCCTGGTTCGCGGCGAGACCACGCCTGAAGATATCGCGGGCATGGAAGTGGCAACCGGCATTCTCACCTCGCGCGGCGGCATGACTTCGCACGCTGCCGTCGTGACGCGCGGCATGGGTAAATGCTGCGTGGCCGGCGCAGGCGACTGCACCGTTGACGAGCACGCCAAGGAACTGCGCGTGAAGGGTCGCACCTTCAAGCAGGGCGATTGGATTTCACTGGACGGCACCACCGGCCGCGTGATCGCAGGCCAGCTCAAGACGCTTCCGGCTCAGCCTGACGATCCGGATCTGGTCAAGTTCATGAGCTGGGTCGACCCGGTCCGCCGGCTCAAGATTCGCGCCAACGCCGACGTACCGCGCGACGCCAAGCAGGCTCGCCTGTTCGGCGCTGAAGGCATCGGCCTTTGCCGCACCGAGCATATGTTCTTTGCTGAAGACCGCATCGAACACGTGCGCGCCATGATCCTTTCCGATAACGAGAAAGACCGCCGCGACGCGCTGAAGAAGCTACTGCCCATGCAGCGCGCCGACTTTGTGGGTCTCTTCAAGTCCATGGAATCGTTGCCCGTGACGATTCGCCTGCTCGATCCTCCACTGCATGAGTTCCTGCCTCAGCGCGAAGATCTGCTCGTCGAAATCTCTCACTTGGAGGACACCAAACCCCGCTCACCCAGGCTCAAGGAACTGCGCCCGCTGCTGGCGCGTGTCCAGGAGCTGCATGAGACCAACCCCATGCTCGGGTTGCGCGGCTGCCGCCTCGGTATCGCGTTCCCCGAGATCACGGAAATGCAGGCGCGCGCCATCTTCGAGGCCGCCGTCTCCGTGAAGCATAAGGGCGGCGATCCGCATCTCGAGATCATGGTTCCGCTCATCGGCTCCATTGAGGAAATGCGCAACCAGGCCACTATCATCCGCCGCATTGCCGCCGACGTATTCAAAGAGAAGGGCGAAACCGTCGATTACATGGTGGGCACCATGATCGAGCTTCCACGCGCTGCCCTCACCGCCGACCAGATTGCCGAAGAGGCCGAGTTCTTCAGTTTCGGAACCAACGACCTGACGCAAACCACGTTCGGCATCTCCCGCGACGACATCAACCACTTCCTGCCGGCTTATCTCAAGCAGGGCATCTTCAAACAGGACCCGTTTGCCACTTTGGACCAGGCGGGCGTCGGGCTCCTGGTGAAAATGGCAACGGCCAAGGGACGCAACACACGGCCCGACCTGAAAGTTGGCATCTGCGGCGAGCATGGCGGCGATCCTGAGTCCGTCAAGTTCTGCCACAAGATCGGGCTCAACTACGTGTCCTGCTCGCCGTTCCGGTTGCTGACGGCAAGGCTGGCAGCGGCACAGGCGGCACTGGAAGAGCGCCAGGTTGGCCTGGTGCACACCAACAAGTAAGCTGCTGTTGAATCTTGCATGAGCATGAAGGGCGTCCGCTAAAAACGGACGCCCCTCTCGCGTTTGGGGGTTCCAAATCCGAATTAAGCGTATTCTGAATTCAGACGACGGCGTTCCTTCCTCCCACTTGCGAAACTACCCGGCGAACCACGCACGATCCATTTCCTGCATCTGAACAACAAGCGGCCTGCCCTCTCCTCGCCTTCCCAGGGCCAGTCGCCTATCCTTCACAACGTCAATGAAACAAGAGGTATCAATCAACCCATGCTGATCCGCCTGGCTTACGACATTCAATTCGAGCTACCGGCTGAAACTGCGATGGTTGCGCTTCTTAACGTGCATCCATCGCGAACCCACGACCTGCTGGAGCCGGACGAGTTGCAGACAGAGCCGCGACTGGGTGTGACGAGCTATTTCGACAGCTTCGGCAATCGCTGCGTGCGATTTGTGGCCCCACAAGGGCATTTGCGGCTGAGTAGCTCGACCCTCATTCAAGAATCCGGCGAACCCGACGAGGTCAACTGGGCGGCCTGCCAGTCGGCTGTGGGCGATCTTCCGAATGAGATCCTGCGTTATTTGCTCAATAGCCGCTACTGTGAAGTGGACCGCCTTTCGTCTGTCGCATTTGAACTATTCGGACAGACGTCCCCTGGGTGGGCTCGCGTGCAGGCGATCTGCAATTGGGTGCACAACAAGGTGACCTTTAATTATTCGCATGCACGGCCGACCAAGACGGCCATGGATGTGTTCACCGAGCGCGTTGGCGTGTGCCGCGACTTCCAGCATCTGGCCATCACCTTCTGCCGGGCCATGAATATTCCCGCGCGCTATGCCACCGGCTATCTGGGGGACATCGGCGTGCCCGTGCGGCTTCCCATGGATTTCAGTGCTTGGTTTGAGGTGTGGCTCGACAATCGCTGGTGGGCGTTCGATGCGCGCAACAATGTGCCCCGCATCGGCCGCATTCTGATGGCGACGGGATTGGATGCGGCGGATGTGGCCCTGACCACTTCATTTGGGCAAGCGGACCTGAGCTACTTCTTTGTTGTGACGGAGGAAGAGATTCCAGCGCCACAGACCGCAATTTCCGAATTGGGTATCGAACAGAGGCTGTAAGTTCTTTGTTTGGGAGGGTCGAAACGGGTGTTTTTGAGCGAATCCTTTTCTTTTTATAGTGCTGCGGCAAAAGCAGGGGTGGGTACGCATGCTCTGTGCGAGTCTTGGTTTTAGACTCCCTGGACACGGTTGCGAGGGCAACTTGGGCGGCAGGAGTCGGGATGGCTTGAATCATGAAGGTTTCTCCGATGCGGTCTTTTCCCCCCGCATTTCCCATTGTGCGCCGGGGAAGCGTAATTGTATGCAAACGGATCAAGCTTCTTTTGCCCCTTTTGATTCAGGACGCTAGGGCGTTTGTCAGGACAAATCCGATAGAGACCCCGGAAACTATGCTGGATGAGTGGTTTGGCCTGAAGTCATCAATCGACAGCCATGTGTGCGCTCGACAACCGAGGGCGCATCTACCGTTGCACCTCAAAGCCATCCTTTATTGCGAGCAATCCGGGCCGCTTCGATCCGGTTGGAAGCGCCCAACTTGGAGATGGCCTCGGAAAGATAGTTCCGTACCGTCCCCTCCGTCAGTCGAAGCGAACGTGCCAGTTCAGCGGTCGTCTCACCGTCACCCGCGCGGCGCAGGATTAGACGTTCTCTATCGGTGAGCGGGTCCTTTTCCGTGCTCCATATCTGCGAGGCCAGTTCGGGATCCACGATGCGAGCCCCGCGACTGACCCCCCGGACTGCGTCGGCGAGTTCTTCAGAGGGCCGGTCCTTGAGAATATAGCCAGACGCTCCTGCCTCCAATGCTCGCCGCAAATATCCCGGGCGGGCGAAGGTCGTCAGTATCAGAACGCGCGTGTCTGAATAAAGCTCTTTCACGCGAGCACTGAGTTCGAGTCCGCTCATTTTCGGCATCTCAATGTCTGTTACCAAAACCTCAGGCCGGTGCTTTCCGACGGCCTGAAATGCCTGCTCGCCGTCGGAAAAGGACCCGAGCACCTCAATATCGGGCTCAATGGAGAGCAGCGCTGCGAGCGCTCCCCGCAACATGCTTTGATCCTCCGCCAGCACCACGCGTATCTTTTGCGTCAAAGGGTATCCGCCTCTCCCACCATCTGTGACGCCGGTTGTGCCGGGGGCTCACTGGCCAGCGGCAAGGTCATTTCAAGGCCCGTTCCTCCGTTTGCCAGGCTTGTCAGCTTCACGGCCCCGGCCACGGATTGAAGCCGCTCTCGCATGCCACGCAGGCCATTGCCTTCACGGATCTGCCCGCCCAGCCCATTATCCTCAATCGTGAAATGAATCGTCCCGTCCTTTTCGTGGAGTGCCACGTGGCAGACGGTTGCGTGAGCATGGCGGACGACGTTCGTTACGGCCTCGCGCAGCGCCAGGCAAAGCACGTTGACCTGGCTCGAAGAGAGATTCACTGGAGCGAGAGTCGTGGTCAGTTTGACATCTGCGGAAAGCAAGCTTCGCCGGGCTCGGCTGATCTCCGCAGCGAGTCCTTCGGCGCGGTAGCCGGAGACGGCTTCCCTCACCTCGGCGAGCGCATTCCGAGCAGTCTGCTCCGCCTCCACGATCTCGATCCGCGCCCGGTCCGAGTCGCGGGACAGTAGCCGCAGGGCGAGATCCAGCTTCACCGTAATAACGGTTAAGGTATGGCCAAGAAGATCGTGCAGATCGCGCGCGATGCGCTCGCGCTCCGCTTCCTGGGATAGACGTTCGATCTCGGAATTTGCACGCTCTAAAAGCGAATTGGTTCGTGACTGCTGGGCGAAGGCAAAATTGCTCAGGCCGACGATGACACAGAAGAAGAGGATTTCTTCGGCTATAACAAAAGGGCGGCCGAGGTATCGAGTCTCCGCTACAACTCCGACCATCATCGCAGCCAGCACCAGGAAGAGGGTGCGCAAACGGCTGAGATAGAGGCAAAGCATCGCGAAAGGGTAGACAAACACTGCATATGCTTGCTGGCTGACGGGGTAATAGAGAAAGGCGAGGAGAAAGAACAACACAAACGCCACGGTCTGCCGGCGTCCTGTGGCCTCCGCGGCAAGAAAAAAAAGAATGAGGAAGGCCGCGTAAGAAGCCGCGCATTCCATCCAGAGCGCAAAGGAGTGCCGGTACGCCGGCATGAGAAAAAGGTAGGCGGAATACAACAACGCCACCGAGCGCACGATCCAGCGGCCTCGGACAAACTCCCGCCTCGATTCGGTGATGTACGTACCCGAAGCTGCCGCAAACCGCTCTGGTGCGTGTGACTGCCTTTCGCTCATGCCTTCATCATCCCACCAGACAAGGCTGTCCCGGTACCCAAAGTTGTCATATGGAAGGCATGACAGGTGTCATCGTGATACCTGTCATCTCTCATCGATGACAGCTGCCACTGTTGTCTCCCGGCCATTCAGCGCATTCTTTTCTTATGGTCACGGGGAAATGTTCATGAATCTCGAATTCTTTTTTCATGCGTTGACGAATGTGTGGGTCGTTGGGGAAATCCTCATCGCCCTGATCACGACTACTGGCTGGGGTCAGGGTAAGGTACAAGATCGCGGAACACAAATCATTCTGTGGGTTGTGATCATTGCATCGTTCAAGACCGACGAGTGGATGCACAGATTTTTCCTGGTCGATATGCCTGGAAGCTATAGCTGGCTGCGGCCGGTAGCCATTGGGATTTTCATTCCCGGTTTGGGAGTTCGCGCCGTAGCAGTCATTTCGCTGGGCAGAGCCTTCAGCGCAAACGTCGCAGTGCGCGCCGGGCAGAGACTCAAGCGAAGCGGTCTCTACGCCCTGGTCCGTCATCCTTCCTATCTCGGCCTGGAACTGATTCTCCTAGCGTGCGCTCTCCACTCGCGTACGTGGGCATGCTTTGCCGCAGCCTTCGTTCCACCCACTCTGGCTGTCTTGTATCGCATTCATGTTGAAGAAACGGCGCTTCGCCGAGCATTTGGAGCTGAGTACGAAGACTATAGCCGCAACACAAAGCGGCTGATTCCGGGCGTCTATTAAGCGTTTTGTTGAAATCCAAGGCGATCTTGTCCAAGTAGCGGCAGACAAGTTGGGGTCCGGAGTTTTATGAGCGCTCGTCCACCTACACTCGTCCATATGAGGATCACCTTCGGGCTCAGCTGGTGCGTTATCGTCAAATCACTCACCGACGCCGATTACTCCCCAAATGTCGGCAAGCGTCCGCCGATTACCTTCCGCTCAGTCGTCGGTTTACAACAACCCTGCGCACAAATCGACGGCGGCCGGATGCCGGTGGCCGCGGGGTTGGTGCACTTGGGATAAACAGAGCGGCCGCTATTTTGTGTCGCCGCCGGGGGCGAAGTAGCCTTCGCGCGTGACTACCTGCAGGTCGTCCTTGTTGGCTTTGAGGGCAACCTTATGGAAGCCGCCGTCGGTGTCCACCTTGTCCGGCGTGTAGGTCAGCAAGTATTGCCCGCGCAGTTCTTCGGCAATCTGCCCGTAGATCTCTTCCAGATTGTCCTTCTTCTTGGCTTCGAAGTAGCGGCCGCCAGTGCGGGTGGCGATCTTCTCCATGATCTTCTTGCCGTCTATGCCGTTGGCTGCTGTGGTGTCGGGACCGCCGCGCCGGCCGCCGCCCGGATAGCCGCCACCCCCTCCGGGATAACCTCCGCCCCCACCGGGGTAGCCGCCACCGCCCATGCCGCCGCGCCGTTGGCCGGGATTGCCGAAGCCGCTGTTCTCCTGCTCGCCTTTGAAGTAGATGGTATAGACAGCCACGTTGGCATGGTCGGCGGCATCGACGGCGTCGTTGAGGGTCTCCTTGCTGCCGCGGTCGGCTCCGTCGGAGAAGACGATCAGCGCCTTACGGCCGTCCTTGGACTCCATCATGTCGTGGGCGGCGAGGTAGATGGCGTCGTAAAGCTGCGTACCGCCGCGGCGGCGGGACTGGGTGCTTTCCCGGTCGTCGCCGGTGGTCTCAGGGCCCTGGCTGGAGTTCTCCGCGCGCGTGGGACCCATGTCTTCGAGTTCGCGATGGAGTTTGTCGCGCGAATTGGTGAAGTCTTGTAAGAGTTCAACCTCGTGGTCGAAGTGTATGAGGAATCCTTCGTCCTTCTCGGCTGCTTTGGCGTCGGCGGGTAGCATCTGGTCCACAAACTTGCCGGCGGCCTTGCGCTCGTTTTCCATGGCGCCGGAGATGCTGCGGCTGGTGTCGACGAGCAGGCCCAGGCGGAAGGGGAGATTGCTCTCGTGGGTGAAACTCTTGATAGTCTCGGGACGGCCGTCTTCGGTGAGGGTGAAGTCGCTGACCTTGAGGCTGGAAACCAGGGCGCCGTGCTTGTCGCGGACGGTAACGGGGAGCACAACCTCGTTGGCTTGAATCTTGAGGGTGGCGGCGGGCTGATCCGCAGTGGGTTGCTGGGGCGTGGACTGCCCGGTCGCGGCCTGCTGGGCCAGGGCCGTTGCGGAAAAGCAGGACAGGGCCAGCGCGGAGAGCGGGAGGGAGAGGGCAGTTTGAATTCGCATAGCGCTCAAAGAGTACACACTTTCATTCCATTAGACGAGGGAGCGGGCGGAGTGTTGAGTGGCGGGCTCAGGCTTCACCGCCGCGCTGCGTTTCGCGAGACGCCACAAAGCCTGGATTGGGCCGGGCCGGGGAGAGATGGCCCAGCCATTGTTAGTGGACAGTTAGCGGGGAAGCCGAGGAGCCGTCAGTACCGGTAAGTGCCCACTGAGCGACGGCCGGCGCAGGCTGGATGAGGACAAAGGCCGAAGTGGGGCGAATCTCGCAGCTTCCGGTGGCTTCCAGTTTGCAATGCCGATAGGGACATTGAAATTCGCAGAACTGCAAATCATGCGGTACAGGCTGGGCGGCTTGGTTTTTGACCGAGAGCCATAGCAGATTGAAGAATCCCTGGCGGTGCGGCATGTTCAGGAACCTCCATTTCGAAAGTCATTTCGATCGTGCTGCAACTTGTGGCAAAGGCGCCTGTACAAATGCTCATCGGCGCAGCACCTGCCAAACTTTACCGTTATTTCCCTGCCATGAAAGGATGCCCTTCGATTGCAGGCGAATTACCTTTTTGTATTGTTGGCATTGAACGCCGCATCAGCTTGCATTTGCAATTCCCCAAATGGGTAGGCGAGATTCTTTGGTGCGACCGCTCGACTGAAAGGCGGCGGGGGCGAGTATCGAGAGAATGCTGCGTACCCAAGAGAAAAGCCTGCCGATGGGGCAGACTTTCGCGGATACGATCTGGTAGCGCTACCGGGAATCGAACCCGGGTTTTAAGATTGAGAATCTCACGTCCTAACCCCTAGACGATAGCGCCTTTCCCCTCAATAATTTGTGAGGATTTGGCTGCGGAGAACCTGCCCT
>JBELAI010000165.1:0-13032 GCA_049508975.1 Occallatibacter sp. | reverse complement strand
AACTCGCACTTATAAGACCGTTTTCTCGATTCCGCTGAACGGAGAGACGATTTATGCGCGGCTCTATTCGATTATCGATGGAGAACTTCAGTACATCGACTACACCTACAAAACGCAGTAACGCGACCCGGGGTGGGTCGAGTGTTCATAGTGTGGTGAGTCTGAGGTTCGTCGGATTTCTCTGAAGCGGCGTTTCAGGCCGTGAAGTGGCCGAAAAGCAGGTCCTTCGACTCCGCTGAAGTACGCTTCGCTCAGGATGACAGGATTAAGTGGGTCATTTTCATCTGATACCTGGTCGCCGGCGAACATGTTCAAGCAGTGCGGAGCAGCTCCAGCATCTTGCGGTCGAGCTTGTGGCCCCTATGGTCCTCGTAGGCGACGTCATTGCGCTCGCTGTCGAGGATACCGAAGCTGCCGCGGAGGTTCCACAGCGCGTTGCCCCAGCCGGCCTCGCGCCAAACGGCGAGACAGTCGGACATCCAATTGAGGGCGATGTCGTGCGGTGTGTGGTTGAGGCAGCCCCACTCGCCTACGTGCACCTGAACTCCCAGAGCGGTGAGCGGCTTCCATTTGTCGACGTACTCCTGCTTAAGCCGAGCGCGGTTCCAGACATTGCCTTTGTCGTCAGTGAGTGGCCATGCGGGAGGCTTCATGGTTTCGTATTCGTCGAGCGGAACCCAGTTTGCGCCGTAGTGGCTGATCGACTTGGGCTGATAGCCTCGCGTGCTCTGGACCAGGTGAAGAGGGGCAAGGTCGAGCACGGGGAGCTGGCCGATGTTGATGCCGTCGGCGAAGATCAGGCGTTCTGGATCTTCGGCACGAATGGCGGCAACGAGGGCACGGACCACCTCGGCGTAGCGGTCTTCGATTGCGCCTTCGTAGGAGCGCCTCCTGGGCGGCTCATTGATCAGGTCAAAAGATAGCCGGGTGCTGGGCACTCCTTTGTAGCGGCGCGCGAAGTGGGCCCAGTGATAGCAGGCGGCATTCAACGCACGCGCACATGCCGGCGCGTGATCGGAAAACAGATCGGCGGGCTCCAACTCGCGGTTGTTGACGCAATAGCCGGGAATGCGGTGGAAGTTGAGATTGATGTGCACGCCGTATTGTTTGCCAAGGTCGACGGCTCGGTCGAGTTGAGTCAGCGGCTCGTCGTCGATGTGAGTCCAGTCGGTGGGCTTGCCCCAGATCCAATACGAGAGCGGGAGACGGGCGAAGTTGAAACCCCACTCCTGCATCATGGCGAAGTCGGATTCCTGGTATGCGGCGTGGGTGGTGTCGCCCGGTTCACGCTCCCACTGGAGATTGAAGCCGCGGTAGCGCGGGATGGGTTGCGGGCTGGGAGATGGAAGGTCGGTGATTGTGTTCGCAGACAGAATGCGAGGCATGGAGACGGCCGCCATGCCGGCGGCGAGGCTGGTGAGAAGCGCCCTGCGATGCATTGTTATCCCCTAGAAACCAAAGTGTAAGTTCAAAAAAAGATTGTGTTGGGGGTTGTGCTTTCCCGCCCTTGCGCCAGGAAAAAGGCGCAAGAACGGGGCACGGAGCAGTTTCATTGATCGTGGGTCGGCGAGGTCGGTGGACTGAAACTACAGAACGGCTGATGGTAGTGAAGGGATGATCGGAGTGTCAAGAAATGCTCGGATGTCAAAGGTTCTAATGAAAACCCCGTTCGCCTGGATTGCGTCGATGTACCATATTCCGGTACTTTCGAACGATAGGAATCAATTTCCGGCCGAAATTTGTGCCCCACGCAACCTTTTCCCGAAATCGGCATCTACCTATTTAACAAGCAGAGGCTTCCCCGAAATTAATCCCTTCCTCGAAGGAATCCACCCATTTCAGGTTCTACACGGATCTGAATCCCAATATCCCCCCTGGACCCCCACCAAATATGGCCTCTCAAGCGGGCTCGCCGGAAGGCGGGCCCATTGCTTGTACGCCGTCAACTGTCCCTTTCAATCCGCTGCCAGATAGAATCTCAGCAGGATGTGCGCAACCCCCAAAGCCAAAACACCCCCAGCCGCCCCGGTTCCTGAAAGGACGGTTCAGGACATTGATGCCCTTTTTAAGACTGCTGGGCTGGTGCGGAATCTTCGCGGCATGTCCGGCGGCGTCACGCGCCGTGTGCGCCGGAAGCAGGTTACGCCGGAGGAACTGTCGGGCCCCGCCCCTGTTCCTACGGTCTCGCCCAACGGCGTGCAAATACTCAAGATACCTGCCTGGGAAGAGCTGACCCACCGAGGCGCTCCCTGGCTGTGGCATGGATTCAGCACGCGCAAGGGCGGCTTGAGCCGGGCGTACTGTTCGGAGGACACGCCAGGAGAGCTGAATCTGGGATTTACCCCTGCGGACGATCATGAAACTGTGGCCCGCAATCGCAGGCTGCTCGTTGAGGCAGTCACTGGAGATCCATCTACACCCCTGGTCACGCTGCGCCAGATTCACTCCAGCGTGGTGGTGGTCGGGACTTCAGGGGATAGCTGCCGGCAAACTCCATGGAAAGGCGACGGCCTTATGACGGATGAGCCCGGGATCCTTCTCGGTGTTCAGACCGCCGATTGCATCCCGGTGCTGGTGGCCGATCGCAAAAGGCATGTTGTCGCCGCTTTTCATGCCGGATGGCGGGGCACGGTCAAGCGGATTGTCGAATCGGGGATTGGCCGCATGCGCCTTGAATTCGGTTCCCGGCCTGAGGACCTGACGGCCGCCATTGGCCCCGGCGTGGGCGCCTGCTGCTACGCCGTAGGAGACGAAGTGCTCTCCAGCTTCGAGTCTCAGTTCGTTTATGCCAGCGAGCTCTTCCACGAGGTCTATGACACAGACCCGGTGCGGACTAAATATCCCATGCTGTTTCTAACTCAACGGGCACCGGGGCATTCGCCTATTGGCCCCAGCCTGCATGTGGATCTGGTTGAGGCCAATCGACGTCAGTTGCTGGATGCGGGGCTCAAAGTGGGGTCAATTCACACGACGGGCGGATGCACTAATTGCCACCGGGATTTGTTCTTCTCTCATCGCGCCTCGCAGGGGAATGCGGGACGGATGATGAGTGTGATTGGAGTACGGCCGCAGTAGACTGGAGCTTGAACCACCCATTCGACAGAAAGAAGCCGAATGGATGGGGCACGGTGCGGTATTGGCGCAACATGCCCAGCCCTCAGGAGGCTTTTACCGCCTCGTCCGGGTTCACCAGATCGCGAAGCTCTTTGGATGGCTTGAAGTAGGGAACGCGCTTGGCGGGGACTTCCACGCGCTCGCCGGTTTTGGGGTTGCGTCCAATGCGGGAGTTCCGTTGCCGGATGCGAAAAGACCCAAAACCGCGAATCTCAATCTTGTCTCCGCTCTGCAATGCGCCGATCACAGAACCGAAGATGGTCTCAACAATGACTTCGCCATCGCGGCGCGTCAGATCTCCCAGGCCGGTCACCTTTTCTACCAGGTCCGCTTTTGTCATATCCTCTAGGCCTCCGCTCACAGCATAACCGGATTTTGCACTCTAAAGCACGAAAAAGAAAGAGCCTTTGTGGGAATTGAGCCTTTGTTCATCAATAAGATGGCGAAAAAGCGGTCTCCTTGAGTTTTGCCGGGCCCGGAAGCAAACATGGGTTATCATGGCTGAAGTCTCTTCCCGGAGAAATGGCCCCAAAATCCAGACCAGTCTCCAGCCAGGTGGTTGCTGTCGTGACGCAGTATCCCAGTTACAGCATCGTAATTCCGGCCTTCAACGAGAGCGCCCGCATCCCCGCGACGCTCCGTGCGGTGGTTGCCTGCGTTCGCGAGCGCAGGTGGGATGCTGAAGTCATCGTGGTCGACGACGGTTCCACCGACGCGACTGCCGATGTAGTGCGCGAATTTGCCCGCACGGCCCCCGAAGTCCGCTTGATTGAGAATCCTGGCAATCGTGGCAAGGGCTATAGTGTGCGCTCCGGCCTGTTGCAGGCTTTGGGAGAAGTGGTCATGTTCACCGACGCCGACCTATCTTCGCCCATTGAGGAGGCCGAGCGGCTGTTTGCGGCCATCGCGCAAGGCGCCGACATTGCCATTGGGTCGCGCTGGCTGGAAAAAGGCCGTCAGACGCACCGCCAGCCGCTCTACCGGCAGTTCTTCGGCCGCTGCTTCAACGCGGTTACACGCGGCATTATGGGACTGCATTTCGCCGACACGCAATGCGGATTCAAAGCCTTCACCCGCGCCGCGGCCCAGACGGTCTTTCAGCTGCAGACCATTGAGCGCTGGGGTTTTGACCCGGAAATTCTGTTTATCGCCATCAAGAACGGTTTCCGCATTGTCGAGGTGCCGGTGAGCTGGGGACACGACGAGCGCACCCGCATGAGCTATCTCAAAGACGGCATCAAGATGCTGGAAGAGATCGCTATCATTCGCTGGAATGCTCTCCGTGGCCGCTACGACAAGCCGGTCGAGCACATCCATCGCGCCACCCTGGAAAAGCGGTAGGCTGTGCCGGCGATGGAGCACGCCGAACTGGTCCGCGTGGCTGCTGGGACGGCCTTTTTAATGCTCGTGGGCCTGCTTCTCTGGCGTCGCTGGCGCAAAAGATAAGACTCCGCAATCCATGGCCTGGCTATCCCTGGCGGCGTGGACGCCGCCAGTACAGCCGCTCTGGAGAGCGGCGCTATTCGAAGACGTAATTTTCGTTTGAGCCCTTAAATAATGATGTTATTCTGTGGAACAAGAGAGGCTTGGGGATAATGCAGAACCGTCAACAACGCGGGTGGGTCCTGATTGCGGTAATCGCAATCGGCCTTGCCGTCCTGTTGATGGTGGCCGCGGTGCTTGTCCCGCACACCCACTCCGGCAATGCTGCGGACCTGGTCGCTATTCTTCCGCTTCTGCTGGTTGGGATTATTTCTCCGCTCAGCCTGCTGTCGCCGCTAGCCTTTGCATACGCTGGCCGGGTGCCCCAGGCTCCCGTAATGGCT
Source organism: Occallatibacter sp. (assembly GCA_049508975.1). Taxonomy (GTDB): domain Bacteria; phylum Acidobacteriota; class Terriglobia; order Terriglobales; family Acidobacteriaceae; genus Telmatobacter. The sequence continues at coordinate 8,092 of JBELAI010000165.1, read as the reverse complement.
GCCGCGTTTCAACGGCCACCGCCCTTCCGTCGCGGTTAATTCTTCAAAACTCAGCTAACGGGTCCAGCTTGCGGGCAGGCTTGTCTGCTTTATGGCATGGGCAATGCGAAGAGCGAAGTTTTCCCTGCGATCTCAAGAAGGGTGTTTATGAATGTCGATTATCTCTACGCGTGGTGTGTCTATGGTCTCTATATTCCATTTCTGCTGATGGGCCTGATTCTCGTTCACTACGTGGTTCTGCGCATTCTCTGGCGATGGCGCAAACGATCGGGAAAAGGGCGTCTCGGGTTCTATCCATCAGCTTCCGCGCTCGCGCTGGCCTTCCAATTCGGCCAAGTCTTCCACCGGCCCAGCATGGCTTACGTGGTTGAGGCCAGGCAGGACGCGGACGAAGACGCCGATGAGGACGATAACGGCGATACTGATACTCCTGCGGCCCGGATGAGGCATTTCCATCGGCAACTTAGGCGGATTCGTCGCGGGGATCCTGTTGACAGGCTGGTATTGAGGATGTGAGGGGAGCCGCCGAAGACGGGCCGGTTCAGATTTGTGGTTTCCCGCCCTTGCGACAGAAAAGAGTCCGACCCAGAGGGTACCCCGACGGGGCACGGGGCCTTTGTGCTGTGATGAGCGCCGAACGTGCTCACCTCACTGTCACGTTCCTTTTAACCCTCACCATTTACACTGGTAAACGGAGATTCCTGTGTTCTTCGATAAGATCCTTACAAAGATTTTTGGCACGGCGAATGAACGCCTGATCAAGAAGTTATGGCCGGTGGTAGCGCAGATCAATTCCCTCGAAGAGGGCATCAAGCTTCTTTCCGATGAGCAACTGCGCGCCAAGACGGTAGAATTCCGCGCTCGGATCGCGGAGCAAGTCAAAGGAATTACGGACGCGGACGAGCTGAAAACAGCCGAACGCGCAGCCCTCGACGCGATTCTGCCCGAGGCCTTCGCCGTAGTCCGCGAGGCTGGCTGGCGCGCCGTGCAGATGCGTCACTTCGACGTGCAGTTAATCGGGGGCATGGTGCTGCACCAGGGCAAAATTGCCGAAATGAAGACCGGCGAAGGAAAAACGCTGGTCGCTACCCTCGCCTGCTATTTGAACGCACTGGCCGGCCACGGCGTTCACGTGGTCACCGTCAACGACTACCTGGCCAAGCGCGACGCCGAGTGGATGGGAAAGATCTACGAGTTCCTCGGACTCACCGTTGGCGTTATCGTGCACGACCTCGACGACAGCGAACGCAGGGCCGCCTACGCCGCTGACATCACGTACGGCACCAACAACGAGTTCGGCTTCGACTACTTGCGCGACAACATGAAGTTCGAGATCAAGGACTGCGTGCAGCGCGGACACTACCACGCCATCGTCGACGAAGTGGACTCGATCCTCATCGACGAAGCCCGGACGCCGCTGATCATCTCCGGACCCACGGACCAAACCACCGACAAATACGCGCGCGCCCGCAAGATTATTCCCGAGCTCGAAAAGGGCGAGGAGATCGAAGAGGGCGAAAACAAGTACCTGACCGGCGACTACATTGTCGACGAGAAGCAGCGCACCATTGGGGTGACCGACGAGGGCTGGGAGACGATCGAAAAGGCGCTCGGCATTGGCAACATTGCCGACGCGGAAAACTGGGAACTCAAGCACTACGTTGAGACAGCTATCAAGGCCGAGGCGCTCTACCATCGCGACGTGGAATACGTGGTGAAGGACGGCGAGGTGATCATCGTTGACACCTTCACAGGCCGCCTGATGCCGGGGCGCCGCTGGTCCGACGGCCTGCACCAATCCGTGGAAGCCAAGGAAGGCGTCAACATCCGCAAGGAAGATCAGACGCTGGCGACCATCACTTTCCAGAACTACTTCCGCCTTTACAAGAAACTCAGCGGCATGACCGGTACGGCTGAAACTGAGGCCGCCGAATTCGAGAAGATCTACAAGCTTGAAATCGTCGTGATTCCGACCAACAAGCCGATGCGGCGGTTGGAAAATCCTGACGTTGTCTACCGCACCGAGAAAGAAAAATACAAGGCCGTTGCCGACGACATCGCGCTGCTGCACGAGAAGAAGCAGCCCGTTCTCGTAGGCACCACATCCATCGAAAAGTCCGAGCGCCTGTCTGGAATTCTGCAGCGCAAAGGCGTGCGCCACGTGGTGCTGAACGCCAAGTTCCACGAGCGCGAAGCAGAGATTGTGGCACAGGCCGGGCGGCTTGGCATGGTCACCATCTCCACCAATATGGCCGGCCGCGGTACGGATATTCTGCTCGGCGGCAATCCCGAATTCGAGACGCGCAAGGACCTGGTGAAGCAGGGTCACGCGCGCGCCATCAGCGCCAATGAGGGAGCCATCAATCCAATGGCTCCGGCCGGCTTCCAGCGCTTCTACTACCAGGGCCAGGAATTCGAGGTGAGCGAGCCGGATTGGGCGGAAGCCATCAAGGGCCACGCGGAAACGGCGCGCCAAGATCACGCGCAGGTGATTGAGGCCGGCGGCTTGTTCATTCTCGGCACCGAACGCCACGAGTCGCGGCGCATCGACAACCAACTCCGCGGCCGTGCCGGACGACAAGGCGATCCCGGCGAGTCGCGCTTCTATCTCTCGCTCGAAGACGACCTGATGCGCATCTTTGCCAAGCAGTGGATCTCAACGCTGCTGGAAAAGCTGGGCATGGAAGAAGGCGTGCCGATCGAGTCGAAGATGATCTCGAATCGGATTGAGGGGGCTCAAAAGGCCGTTGAAGGCCAGAACTTCGAGTCTCGCAAACACCTGCTCGAATACGACGACGTCATGAACAAGCAGCGCGAAGCTGTCTATGGGGTGCGTCGCCAGTTGCTTGAGGAAGCGGATCAGAAAGAGCTCATTCTCGAAGAATATGTCGGCGGAATCTTGAGCGACCTGCTCGACGAGTTTGCGCCGGAGCGCCTGCACCCGGACCAGTGGAACATCAAGGGGCTCCAGGACAAGCTCATCGGCCAGTTTGGTCTGAACCTTGAAACTGCGGGAATCAAGCCAATCGAACTCGGCCGCCATGAACTGGGCGAGACGATCTTTGAAAAGCTGAAAGAGGAGTACGAGGCCAAGGAGAAAATTCTTTCGAGCGCGACAATGCGTTACCACGAGCGAATGGTAATGCTGAGCGTCATCGATGGCCTCTGGAAAGACCACCTCCTCGCCATGGATCACCTGAAGGAAGGCATCAACCTGCGTGGCTACGCGCAGAGAGACCCGCTGGTCGAATACAAGCGCGAGTCTTTTGACATTTTCGAAGCCATGATGGCCAAGTTCCATGAAGACACGGTGCGCTTCCTTTTCCGCATGCAGATTCTGGGCCCCGACGGCCAGCCGGTGAATGCCGCTCCTGAGCCGCGCCGCCCGGTTCCGCCTGCGCCGCCCGTGGCCAGTGCCGATAAGCCGCCGACGCTGGAGGCCGCGCCGCGGGAGATTTCCATCCCGACGCGCCAAGCCTCAACCACCATCGACGCATTGGAAAAAGAGTTCCAGCGCAAGAAGCAGCGCGAGTTGGCAGTCGCCCAGTTTGCCGGGGCCGGCGATAGCAGTCAGCCATCGCAGCGCCGAACAGGAGAAAAAGTCGGCCGCAACGATCCATGCCCATGCGGCAGCGGCAAGAAGTACAAGAAGTGCCATGGGGTTGAGACGTAGGGTTGCAGGGGGTAACGGGATTTAGCCCGTACATGAAGAGCCAGGTCTCGGCTCTAGCCGCTGAGGGAATGCAAGCCCTTGAGAACCTTCCCTCGGGGGCTAAAGCCCAGCCGCTTGCTGGTTGAGATGTACGGGCTGAAGCCCGTACCCTTCACTCTATGCCAGGTTCGCTCTATGCCAGGTTCACTCCAAGCCAAGTTAACTCTATGCCAAGTTCACTCCAAGCCAAGTTAACTCTATGCCAAGTTCACTCTATGCCAAGTTCACTCTATGCCAAGTTCACTCTATGCCAAGTTCACTCTATGCCAAGTTCACTCTATGCCAAGTTCACTCTATGCCAGGTTCACTCTATGCCAGGTTCACTCCAAGCCAAGTTAACTCTATGCCAGGTTCGCTCTATGCCAGGTTCACTCCAAGCCAAGTTCACTCTATGCCAGGTTCACTCTATGCCAGGTTATTGGGCAGATTTCAAGGCTGCATTGGGTTATCAATACTTGGCGTGGTCGGGGTCCAGCGTGGCCGGGGCGCTTTCGTCCGCCTCTTCAGTCCCTTTACCGTTGCTCGACTTCGACAAAGCACGCTTCGCCCACCCGAACAGGCCAGACCTCGCTCCCTTGTCCGCCTCTTCCGGAAGTCCGCAAGCCTTGCGCGCCATACGCCGGATCGCCCTCGAAATAGGTGAATCCTCCATGGCCAGCGGCGTGGCCGCGTTCTGCGTCCGCCGCGCGGAGGCGTAGTCGTCGGGAACCTTCCAGTCAATGGACCGGGTGAGCGCCTTTTCAATCGCCTTGTCGTCGAACAGCAGCGCCGAGGGCGTATACCGATTCACAACTATCTGCAGCTTCGCGCCGCGAGAGGCGAAAAACTGTCCGATCATTCGGTTTGAATTGCGCAATTCGGTCACACCGACCTGCGTAACCAGGTAGAGAACGGCGGAATCGTCGAAGAATCGCGCATCCTTCAAATCCATCCTTGTCCCGGCATCAATCACTACGTAGTCGAATGCCTGCCGCGCGACTGCCAGCAGCCTGTCAATTGCTTCAACGGGGGCCTGGCTAGGCGAGAACTCCGCCGGGGCAGCGAGCACCGAGAGTCCGGAAGTGTGCCGGGCCAGCAGGGTGGAAAGGAAACTTGCGTCCAGGCGGCCCGAGTTTTCAAGCGCATTGTAGGTGGAGTACTCGGTCATCATTCCCAGGTTCAGCGCCGCGTCACCCAGTGGCAGGCCGAGGTCGATCAGCAATGTGCTTTGACTTGACTCCTGGGCCAGGGAAACGGCGAAGTTGGCGGCAATTGTGGTAACGCCGCAGCCGCCCTTCGCGCCGAGAAAAAGGAACAGCTTTCTGGCAGTTCTGCGGGCCGGCTGGGTGGAAGAACCGCGAATCGAGATGCGCGCCAGAGCATCGGCCAGCGTGGCGGGATTGAGCGGAAGAGTGAGGAACTCGCGGGCACCTGCGCGCATGCACCGAACCGCCAGCTCCAGGTTGGCCTTGGCTGAACAAACTATGACAGTTACCGCACCAGAGGCGTAGATGCTTTCTACCACTTGCAGCGCATATTCCGGGTCGCCATCCAGGTCGACAATCACCACGTCGCAGTTCTGCTCCAGCATCCGGGGCAGGTCGTCCAGATTCGCGGGGTACGACGTGTACTCCCGAATCAACCCGATCGGACAGCTGGACAGAGCCTCAGACACAGCCCTGCGCCGCTGGTTATCCGGTCCGATCAGCAGGACAGACAACAGCCCCGGTCCTGAAGAGTCGGGTGTTTTTGGAGCTTGCGCCATTCGATACCCTGCTTAAGTCTAATCGCTGAACCGTAAATCAGGCGAATCGCAGGAATCGATAGTATCAAAAATACAAAAAGCTTCAAGGGACGCCCATGCGGTTTTGCATGCGATAAACGATTGCCGCCAAGTCAGTTCTTCGAATCGACGCTGATTGCATTGCTTATTGCGCCGGGGTGAAGTTTACATCCACATCCACCGTGGAAGGAGCGGAAGCAACTGCGAACCTCCACTTGCTCACCGCATCCTCCGCGGCCGCGGAAAGCGCACGGCTGCCGCTGACAGTCTTGACGGCCGTCACCTTGCCCTCGGCGTCAACCGTTGCCTCCACCTTGACCATCCCGCTGATTTTCATGCGTTTGGCAAGCTCCGGATACACAGGCGCGACCCGCGACTTGATGGCGCGCTCGTCTGCCGCTCTGGCCGAAACAGCCATGGCTAAAGCCAATGCGACTGCGGTTGCCTGCATCCATCGCATCCCAGAAATGCGATGCCTATTGTAGAACGTCGAAAGCGGTTCTTGATTCATTGGCCCTCCAGGTGCGAATCGTTCCTGTGGCCGTTATCGGCGCGGGGGAGTTCGCCTTGAGAGGATTTCCAGGATTCCAATTACCGACGGAATTGGGAACTGGAAGAACGCATGTGCTAAAAGTGTGGCGGAGAATAAGCTACTTCTGCGCTCCGTTGCCGCCGGAAACCGCCGCGAAGGTCAGGTCCTGGGCGGCAGACCCGCTCTGTTCACGCCACTGTTCGAAAAGCCGCCCGTAGCTGAGCGTAATGTACTCCTGCTGCGTGACGCCGAGTATCTCAGCAGCCCGGTCGATCCATTCCGCTGTCCCTTCCAACTCGGCAAAGTTGCCAACGGGCGTCTCATCCACAACGCAGTGGCCCTCGCCGTCTTGCCACTCGGTGCGCCACTTTTCATAGCGGAAGGCCGCGACCAGGCCGATGGAATTGAATACCGTTGCGAGCGCATCGCCGTCGGAAATCAGTGTCTCCGTCTCAACGCGGTGCTTGTGCGTATCTTCGCCGGGGCCAGCGTCGGGAAGCCGCTTGTGGGTCAGCAGGCATCGCCCCGCGTAATCGCGGATGCGCAAAATCTCTGTCCGCGCCCGCATCTGCCGGTCTGGCGTGTCATACAGCACATTGCTTTCGAAGCTGCGCGGCGTTTCCAGGCGAAAGCCAGCCGATTCCAGGCGGCGCGTCAGGCTGGCCAGGTCATCGATGCGGAATTTGATCTCGGTCTCGACAGACATGTTAAGCAGTGAGTATACGGTAGCTGGCAAGTCCCCAGCACAGGGGGTGACAATAGAAAACGTGAAGACCCTGCGGCTGAAGGTAGATCCCAACAATTTAAAGACGGACGAGTCGGAGAGCGCGCTTAGGCAGGCGGCCCAGATTCTGCGAACCGGGGGTTTGGTCGCTCTTCCCACTGAGACCGTCTACGGGCTTGGCGCCAACGCGCTCGACCAGACTGCGGTGGAGAAGATCTTTCTGGCCAAACAAAGGCCCGCCTGGGATCCGATCATCGTCCATATCGGCGGAGACGACTGCGGCAAGGCGATCCTCAATGAATTAGTCACCGAGGTGCCTGATGCGGCCCGGAAGCTGATGCTGGCATTCTGGCCAGGTCCGCTTACCCTGCTCCTGCCTCGCAGCGCGGCCGTGCCGGATGTTGTAACCGCCGGCCGCACACTTGTCGGCGTTCGCATGCCCGCCCATCCCGTGGCGCTTGCACTCATCCGGCGCGCCGGTGTGCCCGTCGCCGCGCCCAGTGCCAACCTATTCGGCCACACCAGCCCTACTACCGCCGACCACGTGCTCCAAGACCTCGATGGCCGCATCGATGCGGTGCTCGATGCGGGGCCAACCAGGCACGGCATCGAGTCCACCGTGCTCGATCCTTGCCAAAGCCCCATGGTTATTTACCGGCCCGGCGCGGTCACGGCTCAGCAAATTCAAGATATTGCCGGCGCGGTCGAGGTTTTTCGCAGCGCCACGCCACTTGGCGAGATGCCCCAGTCCGCCTTGCCGTCTCCGGGAGTCGGGCTACGGCATTATGCGCCCAAGGCGCGTCTGGTCCTGGTTGGGGCGCCGCTGGACAGTCTCCGCCAGCGACTCAGTGAGGCGGCGACTTGCCTCCGCAAGGATCGCATCGGCCTGATGCTGCCGGCGGAGATAACCTCGCCCATCAAAAAGGCAATTGTCTATCCCTGGGGGCGCTGGAATGTCCCGGAGGAGTTGGCTAGGAATCTCTACTCCGGACTGCGCACGCTTGACGCTCAAGGCTGCACGGCAATCTTATGTCCCGTGCCACCCGCAGAAGGTGTTGGAGCAGCAATACGCGACCGCCTGATCAAGGCAGCCAGCCGGTGAGCCGCTAAAAGAAACTGCTTTCTGCGGAGGGTGCAAGTTGTTGATTTCGCGGGAAGACGATTTTGCGCCGGATTTCGGCCGTCCCTACGGGACGAAGAGGCTTTTGTTCGATGCTGACCCAGGACAGCGCTGCGCTTGTCCTGATTACATGACAGCGTCGGCTCCTCCGACCTGAGTAGACTGGTTGCTGCGAAACGACCACGAGCTCGGGAGGAAAGGAGCCGAGCATGATGATTATAGGATGTGATTTTCATCCGCGG
>JBELAI010000164.1:0-13044 GCA_049508975.1 Occallatibacter sp. | reverse complement strand
AGCGAATATTCTCTACGACCCAAGCCACATGATCCTACAACAGATGGACTATCTTGGATTTCTCGATGTCTATCACGAGCGTGTGCGCGCGTTTCATGTGAAGGATGCGGAGTACAGGTCCAGTGCGCGGAGCGGCGTCTATGGCGGATACCAGGATTGGATTGACAGGCCGGGCCGCTTCCGCTCGCTCGGTGACGGCCAGATCGATTTTAGCTCGATCTTTTCAAAAATGGCGCAGTACGATTACCCCGGATGGGCCGTGCTGGAGTGGGAGTGCTGCCTGAAACATCCCGAAGCGGGTGCAACCGAGGGAGCGAAGTTCATCAAAGAGAAAATCATCCGCGTAACCGACCGTGCGTTCGACGATTTTGCGGGTAGTGGAGCGGATTCTGAAAAGAACAAACGGATTCTTGGTTTGGCGTAGATGGCTTTTGTCAGAGTTACTCGATGGCTAAATGGCAATCCCGGCGGAGCTGTAAATCTGGGTTATGTAACGCATGTCCCGAAGACCTTCTTCGCCAGGGGACTTGGGCTGCAAATTATTCTGGATGCAATGCGAGAAGTGCTCCGCCTCTGCCTGGAAGTGAGAGGGATCGCGCGCAGGGTTGAGCTCGTCAATCTGTGTTCCTTCAAATTCGGCGCGCAGGCGCAATCCTTCATAAACAAATGCCTGGTCCACCTGTAGCCAGCCCTTCGATCCGTAGACGCGAAAGTAGCCGGGCATGCTTGCTCCATAAGTGGTCGCGCAAGTCGCGACGATTCCGGAAGGGAAGCGCATGGTCCAGGAGACATTCTCTTCCACCTCAGCAAAGCGCGGGTCGTGGTCGATAGTAGAGGCATAAGCCGAGATATGCTGCGGCTCCTCGCCGGTCAGATAGCGGCAGGCATTGAGCGAATAAATGCCTACATCGAACACCGGTCCACCGCCGGCAAGTTTCTTGTTGGTGCGCCATTCGTTCGGGCCCATGTCGAAGCCGAAGGCGCTCTCGATGGCTTGCACCTTGCCCAGCGAACCTTCACGGATCATGCTAACGGCTTTGAGGTTAGTTGGCTCGTAGTGGCAGCGATACGCAATCATCAGTTTCACGTTGGCTGCTTTGCATGCCGCAATCATTTTCTCTGCTTCTGCGACATTGGTGGACATCGGTTTTTCGCAAAGCACATGCTTGCCGGCTTTGGCCGCGCGAATGGTGTACTCGGCATGCAGCGAGTTGGGCAGAGCGACGTAGACGGCATCGACCGCGGGGTTATTGGCGATCTGATCGAAATTCTCATAGCTGTAAATGCACGTCGAAGGGATGCCATACTCGGCGGCGATGCGGTCCGCCTTGTCGCGATGGCCGCTCACAAGGGCGGTGATCTGGGAGTTGGTGGTAGCGCGGGTGCCGGGCATAAAGTGGCCCGCGATGCGTCCCAGGCCAATGACCGCGTATCCGGTTTTCTTCGCGGAGGGCTGGGCGTTAAGGTTGGATGCGAAGCGGGCGGCGAGGCTGAGGGTTCCGAGTTTGGCGAATTCTCTGCGGGTGGTGGACAGCATCATGAGTCTCCGATCCGAACGTTGGCGAAAGGGCGCGGCAGCGATCGTTCTTACTATAGTTGCTCGGCCTGAACTGGAAAATAATTCTTCCAAAAACTTAGTTCGCCAGTTCCGCGGTTTCAAGAAAAATGTAACTTCCTGACGGCGCAGGCACCACATGGGTGAGTCTGCGGTTATGCACCATAACTGCGTCGCGATACCAGAGGTTGATCGCTGGTAAATCGCGAGCCAGGATCTGTTGCACTTCCGCATAGTCTGCGTGGCGTCTTGATTTATCTTCACTCGTGGCCGCGTCATCGAGCAATGCATCAAGGTGCGCATTCAAATAATGACCGCGGTTCGCTCCTTTAGGCGGAATCCGCGCAGACGAAAATGCGTATCCGAAGATATCCGGCTGCTCGTTTCCACCGACCCACTGCAGCGAATACATCTGAAACGCTCCTCGAACGACATCGGAATAAAACGTCGCGTACTCGAAGCTCCTTATGTCGAGAGCAATGCCAACCACCGCCAGTTGCTGTTGCAGTACAGCAGCCAGCAGCCGAGTTGACTCCACGTTGCTGGTCTTCATCACGAGGTGAAACCGGATTCCGTCGCCTTTGCGCGTATGGCCGGCTTCATCCAGCAACCGCGCAGCCTGTGATGGGTCGTAATCGTACCGCGGGCCGTCGCCATTGAATGCCCAGTGGTTCGGAGGTAGAATGCTCAATGCGGGACGCGCACGTCCGTTCAGCAGCGTCTTGATAATCAGGTTTCGATCGATCGCGCAGGCGATCGCCTGGCGCACACGGACGTCGCTCAATAGCGGGTCACGTAAGTTGAAGCTTAAGTATTGAATCTCCGTGCCGCCGGTTTCTTCGATCCTCAAATCGGGCCGTGCGGCCAATACCGTCAAAGAGTCCATGGGAAGGGAATTAATAGCCACATCCCCCGAACCTTTCTCCAGTTCCAGGGATTCGGTTATCGCGTCGGGAACTACCGCAAATCGGACTCGCTCGAGCCTCGGCACTACCGACCAACTCAGTGGATTGCGCTCAACAATTACATCCTGATCGACCTGCTGACTCACGAAACGAAACGGGCCGGAGCCCACCGGATGCTGCCAGAAATCGCGCCCGCTTCCCTCAGGAACAATACCCATAGCGCCTGTGGAAAGATTGGTCAGAAGATAGTTATCCGGATGCTTCAATTGCATAACGACAGTCCTGTCATCGGGCGTCTCGATCTTTTCGATAGCTTCATATGCAGCGGCCTTCGGCGAGATCACACCCCCAGCCCGTCCCGGTTCAATCATCGACTTAAGAGTAAAGACTACATCGCGCGCTGTGAGTGGCCGCCCATCGTGGAAGTGCACGTCGCCCCGCAGATGAAACACGAGTGTCAGCGGATTCGGCTGCTCCCATCGCTCGGCCAGCGCGGGAGTGAATTGAAAGCTCGCATCCCGAGCCACTAATCCATCGAACAGCAGCGCATCAATGCGCTGCGACTGCGCGTCCGTGCCGATGCGCGGATCGAGATTTGCGGGACTGCTCTCAATGAGAAAGACAACCGTGTGCGCGTCCCGCTGCGCCGAGTGGCAACTCGCAAGAGCAAGCAACGCAGACATCGCAAGCACTCGCAAGAGTTGCGGCCTAAACATAAGTCACCTGTCCCAGGATCGCGGGCCGATTCGCACCTGTAGCAGAATGTACATTTCCCGGGAGCCGATGCCACGTTTGCCATGCTAGCAGCGCAAAGGCCGCGGCCTCCTTGGCTTCAACCGGCATGCCGAAATCCTCACTCGCCGCTAATTCGCACCCCAGCGGTTCCAGTCGTTGCGCCAGCATCGCCATCAAGGTATGATTACGCGCTCCTCCACCGGAGACAATGTAATCCACTGCGCCTGACAGCGTGTCTCCTCTCCTCATTTTTCGCAACACATATCTCTGATAACTCTCCGCGATGGTTTCCACTGTCAGTGCAGTAGCCGTCGCGATAGCATCCTCCGCCTTGTTGCTATGCCGTCTGCATAGAGTCAGAAAATATGCCGCATATTCCCTTCCAAACTCTTCGCGACCTGCGGTCTTTGGCGGCTCCAGTTGAAAATATGGATTCCGCAATGCAGCGCTCAGTGCCGGCGCAATTACTTTGCCGGTGGCCGCAATACCTCCTCTGCGATCGAACCGTTTGCCAAAAAGTTCCATCGCCAGCGCATCAATCACCATATTGCCCGGCCCTGTATCAAAGGCGATCAGCGCATTGGCCCCAGCGCCTGCGGGGATCGCTGTCAGGTTGGCGATTCCACCGATATTCTGCAGAACGCGTCCACGCTTCGGGTGTGAGAAGAGAACACAATCGAGCAGCGGTACCAGCGGCGCACCTAGCCCACCTGCGAGCATATCCGCAGGCCTAAAATTCGAAACCACCGGAACGCCCAGCGCGGCCGCGATAACCTGTGCTTCACCTGCCTGCCATGTGCACGCAAACCTGCGCCCCGCATAACTCCCCGCGCGCGCCTGATGATAGAGCGTCTGGCCGTGACATCCAATCAGGTCCAGCTTTGCGCTGTGCTTCCTTACGATCGCCTGTACCGCTTCAGCATAAGCAATGCCCAGACGCCAGTTCAACCGCGCCAATTCCGCTGTTGACGTTGAAGCCGCGTTCATCGCCGCCAATACCGCGCGTCGCAACGCAGCCGGAAATGCGAAACCCTCATGCGCCAATAGTGTAAGCTTCGGCCGCAGCCTGCCGGGATCGATCCGTACCACAGCCACGTCGATTCCGTCCGCAGACGTTCCGCTCATGATTCCCGCAACGGTCATTGGTTTTGAACTCATGCTTGGTCTGACTCCGACTTTGGTTGAGCCTTCGCAATAGCCTCGTTGAATCGTAGAATCCGCACCCGTAGAGCTTCAAATTGTTTCGCGGAAAGAGCTACAGAAGCTTTACCTGCAAACAGCTTCCTCTGCTTCAGAGAAGTCTGCCGTGCGCGCAGCAAAAGTAACTCACGAAATACTGCGGAGCGCTCCGCTTCGGTAATCAAGGCTTCGTATGCGCGCAGAATTAGTTCCGGACTATGGCAAACCTCCAGCAGGTCCATGCCCGCGCGGATGGCGGCGATTGAGGCTTCCTCAATAGGGAGGAACTTGAGAATTCCTCCCATTTCCAAATCGTCGGAGAAGATAATGCCGCGATAGCCAATCCGCTTGCGAAGCACAGTAGAAATCCAATACGGCGATGCCGAGGCTGGACGGTTTCCGCCAGGGGTATCGGGATAGGCTGCATGATTCACCATCACCATCGGCAACGCATTGCGTAACTCGCGATACGGTGCAAGGTCCTCGTTATTCATCTCGCTCATGCTGCGGTGAATCGCCGGAGTATCATGATGTGAATCGAAAGTGCCCCCGCCGAGTCCTGGAAAATGCTTACCGCAACCGACCACGCCATACGCATTAAGTCCCGCAAGAAAGTCTCGCGCATAATCCACAACGCCTGCAACGGTCGGCGCTGCTGCGCGTGAGCCCATCACGTGAGCTGAAGCCGGCAGAGCCAGGTCCAGCACAGGCGCAAGTGTAGTGTTGAACCCAAAAGCTTTCACTGAACGCGCGATCAGTTCACCGTGCTCAAAGGCCAGCCGTAGATTGCCGAGAGCCCCATCCCTTTGCGCTTTTTGCGAAAGAGTGGGAGACCGCATCGCAGCGCCCACCGCCTGCGCAGAAGGCATCGGCGCCATAGCATCGCGCAGTCTATCTACGCTGCCGCCCTCCACATCCACGCATCGTAAGCAGTGCGCCGTACATAAGGCAGTTGCTTCATCGAGAAACAAGCGCGCCTGTCTGGCATCAACAATATTGCGCCGAAAGAGAATAACTCCGGCCGGCCGCACCAATTTGAGCCATGCGCGTTCGAGGCCTGTAAGCTCTGGCCCCGCCAGCCCCACGACCAGCAAATTTCCCGCCGCATTGCGCAGGTTTGAAGTCATCCCTTCTCCTTCAATTCCTGCTGCAATTCTTCCAGCAGATTCAGCGCCTGCAACGGAGTAAGCGAATTTACGTCCGTAGTTTCGATGCGATCCACAATCCGCTGCGATAGCGGCGTGAATATGGTTAACTGCACGGGCTCTGCTGTCTCTCCTTGCACACTTTGCCGCTCTTGCTTTTCATGCTGCCGCAACACCCGCTTGGCGCGTTCGATAACTTGAGATGGCAATCCCGCCAGCCGCGCCACTTCAATGCCATAACTCTTGCTGGCCGCGCCCGGCTCAATGTTATGCAGAAACACAATGCCGCCAGCCGCTTCTTTCACCCCTACGCGGAGGTTGCGCACGCGCGGCAGTTTCTCGGCCAGCATTGTCAGTTCGTGATAGTGCGTGGCAAACAGTGTGCGTGCTCCCGTTTCGGCATGCAGATACTCCACAGTCGCCCAAGCCAGGGAGAGCCCGTCAAATGTGGCCGTCCCGCGCCCCATCTCGTCCAGCAAAATCAGCGATCGCCTCGTCGCCGTATTCAGGATTGTTGCCGTCTCAGTCATTTCCACCATGAACGTCGATCGCCCCCGCGCAACATTATCGCTAGCACCAATACGCGTATAAATTCGGTCCACGAGGCCAAATCGCATGCTTTCCGCCGGAACAAAGCTTCCCATCTGCGCCAGCAACACTAACATCGCAGCCTGGCGAAGATAAGTGCTCTTACCGCCCATGTTAGGCCCAGTTATAAGCAGCAGGCTTGGGCCGCCGCCATTTCCATCCAAGTCGGCCGCATTCAGGTATAGGTCGTTCGCGATGAATCGGCCTTCGCGCGTCTCCTCCATCCATTGTTCGATTACCGGGTGTCGCCCTGCCACGGCCTCCAGCACCGGCTCCTCAAGGATGGTAGGTCGCACATATCGGCGTAGCGCGGCGAGGTGCGCGAAGTTAGCCACCAGGTCGGCTTCAGCCACAGCCGATGAACTTCGCCGAATGCGGCTCGCAGCCTCAAGCACGGTCTTGCGCAGCTCAACGAAAATGCGCTTCTCTATCTCAATTGACCGGTCGTGTGCGGTTAGAATCTTTCTTTCGTACTCCTTCAATTCCGGAGTCGTAAACCTTTCCGCATTTACCAACGTCTGCTTGCGCTCGTAGTCTGCCGGCGCATGCGCCATGTTAGCCTTTGTAATCTCGATGTAATACCCGAATACAGTGTTATATCGGACCTTCAGCGAACCTATGCCGGTCCGTTGCCGCTCGCGCTCTTCAATCGCCGCAATCGATTGTCGCCCCGTTGAAGATATAGTACGCAACTCGTCCAACTCCGCATCCACGCCGCTTGCAATGGCGCCACCGTCGACCAATGTGAGCGGAGGTTCAGCAACCAGCGTGTTTTCGATCAAACCGGTCACATCTTCAAGCGAGTCGAGGCGCGCCACCAATGCGCTCCAGAGAGGAGACTGCATCGCATCAAGCGCATTCTTCAAGCCTGGTAGTTTTCCCAGGCTCGCGGCCATTGCGCGCACATCGCGCGGCCCGGCTGAGTCCAGTGAGAGCCGCGCCAGCAGCCGCTCCAGATCCAGAATCCCGCCAAACGCCCGCCGCGTTTCTTCTCGCTTGAGCAGGTCCCCATGCGCTTCGGCCACCGCTTCATAACGTGCCTTCAGCGCCTGCGCATCCACCAGCGGCCGCAAAATCGTGGCGCGCAAAAGCCGCTTGCCCATCGGTGTCTGGCATGCATCCAGCGTGTGGAACAAGGTAGCCCGCGCGTCCTGCCCCGCGAAAAGCGGTTCTACAAGTTCGAGATTCCGCACCGTCACCTGATCGAGTTCCAGGGCCGTCGAGTGATCTTGAAACTTCAGACTGTCAATATGCAGTGCTTCAATCTTCTGCGTGGTTCGCACGTAGTGCAACACCGCGCCAGCCGCGATGGCCGCCGCCGGATGCGTGTCCAGCCCGTACCCCTCAAGCGTGCGCACCTTTAGTTGGCGTTCCACCAGCGGCACCGCGAAGTCGCGGGTCCACACCCAATCCTCCACGCGTGTCCGCGCCGCAATACGTTCCAGGCCGCGTTCAAGCTGCGCGGGCAACTCGGCGCTTGCCGGAAGCAGAACTTCGCTTGGGGCCGCCTTCACAATCTCATCCACCGCCTGTTGCCGAGCTGTCGCTCCGGTAAACTCCGCTGTCCGAAACTCACCTGTCGAAACATCCAGCAGCGCCACCGCGCACACCGGCTCTTTCGCGGGTCCTGTTTCAAAAAGCGCCGCCAGAAAATTGTTTTGCTCCTGGCCCAACGCATTGTCCAGCGCCGTTCCCGGAGTCAAGACGCGCGTCACCTCGCGGCGCACTATTTTCTTGGTAAGCTTTGGGTCCTCCATCTGGTCGCAGATGGCAATGCGGTAGCCCTTGCGCAGCAGGCGCGTCAGATAGCTTTCCACCGCGTGATAAGGAACGCCGCACATCGGCTGAGAACGCTCCCTGTCGCGCGCCGTCAGGGTCAATTGCAGTTCACGGCTTACAGTCACCGCATCGTCGTAGAACAGCTCGTAAAAGTCGCCCATGCGGAAAAACAGCAGCGCATCGGGATTCTCTCTCTTAGCCGCCGTCCATTGCCGCATGAACGGCGTAAGGTCAGCGAGAGTATGGTCCAAAGCCGGAGATGGCGGAGCCGCAATTCGTTGACTGTCCGCCTTCAATTCAGGAGCATCCTCGACCAGTTGGGGAAACTCTGGGGCCGCGGGTTGTTTGTCTTCCTTGATCACGTTGGTTTTAAGAATACCGTTGCGAGCCGGATGTTCGCTTGGTTCCGTCGGCACCAGCTGTTGGACGATACTCCCCGGAAGCGCATTCCCGGCGTAGACTACTCCGTGGCATCGCAGACCCTTAAAATGCGCATTGTCCGCAAACGAGAAAGGGATGGAATGAAGACAGGGAATATCGTTCTGGGAATTTTGTTCGCGGCAGCGACGGCTGTGAGTGCCACCCACGCAATGGCGGCCAACGCGCCGAAGCCGGTCAACGCGAAGAAACTCGATGCGCTAGCCACTACTGCTCTTGAAACAATGAAGCAGAAGGCTGCCGAGCTCAAGATCCAAGGGGTCGCCGTGGTTAGTTACGCCCAGGGCGACGCCATTGAGGGCTGGACATCCAAAATGGCCGTTGTCGGCCACATGACTGACCCAAAGGCCAGCGAAAAGGGCAATAATCTGCTCGGCATCGCCTACGCCAAGTCCGCCGAGATGGCCAGCACCCTCCAGGACAGCGGAACCGCCAAGCGGCCTCCCATGACCGGCGAATTCGGCTGGCAGGGGGGCGTCATCCTTCAGGTCAAGGGCGGCTACATTATCGTTGCCTTCAGCGGGGGTAAGTCCGAAGACGACGTCCAGGTTTCCAAAGCGGGCCTGGAAGCGATGAAGAAGGGCTTTTAGGCCCCTAGGGACGCCCTGACGCAGTGTTACCAGAAACCTCGAGTCTTTCCACGACATCTGAATGGGCAGTGAGACGATCCCGCTTGGTGTTTATTTGGTGATTTAGATCACAGTATACTGAGCAGTTACGCCTTTATGGTGAAAGTCGATATGTATCTGCTCTGGCTTCGAGTTGCGGCTATTTTGTACGCGTCGGCGTGTGTCGCCGTTTTCCCGGCCGTGCTCTACAATGTCGAACGCTGGCGTCGCTGGTGCGTTCACCTGGGAGGCATGGCGATCTTCTTCCATTTTGTCTCGGTGGTGGAAATGCTGGCTCTGGCCCATCGCCTGGTGCCTGTCGGCGTGCGTGAAGTTCAATCGCTGCTCGGTCTGGCAGTGGTTTCGGTGTTCTTCCTCATGTGGTGGTTCTACGACGCCATCTCGCTTGGTTTGTTTGCTTTGCCCGCCACCTTCTTCATGGTCTTTGTGCCCGCGCTGGGGCCTGACCGTTACACATTTCCTTCTCAGGGGGTGAGAGTAAGCTGGCTGATCGCCCACATTGCGGCGCTGCTGCTGGCCTACGTGGCGCTCGGTTTCAGCCTTTTGGCGTCCATCCTTTACCTGGTGCAGGAGCGGCGCATCAAGAGCAAGCCCAAAGCGCGTTTCCTCACGAGCGATGACTCCTGGTGGGCACCTTTTGACTGGCTTCCCCCGCTGGATACCCTGGAGCGCATGTCCGAGGCCATGCTGGAATTCGGTTTTCCCTGCATGACGGTAGGACTGGTCATTGGTGCCGTGCTGGCCCAGGAAACGTCCCTTGGCGCCGCGTATTTCCTTGATCCTAAAATCATTGCGGCGTTTGTCAGCTGGGTTATCTACGTGGTACTGCTCTTGGTAAGGCGCACAGTAGGCTTGCGTGGGCGCAAGGCAGCCTATCTTTCCGGAGCGGTATTTGCGGTCGTGATGGTGGTGTGGACCGCCAACTATTTCAGCCACGTCCACAGGTTCGGTGCCCAATGACGCTGGCCATCATTGGAGTTAACTACAAAACCGCGCCTATCGCGCTGCGGGAGCAAATCGCCATCAGCCGCGAAGACCTGCCGGAGACGACCCGCGCGTTGGCCGCAGTTGAAGGCGTTTCAGAGTGCATGATTGTTTCCACATGCAATCGCGTGGAACTGGTGGCGGCCGTTGAGTCGCCGGACACCGACCTGACCGGTTTTCTGCATCATCACTTTGGTCTCGATCGAGAGTTGCTGAAGCCGCATATCTACGAGCAGCGCGACCGTGACGCTGTCCGCCACTTGTTCCGGGTCGCCGCCAGCCTGGATTCCATGGTGGTGGGTGAGCCGCAAATCCTGGGCCAGGTCAAGGAAGCCTTCGCCGTAGCGCGCGCCGCAGGCACGGTCGCGGGCCAACTGGAACACCTGCTGCAAAGCGCTTTTGCTGCCGCCAAAAAGGTACGTACCGAGACGGAGATCGGCTCCAGTTCGGTTTCAATAGCTTCCGTCGCGGTCGACCTGGCCAAAAAGATATTCGGCTCGCTGCAAGGTCGGACCGTTTTCCTGGTAGGCGCCGGAAAGATGAGCGAACTGGCGGCACGGCACCTGGTGCAGCAGGGAGCCGGTGCCATCCTGGTGAGCAACCGCACACAAGAGCGTGCCCGCCGGATGGCCGATCAGTTCAAAGGCCGCGTGATCCCGTACGAGCAGCTCTATGAGGCGGCCAGCGAAGCCGACATCGTAATCAGCTCCACCGGCGCGCCGCATCCCATCTTCCGCCGCGAACACGGGCAGGCATTCATGCAGCGCCGTCGCAATCGGCCCATGTTCTTCATCGACATTGCCGTGCCGCGCGACGTCGATCCAGAGATGGGCAAGCTCGAAGGCATCTTCGTCTATGACATCGACGACCTGCAGGCCGTAGCCGCGGCGCACCTTGAAGAGCGCAGCCGCGAAGCCAGCGACGCCGAAACGCTGATTGCCGGCGAGGTCGAGCGCTTCCAGCAGAAGCAGCGCACGGTGAATGTGGCGCCTGCAATTGTTGCTTTACAACGGCAGGCGGAAGAGATTCGCCAGGCGGAATTGCGGCGGGTGCAGGCTCGGCTCGGTGGGCTCACCGCGGAGCAAATAGCTGCGGTCGAAGCGCTGACTCGTGGTCTGGTGAACAAATTCCTTCACCCCCCCATGCAGGCGCTAAAGCAGGCGGCTCGTGAGAGCGATCAGGTAAAGCTGGATGCCGTTTGCGAAGAGTGGTCGGTCTCAATGGAAACAGATCGTGAATCGCAGCGCAATGTTCGGTCTGTATCGCCGCCCGTGAACATGAATGAAACAGCGGTAATAGATAAAGCTGAAGGCGCGGTCGCGACCGCTGCCAGCGTGGAGATCCGTCGATGAAGCTGCGTATAGGAAGCCGTGGTTCACAACTTGCTCTTTGGCAGGCCAACCACATTGCCGCATTGTTGCGAGCGCAGGACAACGAAGTCGAGATCGAGATCATCAAGACCACCGGCGACCGGCTGCAGGAAGTGACGTTTGCGCAGGTTGGTTCCAAGGGGATGTTCACCAAGGAAATCGAAGAAGCTCTAGCCCAAGGGCGCGTGGATCTTGCCGTCCATTCGCTGAAAGATCTTCCCACCGAATTGCCGGAGCTGTTCACACTGGCAGCAACCCCGCCCAGAGTGGATCCGCGCGATGTTTTTGTTTCGGTGAAGTATGCGAGCCTCGCGGAACTGCCGCAAGGAGCGCGTGTCGGCACGAGCAGCCAGCGGCGTCGGGCCCAGTTGAAAGCGTTAAGGCCGGACATCGAGGCTGTCGAGTTTCGCGGCAACGTGGACACGCGTCTGCGCAAACTGGCCGAGGGCCAGGTGGATGCGATTCTGCTGGCTGCGGCTGGATTGGATCGTCTGGAAAAGACGGAATGGGTGCGGGAACGATTGGAGCCGAAAGATTTCTGCCCCGCAGCAGGGCAGGGCTCGCTCGGCATCGAGACGCGGAAAAACGATGCGACGACGCTTACCGCGATTGCATTCCTTGACGATGCCGCAACGCGCTTCGCCGTAACCGCCGAGCGGGCCGCATTGGCTGCATTGGGTGGAGGGTGCCAGGTTCCCATTGGCATTCACTGCCGCATGAGACCGCAGCCGGAATGGGCGACCGATGCAACCGCATTTGTGGAGATTTTCGGCGTGGTAGCGGCTCCTGAAACTGGTTCAGCCGTCCGAATCTTCCATCGTGCACCTCGTGCCGCATCCGACCCAGCGGCGCTCGGGCGTCTGGCCGCAAAAATGCTGATCGATGCAGGTGCCGGGCCTTTGCTTGAGGCCGCAGCAGCCGAGGGCGCCCGGTGAGTTCACTGCCGTTGGCTGGGCGAAGAGTGCTGGTGACCCGCGCCGCGCACCAGGCGGGAAAGCTCAGCGCGGGTCTTCGAGCTCTGGGAGCGATGCCGGTCGAGGTTCCAGTCCTGGAGATTCAACATCCGGAGAGTTTTGATGCTCTGGATGCGGCTCTCCTGGCCCTTCCTGCCTACGATTGGCTCATTCTAACCAGCGCGAACACGGTCCGAGCGCTGGCTGATCGAGCGACGGAATTGGGAGCACCGCTCGTTCATCCGGCTGGATTGAAGGTCGCCGCGGTGGGCGATGCGACAGCGACAGAGGCCAGAAATGCTGGATTCGCCGTTACGTTTGTCCCGGAATCATACGTGGCCGAAAGTTTGGTCGCAGGATTGGTAACCCGCGCTGAGCGCCAGAGAATTCTTCTGGCCAGGGCTGCCATAACTCGGGATGTGATTCCAGACGCGTTACGGAAGGCAGGTGCATTGGTTGATGCGGTCGACGCCTACCGCAACGTCCTGCCGGAAGCTGCCCCAGACCAGTTGCTGCAAGCGCTATCGGACGGAATCGATGCTGCGACTTTCACCAGTTCGTCGAGCGTGACCCATCTTCGCGAGGCGGCCAGTGCCGCGCAGGTTCCGTGGCCGTTCGCGGGGATTCCCGCCATTTCCATCGGTCCCATCACCAGCGGAACTTTGCGGGAGGCGGGGTGGGAGCCGGCGATCGAGGCGAATCCCTCCGATATTCCCGGCCTGGTAGCGGCAGTGGCTCGACTGCTCGAGGGCCGGACGTAAGTCTTTTGTTTTGCAAATGGGGC
>JBELAI010000163.1:0-13107 GCA_049508975.1 Occallatibacter sp. | reverse complement strand
GAACGGGCGGAGAACGGGGGCGTAGAAGAGGTGCGCTCCATCAAAATTCCGCGTGGGTCACACTTTACCGAGCCGGGGGCACGGGGAGCAAGTGACGCTGGAAAAGTCCGATCCGGCGAATCTCTATGTATATGTAGGAAAAGACCTCAAAGAATGCATATCTAAATAAAGAAACGAGGCGAAATTCAATCTAAGCATGAAGCAATCCTGCGATTTTTTACGGCCGGCAGGTTTGACATTTATATCTGGCAGATATATCTTGTAGATATATGGCGCACAAACGGACTGCCTACGTTTTGCTGGGCATGCTTTCCATCGAGCCCAACAAATCCGGCTACGACATTCGCAAAGCCGTGGAAGGAAGCGTGGGCCACTTCTGGGGAGAGAGTTACGGGCAGATTTACCCGACTCTCAAGCGGCTGGCGGCCGAGGGGTTGATTGTGGCCAGCAGTGCGCCGAGCGCCTCCCGCAAAAAACGCCAGGAGTACTCGCTGACCGAAGCCGGACGGAACAGTCTCGAAGAGTGGCTTGCAGTTCCCTTCCAGAATGATCCGCCGCGCAATGAGTTTTTGTTGAAGCTGTTTTTTGGCCGCGATGTGCCCTTGAGCGTATCGATCGCACATGTGCGGGACTGCCAGGAAAAGAACCGGCAGATGCTGGCGACGCTGATGGGTTTTGAAGAGTTGATGCGCAAGCAAGCTTCGCCCCATCCCCATGCGCCGTTCTGGACGCTGACGCTTGAACTTGGGATCGCGCTGACGCGCACCGCGTTGGAATGGTGCGATTCGGCCACGGCCACACTTCTTCGTATGCAGACCGACGAAGCAATCGGCAAACGCAGCAAGAATTTTGCTGCAACGAGCAAGTAGCGAAGTACGACAGCAAGGAGTGTGTACGATGCCGGGAACTGATCAAGCCAACACGGGAGCTCATATTCGGATCAGCCGTTGGTCGCAAAGCGCGGCCTGCGCTGTTGCGAGCGTCTTTCTTCTCGGTTTCTTCATCCACGCAATTGGAATGTGGACTGGCGTCATCCTGGGAGTTTGGTTTGTAGGTACGCAAAGGCTGGGGCGTGGATTTCTCTGGATGGCGGCGTTGTCGCTTCTGCCCAGCGCGCTGGCCACGTGGCATAGGTTGTCGTCGACTGGACTCGGGCACGGTGTGTCGCTGGTGCCCTTGTTCGCGGTCCAGTTCGTTGGCCTAGCCGCGCTCGCTGTTCTCCTGGGGGTTCTGCCCTTTACCTTTCATCGCCTCATCAGCCCCCGGCTGCCTGGCTTGTTCTCCACACTGCCGTTGGCGCTGGCGGCGGTGGCGCTTCCTGCGCTTGTTCTGGCTCTGGACCCGGCATTCCACTTTGGCCCCGCGTCAGAAAATGGTCTCCTGACTTTTTTCATTTGCTGGTTCGCCGCTGTCGTGGTCTGGATGTGGAATCACGAGTTCCGCACGGCAAAAATTCTCGCGGGCGCTGCCGTTTTTGTTGCGGTTTGCGTTGTAGCCGTCGGCGTGTGGCTTGCTCTGCATTTTAATGTCGTGAGCCTGCCACAAAGCTGGAACATCAATGGAGTTTTTGCCCAGACCTGCCTGGGCGGAGCTTTGATGCTCAGCATCTGGGCTCTCTTCCGCCCGGAGAAACAACGAACATGGGCGGAACGTTCGCAGACAGTCGCATCGCTGCGCAGCCCCTTCACAGGCGACCCCTTGCACGTAGTGAGCGAACAGCATCGCGAAGCATTGGTCAGCAATTCCGGCGAGCGCTTCCCTGTTCGCGATGGAATTCCAACCTTTCTCAAGCCGGAAGACCTGACCGGCGATAACGGTAAGTACAACCACCTGTACGAAACCATCGGCGGATTCTATGACGACATCCAACGCGTCTTTCTCGCCCTCGCAGGGGTCGACCGCCACGCGCACTTCCGCAGCTATATGGATCGGCTCGAAGTGAAACCCGGCGATACGGTGCTCGAGACATCGGTGGGCACAGGGCTCAACTACAAGTATCTGCCGCGCGACGCGAAGCTTTCCGGACTCGATCTTTCCCCCGAGATGCTGGCCAACTGCCAGCGCAACCTGCGCCGTTGGGATCTCGATGCCGACCTCTATCTGGGCAATGCCGAGAGCCTGCCTTTCGCCGATGAGACCTTCGACGTTGTGTTTCATGTGGGCGGCATCAACTTTTTCAACGACCGCGCCAGGGCCATCCGGGAGATGATTCGCGTAGCCAAGCCGGGTAGCTTGTTACTCATCTCCGACGAAACCGAGAAGCATGTGAAGGGTGTGTACGAGAAACAGCCGGGCGGTTTGTTTAAGAACCGCAAGGAACCGGTGAGCCCGCCCGTCGATCTGGTGCCGCCCGCAATGACGGAGGTTCATCTCGAGGTTTTGAGAGGCGGCGACACCTATGCGCTCACGTTTCGCAAGCCTGCTGTGCATGCCGGGCGCTTGCTCAATGCAACGCCGGCGACAGAGTCCATTCTGTGCGCGCAGGAGGATGCTTTTCCTGCTCTTCACTGACAGCTAGGCCGCAAGACGATTCGGACGGGCAGCAGAATGGCGCAGGCAGAAGGGCAAGGCAGAAGAGTTTTCAGTCGGAGTCCGCGGCTTGCCGTGAGTTGTCATGAACTGCAGGCAGCGGCAGGGTAAGACCCCATGCCATCAGTTCAAGCCACACCAGGCTGATGGCCGTGACGACGAACTCGCCCAGCCAGAATTCGACGCCACGATGAGTTCGCGCAAGGTCCGTGCCAATTTGAAATCGGATAGCTGCCCCGACGAGAGCGATTGCGGGAACAGCGATGCGCGCGATCCGTACCTGCGCCGGCGGCACGGTGTTTCCTGCCGGCACGCGTTGAATGGGCGCCGTTCGGGCCCAGTGCCGGAACCAGAAGAAGACAGCCAGGCAGCCGAAAACCGAACTCGCGTACTGGAGAAGTGTGTGAACATGCACCACTCCCAGCAGGGGAAGCGTGACAGCTTGCAGGAGGAACGGCCAGTGGCGCGCGGGCCAATGGTCGGCGTGGGTGAAGGCGTCCCACAGGAGATGGGTCAGCGCTCCGACCAGGATGGACGCCAAAACAAGCGCAAACTGCAACGGCTGCCGGAGCGAGAGCGGATACGGGTCGGCGGGAACTCTCTCGCGAGCGGCGCGAGGCAACAGTGCGGCCGATGGCTCTTTGACCACCGCGTGAAAAAGCCAATAAACGACGAACCCCACAGGCAGGCAAAAAAGGAAGAGGCCCCGCGGGGTGTGACTGAAGGGACCTCGGGGGGCGAACCTGAGGAAGAATTCCAAATCAGGAGTGAACGTACCAATAATAAGCGCCGACAGAACCAGGCGAGTTCGCCGGAGGGGGTATGCGGCCGCAGCATGAGCCAGTGTGAAGGGCACTCTTCCTATTATTGCCCATGGCGCGGTTGCGATTGCACCCGGCTTGATTCCTTTCGACGCGTTGGGTGTGCGCGATTTCCAGCCCGCAGTCCGCGCAGCAGGACAATTTTGTTCATAGACGGCGAGACGCAGGATTTGTCCTGCTGAACGAGCCCCCCAAAACGCCTGCACGGATTTCTGTTGACATGAATTCTTATACCTGTTTACTCTATGCCTGAAGTGAACAAGCCTATGATCGAAGCAACCGGCGGGTGAGACCCTACCACATTACGACTTCCGGTCTGCGCCGGCTGGACGAACAGATTTCCAGTTTTGAACGAGTGTTTGAAGGCATTGCCTTGGTCTTGAAAACGAGCTAGGCCACAACGAACTGACGAGTCAGCCCATTGGAGGTCCCGATGAACTGGATCCCGAACATCTTGCGCCGCGGCAAGCCGTATGACGATCTCAGCGAGGAAATCCGCCTGCACATTGAAGAGCGCGCGGAGCAGTTGATGGGCGAGGGCATGAGCGCGGAGGAAGCGCAACGGAAGGCGCGTGTGGCCTTTGGGAACCGCACTGTGCTGGAAGAGCGCAGCCGCGAGGTGTGGCAGTGGCCGACGCTCGAATCGATCTGGGCCGACGCGCGATTCGCGTTGCGCCAACTACGCAAGTCTCCCGGCTTCACCATCACTGCCGTTTTGACACTGACGCTGGCCATCGGCGCCAACGCAGTCGTCTTCGGCGTATTGAACGCGCTCATCCTGCGTCCCCTGAATGTGCCTCAGGCAGAGAGCCTTTTCATCATCCAACATGGGAGCGACGTTGCGTCCCACTCCTATCCCGATTACCTCGATATTCGCCGGCGCAATCGCAGCTTCGACGATGTGGCTGTTTTTGCTATTTCTCAGTCAGGGCTGGACGCGGGCAAAGATCCATCCAATGTCTGGGAATACGAAACCAGCGGAAGCTACTTCGACGTACTGCGCATTCAACCGTACCTTGGGCGATTCTTCCACGCTTCCGATGAGCATGGCCCAAACAGCGCGCCGTATGTCGTGCTCTCCTACGCGTATTGGCACACCCATTTTCAGGAGGATCGCACCGTGGTGGGCCGCGTTGTTCGGCTCAACAGGCATCCATTCACCATCCTTGGCGTGGCGCCTCCAGGGTTCCAGGGGACCATCTTGTTTTTCGCTTCGGATATCTTCGTGCCCATCGTGAACCATGAGCAGTTATCCGGCGACAAGATGATATTGAACGCGCGCGGGATCCGTTGGATGTTTGAGATGGTGGGACGTCTGAAGCCGGGAGTCACTCCGGCGCAGGCCACTGCCGATCTGAACTCCGTGGATTCGTATCTGAAAAAAAGCTATCCCAAAGAAGAAAGTAATGACCCTTATACGCTGGCGCGGCCTGGTCTTCATGGCGACTATTTGAACGGGCCAACGCGGGCTTTTCTCACCGGGTTGATGCTTCTTTCGGGTTTGATACTGTTGGCGGCCTGTGCCAACCTGGGCAGCCTGTTTGCGGCGCGCGCCGCGGACCGTTCTCGCGAAGTGGCCTTGCGCCTGGCTCTTGGTTCAAGCCGCAATCGCATCTTGCGCCAACTGTTCACCGAATCCGTGCTGCTTTCGCTCGCTGGAGGTGTGGCGGGACTCGTGGCGAGCATTCTGCTCTTGCGCCGCTTAAGCGCGTGGCAGCCATTTCCGCGATACCCCCTCCATGTGCCGGTAAGTCCCGATACTAACGTTTATTTGGTAGCTTTGGTCCTGGCGTTGGTGAGCGGAGTTCTATTTGGAATTGTTCCGGTGCGCCAGATTCTCCGGGCCAATCCGTATGAGATTGTCAAAGCGGGATCGACAGGCGCGTTCGGGCGTCGAATTAGCGTGCGAGACGTATTGCTTGTTGTCCAAATTGCGATCTGTGCGGTGCTGGTGACTTCGTCGATGGTTGCTGTGCGTGGACTCATGCGCTCCATGCACAGCAACTTCGGTTTTGAACCGCGGAACGCGATGCTGGTAGATATCGATCTGACGACAGCAGGCTACACCGGCGAAAGAGTACCCGCAATGCAACGGCGCATGATCGATGACCTACAAGCGATTCCTGGCGTGGATTCCGTAGGATCGGTAAATTATCCGCCGTTAGAACCTCCCGGTACTTGGCAAGAGCTTGTCTATACCGACACAACCGAGAATCTGACCCCATCGAATGCCGCGGCCGAGCCTAATTTGTTCAACATAACTCCAGACTACTTCCGCGCATCCGGGACATCTTTATTGGCGGGCAGAGCCTTTACATGGCACGACGACACAAACGCCCCGCGCGTAGCGGTGGTGAACCGGGAGTTCGCAAGCAAGATACTGGGCTCCGTACCGGACGCAGTCGGCCGGCATTTCAAGCTGCGGGATGGCACGCGTGTGCGGGTGGTTGGTCTGGTCGAAGACGGAAAATACGGGAACCTCACCGAAGGCCAGCGGCCCGCGATGTTCTTCCCCCTCCTACAGTCGCCGGCTAGTTGGACATGGCTGGTGGTGCGCTCGAGTCGCGACCCGCAGGAGCTTGCCGCGGCCATGAGAAGTGTGCTCCGGGACATCGATCCTGCGATGGTTCTGGCGATTCGCCCGTGGAGCACAGAACTGGGCGGAGCCTTGTTCCCCTCGCGCATGGCGACAATATCGCTGGGTGTGCTGGGCATGATGGGCGCCATGCTATCGATCACCGGCATCTTCGGCATGGCCGCTTACTCGGTGAGCAAGCGGCTGCGCGAATTGGGACTCCGCATGGCCCTGGGAGCAAACAAGAAGAAAGTGCTGCAGGCCGCGCTGGGACGCGCGTTCAAACTGTTGGCGATTGGTTCGGGGGTTGGATTGGTCCTGGGTCTGCTTGCGACGAAGGTGCTGGCCTTCATTGTGTACCAGGCGACGCCGCGCGATCCGTTTGTGGTGGCGGGCGTGGTGTTCGCCATGCTGCTGCTGGGACTGCTGGCGACGTGGATTCCGGCTCAGCGCGCGCTATCCGTCAATCCCCTGGTCCTGCTGCGCGAGGAGTGAGGCAGCTGGGCGCAAATCAGTCACAACATCAAATTCACTTTGAGGTCCCACAGTGAAGAGACGATCCAAGATCCTAATCGGCACGGCAATTGTCTTTGTCGCCTTACTCGTCGCACTGTTCCTCGCAAGAAAACAGTTTGTCGGTGGTCCCGGCAGCCCCACCGTAGAAGGCTCACGTGAGGTAACAGATGGTGGTATAAAAATTCCCGGTTGGAACGGAAGAGTCGACGCTGCTGAAGAGAAGGCGGGCATGACCCTCGATGCGGCTCGGCTTATCGAGGAGGAACAGGCCCTTCACGTCACAACCGGTCCCGCAGTCAGTTACTGGAAGACAGATGCGATGGCGTCAGGGGACTTCACGGTCAAAGCGACATTCACAGAACCTAAATACATGAATCTCAACTCTCACCCCCATCCCTATGGACTGTTTATCGGAGGGAACGACATGGGTACTCCTAGCCAGACCGAACTCTACTGCGCTGCATCTGGAAACGGAAAGTATATCGTGCGCGGATTTGGACCGGAGTCGTTCAGGATGACCGGACTGCTGGGTGAGAGCAACGCCGCGATTCATAAAGCAGCCGGGCGCGGCCAACCGGTGACTCAGAACATCTCGCTCTCGGTAAGAGGGGATAAGGTGGTGTGCTCCATCAATGGCTCGGATGTTGCAAGCTACGACAAAACTGCTCTCACAGGCTCCGGCAAGCTGAAATCGACAGATGGCTATTATGGCCTCCGCTTCGCGCATAACACAGACGTGTTCGTTAGTGATTTGGGCACGTCAACGAAGTGAACGCCGTAAGGAACCAAGGGAACGCGCGGTGTGACCGCCAGGTCCACAAAATAAGGAGAGCATCTTGGCCGCAAGAATTCTAATGGCTCTTAGTGCGAGCATTGTCCTTACGCTTGGAGTCCTCCACCTTGACTCCACGTTCAGGGGCCCAAGCCTCACGCCCCGTGACCCTGCACTGCAATTCAGCATGAGCAAGAGTTCACCTATGGTGACGAACGAGACAACCATGTGGCGGTGTTGGATGGGCTTCAATGCCAGCCACAGTATGGGGCTCATCCTGTTCGGCCTAATCTACGGATACCTCGCATTAGCTCACGGCCAACTCCTCTTTCGGTCACCGTTCCTGCTCGTTGTCGGGCTGGCAATGCTTTGTGGTTTGGTTGTGCTCTGCAAGGTTTATTTTTTAGTTGGCCTCTCAAAGGCATCAGCATTTCATTGGCCTGCTATGTGGCCAGCATTGCCCTGTCGCGTGTGTTACTGTCGCTCCGGACAACTTGATGCCGCCGGTGTCGCAAGAAAAAGGATTCATCCAGCATCATTCGCGCACGTGACGCTTGGCGCTCTTTAAAAACTTATAATCGACGAGCGTAAGAGTAGATAAGCTATTGCTGACGAAATCTAGTGTTGGACTGGCGCGGGCGCTGAAGAGAGTGTTTGGAAGCGGTACGCTGCCCATGTCACAAGCGACAGTGGCGGACTCGTTCCCGCGCGCAGCGACATTCCCGCTTTAGTGCGTCGTGGCGCTGGTTGCTTCGGCGCCGAGCCCATCCTCGCGGGCCGGCCATCGACAACTATTTCTGGCGCGGGATCTTCCTGATCGACCTATCGGTCGAGCCGCTGGTTGAACTGGTACTTAAGCTGGTGGAAGGCCTTCCTTCTCTGCGGCGGCTCAAGTCAGGCGAAATGCGCCTCGATACAGTTGGGCTCCCGCTACCGGTGCGGGGACTTTGTGCGCAGCTATTTTCCTGAGCCGAGAATCGCTCTTTACGCAGCAGGCCCTCACCTACTACATGTTCGACCTCAGCTTTTGATACGAGCTAAATGGAGCCCGTCCGACCGCCTCAGTCATGTGAACCATGCTGAGCTGTTCCTCCGATGGACGACCGGCGATCGGCATAGTGGGACACCACGAGGACACCCTCGTAAAGGAAGACGGGTGTGGGGGTCCCAGCGTCTCGAAGGCCGCGTGGACATCGGTTCCTTGCTCCAAAGGTAAGCCACAATCGGGCAAATTTTGAAGAGTTCTTAGGTGGCACTTCCGCAACTGAAGCCTCGGCAAATGGAAACTCCTGCATCACGCAGGCTATTCGCGGAGGGCGTCTTTACATGAGAGCTTCCCTCGATGCAGGCGCGGATGATTTCCTTCCCAAGACGACCAAGAACCTATTCGCGCTCATCGCAGAAGTGACTCGTGGCGAGCGGACACTCAAATTCATCTGACCGAACCACTCCGCTGTTTGAATCCAGGTGGCAGAATCATGGAGGAATGTTCTAATCAGATGGAGTTCCACCGCTTCTGCCGCGGTGGCGGTCAAACCTTGAGAATTCCGACACCATCCCGGAGTTCTTGATTTGATTTTGTCGGAGTTCATTGTCGAACGACCCTCATGAATTTGCAGTTGCCTATGCTTTGGACCGGTTGCAATCAGCCGCTTAGAGGGGCCAGCAATCGAATGCCTCTGGCTCTGTTTGAAAATGCCGGTGTTTTCCGCTCCCAATCCTTGCGGGGCCTTTCCTGAGGCTGTTACGAAGCTCTTTGTACCGTGATGAACAGGTAGGGACTTACTTTTCTGATGAAGAAGAGACTACATTGTTGATAAGGACTGGTATCGCGCTTCATTAACGTTTTGTGGCGCGGCGGTTCACCAAATGCGACAACAAGGATAGAGAGGAACTTGGGTGATCTTCATACTATTAGACTCGGCACATCTCCACCAAGCCCCCACTAATGCTTGTGGGATTCGCCAGCGGAGTCACCCTGCGACGGCTTTTCCGCAGCTACGACCAGCAATGATTCCGGCCCAATCCCGCTCCCCGTCAGATAAGGCACCATGGTGGGCGATACCGAATCATATCCCACGTCGTTCGCAGTCTTATTTGGCGCATAGAACATCAAGTGCGGGGCCACGAATCCGCTTTTCCCGGATACGTTATTGTAGACAAAGTTTTCGTTCGACATCATGTAAAGAAAGCCCGGCCCGGGCACTTTGAATCGACCGTCCTCATATCCCTTCGCGATGTCATCCTTGATCTCTGCCTCTGACTTGCCTTCTGCCCGTAGTTCTTCCCTGCGCAGGTAAGCAACCATGATACTTCCACTGCCCACTGCGTCGAAGCACGCGGGCGCCGACGAAGTTTGCGTTGTCCCTTTGAATGACCGCTCAATCAAACAGCTAAAGCCGTTCGTGCCTTCGCGAGCTTTCTCGTAACCTTTGAGCCCCAAAACATAAACTGTGGCCTTACTCGATACCTCGGTTGGGGCCGCGCTCAAGGCCAGTCCGATTTGCCGCTCGCGGGGCGTGGAAGCGGTTACTAAGTGGACTTCCCTCGTGGGTTCTTGAGGCTTGTCTTGAGCTGCCGCACTGTTGGAGAGGACGGCAATTGACAGGAGGCCTGCAAAAGTCGTTTTCTTCCATCCCAAAACCTTCATGTTCATTTCCTTTCATTGGCAAGAAGCCAGAATCTTGTGCGTAGTTGGTCTTCGGTTCATGCGCGCGCGTCAATTACGGACCCAAAATCAGTTGGTAGTTTGCTGCTGAGTCTTTTCCGCTCCTTCCTGCGTCTCGTGAGTTAGAGCGCATTTCCAGGTCCCGTCTTTCCAAAGCCAGACGTCCGTTTCGCGCTCCATTACGTCGAAGAGCTTGCCAACAAACGTGCCTGCGGTGTGGACTTTCACCGTCACCAGGGCGACATTTCCGTAGAGGCGCACTCTGGGTTCCGAAAACTCATATGCTGTGCGCGTCAAGTAGCCCTGCTTTACTCCATCGGGAAAGATCGACTTCCCTTCACCCAGGCCACCCCTCGCGGAGATTACCGCCCAGTCATCTGTTAGGCATCGTGCAATGCCTTCCGCATCGTTTTCTCGCATCGCTGTTATGTATTCTTCTTCCGCCGCCAACACACTTTCCGCGGTCGGTCCGGCCGCTGGCTTTGCGTTCCCAGAAGTTTGAGCTCTCGCAATGGGTGCGATGAGCGAACCCAGGATGGTCAATATGAGAATGCCATTCAAAATGCGCATGCCCTTTCGTTTCGTCGGTTCCTGAATCTCAGTTTGAGTCATCAAACTGCCTGACCGGGCACCGGCAAGAATCGCCTTCGTCCATCTCGCAAGCTTCATGTGGATCCCTTCCTCGTGGTAAAGTGGCTTACTCTGTTTGCGAAACCTCAATGTCCCAAGGTTTATCGGATCAAAGCTACCGGCTTCAATTCACAGCAGCTAACTTTTGCATCCACAGTGAATCGCCCTTCAGGAGATACGCCGGAGACATGCGGAGACCCGAATCTCCCGAAAAATCAGCGGACCGATTGGCTGCTGCAGCGTCGATAGCAAAGGTGACCCCAAAAAATGCTAGACTTTCCCAAGATCGCGAAAGCCACAGTGAATAACGGGAACCGTGCGATACGCTTTGGGGCGTTTGAGGTCGATCTTCCCTCCGGGGAGGTGCGCAAGTCCGGAAGGCGCATCAAAATCCAGGACCAACCCTTTAAGGTGCTGCAGATTCTCCTGGAGCGCCCGGGAGAACTGGTCACTCGCGAGGAGTTGCAGTCCCGCATTTGGCCGGATGCCAGTTTTGGGGACTTCGACCACGCAGTAAATATTGCGGTTGGCAAGCTCCGCGCTGCTCTGGGTGATTCAGCCGAGAATCCTTCGTTCGTTGAGACTGTGCCACGCCGTGGTTACCGCTTTGTGGCCATGCTGGACAAAGATCCGGTGGATACGCATCAGAGCCGACCAGGGATCAATGGCGATGGGTCCAGCAGAGTGGCGTCGGAATTCAACCGGACGCGCCTGACACTTCTGGCGGTAGTGGTGTCTGGATTCCTTCTTGGCTTGGGCGTCTTCCTTGGTTATCGAACAGCGAAGTGGCAGCCGCCGGACTTTCAGCGGCTGACCTTTAGCCGCGGTACAGTGTATTCAGCCAGGTTTGCGCCTGACGGTCACAGCGTGATCTATGCCGCCTCATGGGATGGCGGCCCAACCGAGATATTCTCGACCGACCCGAAAATCCCCGGTGCGCGAAGCCTCGGATTACCTGCAACTCAGCTGCTTGCTGTTTCCTCTTCAGGCGAAATGGCGGTGCTGCAGTCGGTTAATTATCATTCCCTGTTCGCAGTTCGGGGAACTCTCGGCCAAGTCCCACTCACGGGTGGATCTCCTCGTCAGCTCGCTGAAAGTATCGACTGGGCAGATTGGTCTAGTGATGGGGCGACGTTAGCGGCCGTCCGCAATGTAAGCGGCAAACAGCGTCTTGAATTTCCACTTGGCCATGTTCTATATGAAACTGCCGGCTGGATCAGCCATCCACGGATTTCACCAAAAGGGAATCAAATCGCGTTCCTCGACCATCCGCTCTATCCTGACGATAAGGGCGCTGTCTCGATTGTCGATCTAGAGGGACACAAGAGGGTTGTTTCTGCAACCTGGGCAAGCGTTGAAGGATTGGCATGGTCGGCCGATGGAGCCGAGATCTGGTTCTCGGCTGCCGAAACCGGAAGCGAACGTCAGATTTACGCTGAGGATCTATCGGGTCAACAACGTCTGATCTTCCGCGCACCCGGAGGAGTCACACTGCAGGACATCGCCTCCGACGGCAGGATTCTTGTAACCCGTGATGAACAACGCAAAGGAATGATGGCTCTGGCGCCGGGAGCAGCCACGGAAAGTGACCTCTCGTGGCGGGAATGGTCTGTCCCCACTGATATCTCCGGGGACGGCAACACCATACTTTTCGACGAGGAGGGGGTTGAGTCTGGACCAACCTATACCGTCGCGATGCGAGACATGCGAGGATCGCCTCCGATTCCAATTGGCCAGGGGATGGCAGGCAATTTATCTCCCGATGGGAAATGGGCGACCACTATTATTTCCAATGCCCGGCTTCTGCTGCTACCCACTGGGGCCGGCACGGCAACGCAAATGTCACCGGCAGACATTCAGCAGTATTGGCATGGAGCCTACTGGATGCCCGATGGTAAGGAAGTCGTTTTCTCCGCGAACCGAGTTGGGCATGGGGTTCAGTGTTTCGTTCAGGATGTGGATGGCGGCAAACCGCGTCCTGTGACTCCTGAGGGAGTTACGTTTTGCGAGATTTCTCCGGACGGCAAACTGATCGCGGGGAACGGTCCTGGTGGTGGCGGAGGCTCGTTGTATCCCATGGATGGTGGTCAGCCACGCCCGATACCCGGCTTGGCAGCGGGCGAACGTTTTGTATGGACCTCAGATCCGCGATTTTTGTACGTGTACCAGTGGAAACAATCATCGGTAAAGGTTTATCGCTTGAACATTCTGACCGGACAGAGACAGTTGTTCACCCAAATAACTCCGCCAGACGTCGCGGGTCTTCATGACATCTCTTTCATTCATTTCAGCTCTGACGGTCGAGCCTACGTTTACAGCTATACTCGCCTGCTTTCCGAGCTCTATTTGGTTGAAGGGCTCAAATAGGATTCAGAAGCCCCCTTAACGCTCGTAATGGTTCGATGGTCATCGTTCCCTTCACTCGGATCACAGCTTGTCGTAATGTAAGCCGCATCTGTCGTGAAATCTCTAGCCGCTACAGGCTGCGATTGCAGCCGTTCATGCGTGGGCGGAATCGGTTGCTATGACCGACGAGCGGCAGATTGTTGCGCTTTACGACCGATTGTTTCAAATTCAGCCTTCGCTAGTCGTCGAG
>JBELAI010000162.1:0-13246 GCA_049508975.1 Occallatibacter sp. | reverse complement strand
GGCTTCTCATCGGACGCACTGCCAGCCGCTGCAATCTCATGCAAGACCGGTACACTACCGCCATGAAATCCGAGGGAACTCTGAGGTATCGCGGAAAGCATACCGGCAGCTCCCATGGTCTTCAAAAAGGATCGCCGGTCTGCATTGTCGAATTGCATCGACTCCACTCCTGCCCGGAACGCAGTTTCATAGCTGAATGCCGTGCTTTGTGCCGAAAACAACTTCTCCAACCCATTCAGGGTGTCACTTCAGCAGGCGTGGCTGCGGTCTTCCAATTAATTACATGGTAGATCGCCTGATCGGTACCTACGTTCCTCAATCCATGCAGATGATTCGAGGCAAAAAACACGACCGATCCAGGGCCGACGCGTTTCCAGTCGCCATCGATCAGCACCTCGACAGTTCCCTGCCGAATAATGACCATCTCTTCATTTGGATGGCGGTGCGGTGCGTGAGGAGATTTGCCGGTGTCAAGCGTCGTTACATGGACTTCGAGTTCTTCAACGGTCGGCGTGCGCGTCTTGAAGAATGAACGCACCGAGCCCAGGTCAGTTGACTTCGCAGGAATGGAATTCCAATCGAATGCCGCAGAGCCCATCACTGGTCCCTGGTCTGCAATTGCAAATGCTCCAGCAGTGCCTAGAATCGCAATTGCGGCGACGAGCAGGTCTCTCCGAGTAACCATCTCGACTACCTCGTTTAATCAAATTGATCTTACACCGTCAAGCTGGCCGTTAGAAGTTGAGACGGAAACCGACCTGAGCGGCGAATGGAATGCCAACCGTCGTTCCCGGCCCAAAGAAGTCGCCGAGCGCGCCACCGGCGAGCCGCAGTTGATTTGGACTGGTGATTGGGACAGTGGACGAGCAGTCCGCATTCGCGCAAATGTCTGTCACATTCCCGACTGCCGCCTCGGCCGCAGGCACAGGAAGCGTGGCGATGTTCGTTACATAATTTGCGCCGGAGTTATTGCGGTTGAATATATTGAAGAACTCGATGAACGGCGTGGCCGTCCATCTCTCCCCAAATTTCAACGTGCGGCTGACGCGCAGATCCGTTTGAATATAGGGTGTGCCGCGGAACTGATCCAAAACAGTTGGAGTTCCGTTGATCTCAATTCGTGCTCTATTGTCCGCGGTGGTGATCGTAAAAGGCCGTGCAGTTTCAGCCTGCGACAGTCCGCTCACTTCAATGCCTCCCGGCGCATGCCAGGTTCCCGCAACGACCGCGCGTTGACGGACGTCCTCACCCGAAGGTCCGTAATCTCCTGGCCCAAATGCATCCAGCGGATTGCAAACGCCATTCACGTAGTCGAACAGTTCACCAAGTACGCAGCCCCAGGTCTGCGCCTTCGACAAGGTGTAGTTCGCAACCAAATTGAGCCTGCGCTTTACATTGCCTTGAAGGTGAACAAGCAACCCGTTATAACTCGAACGATTGTCCGAGTGAAAGACATTGACGTTCGGAACAACCACAGCCTGCGTTGGGTCGTTCTGCGCAAGTAGCGGCGTAAACAGGTTCGTCCCACCAATGTAACTGTACGCTCGATAGGCATGATTGCCTTCTTCATGGACATAGTCGGCACTTAGCGACCAATTCCCACGGAAGCTATGTTGCGCGCCGCCGGAAATATGAATCGCGTATGGAGTTCTGTATCCCGAATCGATAAGATTTGCCGTTCCGCCTGCGGAGTTACCCGGAATGCATCCTGAATTCTCCGGTCCAGCGGGGTTCACAACGGGATCGACGCACGTTCCTGCCGGCGCATTTACAGCCTGGAATGCTGTTGCCCAGCCGTTCTGGGCCAGATCGTTGTAATAGAGGCCAAATCCGGCACGAATCACCGTCGTGCCGCTGCTCCCAGGGGAAAACGCAAGCCCAATCCGTGGCGCTATCTGCTTACGATCATCCTGTGGCGCTCCATTAACGAGCGGAATGCCAAGCGCAGCGAGTGTAATATAGCCAGGATTCTCTGTCTGACTTTGTCCCGACCCGATAAATAGCCCATTGGTTGTTGAGTATCGCAATCCATAGTTAAACGTCAGGCCGTGCGTGATGCGCCAGGAATCCTGCGCGTAGAACGCCAGGCGCTGAATGTTTTGCGAAAATCCTCCGCCCAAGCTCGACGAGCTCGCTCCGGCGCTCATATCGGAAATGAACTGGGCCGTGTTATTCACATAATAAGTCGGATTCTGCGGAAACTGATAGAGGGTCTCGGTGTTTCCTGGGAATGCGCCCCCAAGTACCGGCTCGTGGATGAAATTCACTCCAAAACTCATTGCGTGGCGTGCAAATTCCTGTGTCAGGTCGTATCGGAGCTGATACTTTTGCTGGTTGCGTTCTTGCGGAAAGAAGGTAATTGGAGTTGCAAACTGGTTATCCCCGAAAGTTTCAAATCCCGAGACCGTCAAAGATGTCGAACTGAATGGGAAGGCCAACGCAAACCCTAAATCGGAGTTACGTGTCTGGGTAAGATGCAGGCCACTGGCATTGAACAGAATCCGACCAAGAAGCTTCGGCGTAAAACTGTATTGATTGGCCAAAACGAGGCTGAAATAGTTGTTATGCGTCAACAGGCCGGTCGAAGGCAACGTGCCCTGTTGCACCAGATCGTTGTGCGTTGTGTATGAATCGGATGAGCCGCGCAAATACCACTGCGACTTAGTTGATTGTGCCCAGTCCAGACGTTCCGATCCGAAATAATCGCGAAAGGGTATTGGCACATTTTCCGGGACAGTTATCGAACTGACTCCAGGGATCAATCCATCTGAAGCCAGAGTTGCCAACGCGTCGAACTGAATTGCACTCGCCGGGCTATAGGCGATGCTTGCGTCTTCATGCACACCCTCAAATGCCGTGAAGAACCAAAGCTTGTTCCTGACGATGGGTCCTCCCGTAGTTCCGACATAGTTTTGCCTGGAAAAGGGCTGCTTGGGATTGGGAGCCGGATTCTCGATGGGGAATCGAGCGTTCAATGCGGCAGCTCGCCCGTAGAACGCAGCATCTCCGTGCCAGTCATTGGTGCCGCTTTTCGTCGTCAGCATGACCGAACCCGCTGTCGTTCCGCCTGTATCGGCATCCTCCTGAGACGTGCGAACTGCAAACTCCTGGATGGAGTCAGGTGAGAAGTTTTGCAAGAAACCGCCAATGTAATCGTCGGAGTTATCGCCGCCATCGACAGATAACTCGTTGTTGAGCCCTGAGCTACCGCCTGTGGAGACAGCAGTTATGCGCGCTTTGGTCGGATCTGACGGCTCAACAGGCTCGGTGCCAGGGGCGAGATAGGCGATATTGGCAAAGCTGCGGGCCGGGAGCGGTAATGCTTCAAGGTCCTGGCCGCTGACTATGCTCTGGTGCACTTGACTGGCAATATCCATTGCTTGCGTTGTTATTGAAGAACTCTGCGCACGGACGTCAACGGTCTGGGAAACGGCGGGCGGCTGCAGCATGACAGTGATGTCGCGAACCGAGCCCACAGCGACGGTCACATCCGCCACAGCTTCGGCAAAACCAAGGGCGCTCACCGACACCCGATAAGTCCCCGGCTTGAGGTCGTCCATTCGACAATTCCCGCGATCGTCGCATCGTGCTGTGCGTTCCAGCGACGAAGCGTTCAGGTGCACGGCAATGGCGGCGGAAGCGACTCGAGCCCCTTTGGCGTCCTCGACAACCGCGCGCAGCGACCCACCCAGGGTCTGCGCACTCGACACAACTGTTGTCAGCCAGATTACCGCCAGCAGCGTGCCGATTCTCATTCGCAGCGACTCCTTATTACTCATATTGCCACAAAAACCTGCGTTTCCCTGGTCATGTTTCCAAGCGTTGCCATTCGTTGCGGTTTAATTTCCTGGAGGATGGACCATATACAGCGGACCATTCACACGGCTGGCTCGCATGAACTGTGGAGCTAAATTGATCCGCAGAAGCATAAGGATTGTGAATTATGCCTGCAACGCTCTAAGATGGCATACATCTCTGCTTCTGTCAGGAGTTCCCCAAAACAATGATTCCTTGTCCTGCGAATCCGCGTTGTTCGATGCTGCGTTCCATTGGTTTTGCTCTGCTTGCATTTATGTTTTTCTCGCCCGCATCTCTGTTCGGGCAAGCATACGCTCCAACGCCGCTGCCGGACATGCACTGGCGCATGATTGGCCCATTTCGCGGGGGACGCACGCGCGCGGCTACGGGTGTTCCGAGCCAGCCTAATGTGTTTTATGTGGGCCAAGGCGACGGCGGGGTTTGGAAGAGCGATGACTATGGGCGGACATGGAATCCGATCTTCGATGAGCAACCTTCGCAGTCGATCGGAGCTATTGCTGTTGCGCCTTCGGACCCAAATATTGTTTATGCGGCCAGCGGTGAGGGGCTGCATCGGCCCGATCTTTCCGTGGGCAATGGAGTTTACAAGTCCTCCGACGCAGGAAAAACCTGGGCACATCTTGGTCTTCGCGACAGCCAGCAGATTCCTGCATTAGCCGTCGATCCACGCGACCCCAACAAGCTTTTCGCTGCAGTCCTCGGACATCCCTACGGACCGAATGAGGAGCGCGGAATCTACCGATCGACCGATGGCGGTTCAACGTGGACCAAGGTGCTTTACAAGGATGCGAATACGGGCGGCTCGGATGTGCAGATCGATCCGACCAATCCGGACGTGGTTTATGCCTCCATGTGGGAGGAGACTTTGGGGCCATGGGAAGACGGCAATTCCTATGACGGGACAGAGGGCGGACTATTCAAGTCGACGGACGGCGGCATTACGTGGAAGCTGCTGACGAAAGGGCTTCCCGATGAACTCGTTCATATCCAGGTGGTGATCTCCGCAAGCGACCCGAATCGGCTCTATGCGACACTGGCCACAAAACGTGAAGGCGGATATGGCTCTGGAGCCGGCCTGGGTTTCTATCGCTCCGATGATGCCGGCGAGACCTGGTCGAAGGCGACCGACGATCCGCGGCCTGCGCTGAAGATTGGAGGCGGCGACCTGCCCATCGCAAAGGTTGACCCAAAGAATCCAGATGTCATATACAGCGCGAGTATTGTCACCGAGCGCTCAGTCGATGGCGGCAAGACCTGGATGAGCCTGCGCGGGGCGCCGGGCGGCGATGACTATCAAAACCTATGGATCAATCCGGAGAATCCGAACATTATCTTGCTGGTGAGCGATCAAGGCGCAGTGGTGAGCGTGAATCGCGGCGCGACGTGGAGTTCGTGGTACAACCAGCCGACAGCTCAGCTTTATCACGTCGCAGCCACAAGCGCGTTTCCTTATCAAGTTTGCGCGGGACAGCAGGAAAGCGGTTCGGTGTGCATATCGAGCCGCGGCAACGACGGCGAAATCACGTACCGCGAATGGCATCCTGTGGCAGTGATCGAGTATGGCTATGTCGCCCCTGATCCGCTGCATCCGGAAATTGTGTTTGGCGCCGGAAGGTCAGAAGTATCGAAATTCGATATGACCACTGGACAGGTGCAGAATGTGACACCGATCCCGGTGCGCAGCCCCGCTTATCGCTCTGATCGGACCGAGCCAATCCTTTTTTCGCCCCTTGACGCACATGACCTTTACTACGCCGCGAATGAGCTGTTCGAAACGAAGGACTACGGCAAGACGTGGCAGACAATAAGCCCAGATTTGAGCCGGGAACACTCCACCCAGCCAGCGTCGCTTCAAGCCCATTCAGAGAAGGACACGGCAAGGCGCCGTGGGGTCATCTATTCTGTGGCAGCATCGTTCAAGTCAATCGATACGCTGTGGGCCGGCACCGATGATGGCCTTGTGTGGGTCACGCGCGATCACGGCAAAAATTGGAAAAACATTACGCCCCCCAGTTTGACAGCCTGGAGCAAGGTCACGCAGATCAGTGCGTCGCACTTCAGCGATACCACAGCCTTCGTCTCTGTAAGCCGCATGCGCATTGATGATTTGCATCCTTACCTTCTCCGTACGCGCGATGGCGGCGCCACGTGGGAAAGCATAACGACAGGCCTTCCGGACGATTCGCCGATCGACACGGTGCGGGAAGATTCGGTGCGCAAGGGACTGCTTTTCGCAGGAACCGAGACAGCGGTGTGGGCCTCATTTGACGATGGCGACCATTGGCAGCCGTTGCAATTTAACCTCCCGCATACGTCGATGCGCGATCTGCTGATCAAAGACAACGACTTGATTGTCGCCACGCACGGGCGTTCGTTCTGGATACTCGACGACATTTCTCCGCTGCGCCAGATTGCCGGAATAAAGGCAGATGCGGGTGCATTTCTTTTCAAGCCGGGTGCTGCTTATCGCGTTCGTCGCAGCACATATTCCGATACACCACTGCCGATCGACGAACCCGCGGGAGAAAATCCTCCAGACGGCGCGGTGATCGACTATGTGTTGCCGCAAGGAATTGCTGGACCCGTGACATTGGAGATACTTGATAGCGCCGGCAAGTTAGTTCGGAAGTATGCAAGTAATGATGCGCCGGAGGTGACGATAGAGGCGCTCTCCAAACAGCTCATCCCTCTTTACTGGCTGCGCATGCCAAAGACTCTGCCGGGAACGCCGGGGATGCATCGCTGGGTTTGGGACCTGCATTACACAACGCCAACAGCCACCAATTATTCTTACCCCATCTCTGCAGTTCCGCATGACACACCGCGCACACCAGAGGGACCGCTTGCATTGCCGGGAATATACTCGGTTCGTTTAACTGCGGGAAGCAAGAACCTGACGGCGTCGTTGACTGTAAAGATCGACCCGAGGGTGCACACCACGCCGATTGATTTGCAAGTCCTTTTTGCGTCGCAGATAAAGCTCGCTGCAATGGTCACAAAAAGCGCGTCCGCATCGCTTGAGGTTCATTCGGCACGTGAGCAGTTGGGGACGTTATCGAAGTCCGCCCCTCCCGCAATCAAGACGGCGATCAAGAATCTCGATAAGGAGCTTGCTGGTGTACTGAGCGGGCGAGCGAGGTCAACCAGCGGGGAGACGGAGCCGGGCCTCGATGATGTAGCCGGCGAGTCAGCTGGCCTGTACGAACAAGTAGGGATGGCGGATGCCGCGCCAACGGTGGCGCAGTTGAAGGCAGCCAATCACGCGAACGAAGAAGTAATGGAGGCCCTGAAGCGGTGGGAGAAGACCAGACGAACTTCCATTCCCGCTTTGAATCGTGAGCTTGAAGCGGCGCACTTGCCGGTGATTAATCTCGAACAGAAGCCGGAAAACATGCCTGACAGCGGCGATGAGGATTAAGAATCGATCGAAAATCAATCGCTCCGTTCGGTGCTTCAGAACTTGACGAAACTGACCATGACATCTCTGCTTGCGGCAATCACTTTGCCCTTTTGTGTTGCCGGAAGAAATCTATAGTGCTTCACCGCCGCCGCAGCCTTCTCATCCAAGCCAAACCCAAGTCCGCGCCGAACATGAACATCTTTCGGCAAGCCATCCTCGCCCACCAACACCGTAACAACAGCTACCTGCACGAACGGATGTTGCGCGAAGGGGTCGGCGAAGTCCGCGTCGACAGTGTGAATCGGGAATGGCGGCGTGTATGAAAGTGGGTTGTGGTGTTTGTCTTCCAATTGCGATTCATCCGGAGGCGGCAGGTCTCTCTCTGTTATCACGACCTGGGGAATGGCCTTGCTGCGATCCGAGTGAAACACCACGCGTACATCGATCCAAACGGGGACCGGTTTCCCGGCGAGTCGGCCAGGCTCAAAGGTTGAGTGCATCACCGCCGCATTTGCGGCCCGGTCGAAGAAGTCTCCATGGTGATGGAGAACCTGGATGTTGGATGGCTTGCCGTCCGCGCCGATGACCATGGCCATAACGGTCATACCCTGAAGGTCTCTCGCGCTCGTGTGATCGGGATAGAGCGCCAGTACAGTGCTGACGAGACTGGGCGCCGATACCTCGGGACCTGCATAGTACACGCCATCCTGATCCGGCGCCTGGTGAACTTGAAGCCTTACCGATTCATTGCTTTCACCCCAAACGGCAACGGCGCCAAGCATCGCAAGTAAGAATGCGTATTTTGTCCGCTTCATTTACTTCTCCAATCATCGGTCAAATGTAACCCACTGCATTCGGGACTATCTCCCAGCTCGATGTTAGCCACCAAAGAATAAGGATGAGATAAGGAACAACGGAAGTAAGGCTTTCTCAGGTTTTCCCCAGAGCCCAGCAAACATCGAGGGCCGGATTCCAAATTAATAACGTTAACTTCATTCAGCTCCTACTGGTTCCCTCATGCGTCCCTCATGCATTGTCCACGATACTCGGGTTGCCGGAATGTTTGGGATGACGCGGAACGTCGTAGCGGTCTGTCTGTTGGCTATATCTGATAGCGCCCGCACAATAACGACCTTTGTACATTGGGCTATCCGGAACCCCGATTCAATGAATGAGGAAAGATTGACCGGAACACCTTTTGCATCTTTCCATATGCGCTCTATATGTATCCTTTATGCTTTCTTCACCTCGCGCTAGCTAGACTCAACCTAAGATAGCTCGAGCAGCGAGATGCCGGCAAATGGTAATTCAGAACGTACTTGGACGGCTGTATCGGCTGCGCACCCTTCGAATTGCCGGACAATGCCTGGCCGCCTGTGCAGGCATCGCGGTACTAACCTGCGCGGGGTTCGTTTTGCAGGTTAACCTGGCAACCATCAGTCTTCTCTATCTGCTGATTGTGATTCCTGTGGCATTGTACTTCGGCTTCTGGCAAGCGTCTTTTACATCGGTGCTTGCGGCGGCGTGTCTCGACTTTTTTTTCACCCGGCCCATTTTTCATTTCTACATCACAGATCCGAAGGAGTGGGTGGCACTTGGGGTATTCCAGATTTCGGCAGTTGTGATCAGCCAGTTATCCCGCAAGGAACTGCAGAGCTCCAGGGACGCGGCCTTCAATCGAGCAGGGATGCAGCAACTTTACGAGTTGAGCCGGAACTCGCTTCTGCTGGATTTCAGTCAGGCTCCCGGGCCGCAGATCGTGGTTTTGATTCAGCGCATATTTAATGTCCAGGCTGTCGCCTTGTTCGATCTGAATCTGGGGCGTCAGGACAAAGCCGGAGAATGGGACGAGGGCGAGGACAACCTGGCAAGAGAATGCTATCTGAAAGGAACAGCCGAGGATGAACCGCTCGACGGTACATGGCGGCGAGTATTGTCGGCGGGGGCTGGGCCAGTCGGCGCACTGGTTGTGCGCGGCGAGTTAAGCCCGCTGATTGTGGATGCATTGGGGTCGCTTGCCGCGATGGCGATCGATCGCTACCAATCGTACGAGAATGAGGAGAGGGCCGAGAACGCGAGCAAGTCCGAACACTTGCGGGCCGCGGTTATGGATGCACTGGCGCATGAGTTCAAGACTCCATTGACAGCGGTTCAGACTGCCAGTTCAGGCTTGCTTGAGTTAGGCGCGCTTAGCGAGTCACAGCACGACCTGGTCTCCCTTATCAACGACGAGGCAATTCGCCTGAACGATCTGTGCACTAGATTGCTTCTGACTGCAAAGCTAGAGGCCGGTCAGATTGGCCTGCACGCCGACGACGTAAATGTTCAGGATCTGCTCATGGTGTTAGTCGCCGGCCAAGCTGAGCAGAATGGGAATGACAGAGTTCGAATCGCGATTGAAGATCGAGCCTTGGTTGTTCGAGTGGATCGCGCACTGCTGACCATGATCCTTGCGCAGTACATTGACAATGCGCGCAAGTACTCGACACCGGACACGATCATTGAGATTGCAGTGCGTATCAGTCGCAACGAAATCATTTTTTCTGTTCATAATTT
Organism: Occallatibacter sp.; assembly: GCA_049508975.1. Classification (GTDB taxonomy): domain Bacteria; phylum Acidobacteriota; class Terriglobia; order Terriglobales; family Acidobacteriaceae; genus Telmatobacter. Next base: position 3,471 of record JBELAI010000162.1, on the reverse strand, counting down.
TGGGCCGACCATTCGAATCGAAGACAGGGAGCGGGTATTCGATCGCTTCTTCCGTTCCGGGGACTCAAGGGATTCCGTTCAGGGTACAGGAATAGGTCTGTCCGTCGTAAAGAAAGCGGCCCAAGCGCATCACGGGCACGTTTGGGTCATAAGCGATGACCGGGAAGGAACGACTTTCTTTCTTTCACTTCCCTTAGCCGCAAGGAGGAAATTGTGATGACGGAAGCAATACATGCGGGACAGGGCACAATCCTGGTGGTGGACGATGACAGCTCTACGAGGCGCGCATTGCGCGTGACGTTGTCCGGAATGGGATTCACGATTGTAGAAGCAGCCCGAGGCGAGGAAGCCCTTTCATTGGTCCGCGTGACATGGTTCGATGCGGTGCTACTGGATGTGGACATGCCGGGCATGGGCGGCGTGGAGACATGCCGGAGCATTCGGCATGCGATTGCACGCTTGCCGATCCTCATGCTGACCGTGATGGATAGCGAGGACGACAAGGTGTTGGCCCTTGATGCCGGAGCGGACGATTATATAACCAAGCCCTTTCAACTGCGCGAGCTGACGGCGCGTTTGCGCTCGGCGGTCCGCAGAAGGAGCGCACAGGATAATAACCGCGATGCGCCTATTCGCCATGGCGAGTTGGAACTGGATCCGGTCAAATATCGCGTACTGAAAAGTGGCCGCTCAATTCACCTCACACCAAAGGAATTTGAGGTTTTGCATTATCTGATGATGCACGCCGGCGAGCCGATTCCACATGCCCGGCTGCTTAAATCCGTGTGGGGTCCGGAGTATGGAAACGAACTTGAGTACCTCAGAACATTTATCCGTCAATTGCGGAAAAAGATCGAGGACGACCCCAGAAATCCGCAGTATTTATTGACCGACGCTTACGTCGGCTACCGATTCAGTGAACAGTCGCCGGAATCATAAGAGGGCCTTCAAAGTCATGGTCGAGTCTTGAATCAACCGCAAAAGGAAATTCCGGCGAAGCTGACGACGCTCCGATCATCGATGTTCCATTGTTCATAGCGATGCAGAGTCCCACGCGCCTTCGGCATGACCTTCAAGAACGTGTAGATCGGCGAAGACCCGCACCACTTCAAATCGTCTTGATTCTCTTTAACCAATTCCCAGAAGCCACGCGCATCCGCTGCGTTGACTCGCTGAATCCTTAGCTGATCCCGCTCTTTAACCGCTGCCATTTCATCCCGATCGGCATAAGCGGAAAAGCTGTCACCGTAGCGCACACCCATGTGTGCCATATCCACGCCGAGCACCCAGAACAGCCGTTCTCTTTCTCTTGATGCAATCTCCCCGAGCGAACCCAAAAAGCGCTTGACGCTGTCGTTGTCTTCCGGCATTCCGCCTTGGTAAATACTCCTGGCGAACGATCCGCACAGAATGGGAAGGATGCGAACATCCGGACCATAGATGGACTGAAGAAAGACGACTTGGAATTCGATCGAATGCTCGATTGAATGGCAGTAATCCTCCATCAACGACGCAGGCTGGCGCGCTAGCTCAGATACGAGTGCATCGTCGGTTTTCGTTTTGCCGAACGGTGTTTCAAAGGGTTTTCGTGTTAATCCAAACTTGTCGGGCTCTCCATAATGCGAAGTTCCGAGCAATACGAAAGTGCGATCACCAAGATCCGGGGTCAGCCATTGATAGGCTGCGCGGTAACTCTGCCATCCGCCCTCCGGGCTTACATGAGGCGCTGCGATTCCGACCAATCCCTCATGCGTCGATGCCACTCCGCCCAGGTACTTTTGCATTACAGTCCGCAGCGGATCGACTTCTGACGGATACGCGGATCCAGCATGAACCGCTTCCCTTACGGGGCTTTGAGCAAAGGAAGAATGGCGGCTTTCCTTGAGCTTCGCGTAGGTCTCGTCTTCGAGGAATCCCGCGTCTTTCAGGGCTTTCATAAGATTCTGGACAGCATTCCCAATCTCGGAACCACCTACCAACCGGGTTAGTTCCGCATTCATATCTGCATCGGTGCGTACTCCATCAAAAAACTCCAGGCCGCGTACCAGGAGCGGAGGAATGATGAGCGTTGCATCGGAGTAGCGATAGGAGTCGCGGATCAACAATCCCGGCCGGTCGCGCACCGGGGAAGGCATAAAGTCAAGATTCGTTCGGAGCCTTGACAGGATCATCTGCGTGGACCAGGATTGCGGCCTTTTTTCATAGTCAAGTGAACTTCTGAATGCGCCGTTCCACACGTTTCAGATCCGCTTTGGTGGCGTGAGATGCTGGGTTCCCAGTGAAATGGACATCGGCTTACAGCGATTCTACTACGGGGCCTGCAAGTGACATGCCCCCTTCGCATTTGAAGCGTATCATCGTTTGGAAAGGAAACAAGCGGTTGTGGAGTTCAAATGCACTTGGGGTCCAGATGAAGAGTTATTGCAGCGTTGCCTGGTTGATATTGCTAACGGGAATTGCCGGAATCACGTCCCGCGCAGTACATGCGGAAAAGCGGCCGCTGTCCGAACGCGTGGCCACGGCGGCGATCGAGCGCTGGCCCAATGGGCGCCTGGTTCCAGCGGACCAACACTGGGCCTGGAATTACGATCTGAGCACTCTGCTGGAAGGCGTGAATGCTGTCTGGCTGAACACCGCCGATCCCCGCTACTACAGTTACATCGAAAGTTCAGTCGATCAGTTTGTCGGCCCGGACGGCTCCATCGCAAACTGGAATGTAGAGGAGTATCAACTGGATAACATCCTTCTGGGACGACAGTTACTTGAGTTATACGGAGTTACACAGGACAAGCGCTATGCGGTGGCCGCAACGTCGCTTTACCAGCAATTGATGCATCAACCACGCACTCCGTCGGGCGGCTTCTGGCACATGCAGAGGTATCCAAATCAGGTGTGGCTGGACGGGCTATATATGGCGGAGCCATTTTACGCCGAATATGCTGCCACGTTTCATCATCCGGAAGCATTCGACGACATCGCCAGGCAGTTTGCGCTGATTGACGAGCATGCCCGCGATGCGAAGACCGGCCTGCTCTATCAAGGATGGGATGAGTCGAAACAAGAGCGCTGGGCCAGCAAGGAAACCGGCGACTCCCAGCAATTCTGGGCCAGAGGCATGGGTTGGGAAATGATGGCATTGGTAGATACGCTTCAATATTTCCCCGAGGACAACTCAGGCCGGAAGCAGTTGATCGCCCAGTTGGAACGGGATGCCGCGGCGGTGTCACGCTACCAGGATGGCACGTCTGGACTGTGGTATCAGGTACTCGATAAGGCCGAGACCAAAGGAAACTATCTCGAATCTTCCGCCTCCTGCATGTTTGTCTATGCACTGGCCAAGGCAGTGCGCGAGGGCTATCTTCCTCAACGCTATATCGAGACGGCCGAGCGCGGGTATCAGGGAATTCTCAGTCACTTCATCGAGGCGGGTGCCGGCGACCCCGTGTCGCTGACAGGGACTGTGAAGGCCGC
>JBELAI010000161.1:0-13272 GCA_049508975.1 Occallatibacter sp. | reverse complement strand
ACCTGCAACGCCCGCGCCTGCTCAATCCGCTGCCGACGCCGGGGCGTGTGCAGCGCTTCCCACAGGTCCGTCCGGCGCTGCACATTCAGCCAGAACTCCGGCGAATTGCCAAAGACGCGAGCCAGCATCAGCGCCGTATCCGCAGTCACGGCGCGGCGATCGTTGCATAGCTCGTTGACCAGTTTGCGCTGCACTCCCATTGCTTCAGCCAAAGCACCCTGAGTCAGCCCCATCGGAGTCAGAAACTCCTCTACCAGCATCTCGCCAACACTTACGGGCTTCCGGTCCGTACTCAGCATGACCTCTCCTCATCGATAATTATGATTATCTAGATAAACCTGTGCAGCCTCGCCTGAGCCGCCGTCCCAACGAAAAATCAATCGCCACTGATCGTTCACCCGAATTGAATACCATCCGGCGAGATTGCCGCGCAGCTTCTCAAAATGATTGCTTGGCGGCACACGCAAGTCGCTATCTGACATTGCATCGTCCAGCAGTTGCAACTTCCTGAACAGCCGTGTTTCCAGTTCCGGCGGAATCTGCCGGCTGGGCAGATCGCGAACAAAAAACTCCTCCAACCAGCGGTCTCGGAATCCGCGGATCATCGCGGTTTTCTTCCTCTGGAGTCATTGTACGGCGCAACGGTACAACTTGCAACATCTACCCGCCCGGGCGATTCCGCACCTCTCAGCGTGCAGACTTTTCAGCTTACTTCTTCGGCCGCGACTCCGGCGGCACCATTCCCGCCACACGGTAATAAACAACCAGCTGCCCATAATGCTCGCCACCATGCTCAATGAATCCCCAGGCACCGTCGGAAAAGCGCGTCTGGCCATTCGAGAACGGATCGATATAAAGGTCGTTCATTCCACCGTCGCCCTTGCTCTTGATCAGGTCCGCTCCCTCGGCAAACGACTTCTTGACAAACGCGACCACTGCCGCTTTGGTTGCGTAGTCTGCCCGCTTCGGGTCCCCGGCTGGCGGCTTCAAACCCTTGGCCGGGTTGATGAAGTAGTAGTTTCCGCCGGCCGCGTGCAAAAGCTGTTCCGCAAATGAACGTTGCGTCGGATGCGGCTTGAAGTCGTACTTGTCCTCGGGGAAATCCTCAGCCATCGCGATTAGTTTCCGGCCAACGTCGTTCCAGCTATCGAGCAACACCTTCGAAGGGCTATCGGGTGGCTTGGGTGCGGCATTCTGGGCCGGCGACTGGGCGTTCGCCAGCGGTGCGAAAAGCGCGGCCATCAGGATGAGGGGAAGGCTCCTGGTAAGCATTCTCATGCGTCAATCTCCTTTGAATTCGAACCGTGATCTAGCGACGATAGCTCTCTGTACGGACGCTTCGCCAGCGAATTCGTTTTGCGTGACAGAATTTTTATTTCGGGTACAAGATGCGCGGTTAGCGCCAAATCTATACAGTCTCAACCAGGCTCTTCAGCACCCGCACATTCCGCTCCTCATCCCCCGGCTCGTCCACTGGAGTCTCCGCAATAAACGCCGCATGAGCAAACCGCGCATCGTTCAACAGGCGACGAAAAGGCTCCACGCCCATCGTCCCCTGCCCGATATGCTCATGCCGGTCCAGCTTCGATCCCATCGCAGCCTTGGCGTCGTTGCAATGCCAGACTTTGACATCGTCAAAGGTGACCGTGGACGCAACCAGTTTCATCGTCTTCGCGTAGCCCTCGTCGCTCACCATGTCATAGCCCGCCACATGACAATGGCACGTATCCAGGCACACGCCCACCGGCGCGCAGGCCTTCAACAACTCCACCAACTCCGCCACCTGCTCAAAGCTCCCGCCCAGAGAGTACTGCGCCCCCGCCGTATTTTCAATCAGGATGTGGAACCCGGTCCCCTCCCACGCCAGTCCATCGATGGCACGCTTGATCGAATCCGCCGCAAGCCTGAGGCCTTCGTCCCGCGTCAGCCCATTCCACGAGCCCGGATGCAAGACCAGGTAATCCGCTCCAAAGGTAAGCGCCCGCTCAATCTCCCCACGAAACGCGGCGACACTCTTTTCGCGAATCTCGTCCGTCTGGCTGCATACGTTCACCAGGTAGCTGGTATGGATGACCAATGGTCCAACATCGAGAGCGGCACGAAGTGCCTTCATGCGGATAGCCTGCGCGGGGTCCACCTTGGGCGCGCGCCACATCCGCGGGCTCGACGAAAAAAACTGAAAGGTACTCGCGCCAATTTCGCGGGCTTTTTCTACGGCATTAGAAGCCCCGCCTGAAGTCCCCAGATGCACACCAATTCGCTTTGTCATGCGGTTAGTTTAATTCGCCTCAGAGCGGGCCAATTGAAATTTGCGCCTTCCCACCCAACTTCTGTCGTAACAGAACAGTTCCCTAATCGTCCTCGTCCTTCGTGCTCTTCTTCCGCTTCTCCTTGATCATCGCTGGGACCGGCTTGTCCCCCATCGCGTCCTTCCACAGAATTACATTCAGCTTCTGCGCATCCGCATGATCGGCGTGGCGAAAATCCATCTTCGAGCTTTCCTTCGCCCCCGGCGCATTCTTGGCATTCGCCGTATAAATCAAGCCATTCTCCCGGTTGGAAACATCGGCGGCATACGGGGCTTGATCGCCGGGCCCGGTAAACAGCGTGGAAATGAGCGAGCAGAGCGCGTCGTTGTTGTTCATCGGCGGCAGCCCGAGCAGCGTCTCCATAGTCCGCACCACACTCACCGTCGAGTAGAACCGGCTATCCACAAACGGCGCACCATCCGCGGTGCGCGGCGCATATTTGCTGATGACCAGCGCCAGGCTGCGATGCGCGTCCACGTGATCGGCCCCGTTCTGCGCATCGTCTTCAAGAACGAAGAACGCCGTGTCATCCCAGAATGGCGAATGCGATATAGCCTCGACAGCCCTGCCAACCGCAAGGTCGTTGTCGGCCACGGAAGACTTCGGAGTAGGCCCGCCAGGGCGCGTGCCGGCGGTATGATCGTTGCCCAGCCGCAGCATCACAAAGTTCGGCATAGTGTCTTTGCCCTGCTCTTTGTCCGCAACCCAGCCCTTCAAATGCCGCAGAAAAATCTCCACCCGCAGTTGGTCCGGCACTTGCAGATTGAAGTCCGGCGCCTCTTCCGCAAAATGCCCAATCAGTTCCGGCTTGGTCGCAGTATTTGTAGCGATCAATGGAATCGGCCACGGCCATTTGTTAACGCCGCCGCCCCACGACTCGGGAATCGCCTCACCCGGTGCAATCGACTGATGCGCGCAACTGGCACCCGCAAGCACCGGCCCCTGCTGCGGATTCGTAGTCTTCACCGCATCGCAGAACTTTGTCGAAATGAATTCGCCGAAATGGTAATACGTCTTGCCGTGCACCGCGAGATCTCCCCACAAATAGCCGCTGGCCGGCTCGTTTACATCGGGAATATTCTGCCACAACGGCAAGCCCTCGGCCACCACTCCTTCAAAGTCGTAAGTCCGCTCGTTGCCGCGATACGACTGCTGCCAGGTCTTCTCCAGGTAGTCCGAGCCGATGGCCGCGTTGGACCACACATGCCCATCGCCCGACACCTCGCCCGAATCGTAGAAGTTATCCAGCACGCCAAACTGCAACGCCATTTTGTGCAAGTTCGGCGTAATCGACTCGCCGTACATGTTCAAGCTGGGATCGCCGTTGCCCACCGGCTTTCCATCCTTTTTCAGATCGCCGAAAATCTGGTCGTATGTGCGGTTTTCTTTAATGATGTAAATCACGTGCTTGATCCGGCTCTGCTCCGCACCCGCAAAGGCAATCTTTTCCTCCGCCGCTTTCATCCGGTTCGACTCCATCACGACGGAAGTCCATTGCGGCAGGTTCTTCTCGATATCCGCCGCGTCCAACGCGGCCAGCGAGCCGTAGAGCAGCGTCCCGATGTAAGTAGTAGGCCTGTGCAACCAACTCGGGGTAGACTCATCTTTCACCGGCTGGGGGCGGTTGTTCGGCCCGGTTCCCTTCCCTTTTGCTGTAGCCACATAGAGCTTGCCACCCGTCCCAGAGGGTATAAACGCAAGGTCCATCGGCATCCATTCGGTAGGAACAAATCCGTCCGGCTCCACCATTCCCTTCTTCGCCGCGTCCTTGGTCAGCTTTTTCGTATCGATCACGGCAACAGCGTCGCTGGCCCCATTCGCCACATACAAGCGGCTGCCGTCCCCGTTGATGGCGAGCGCCTCAGGCTCCGCGCCAAAGTAGCTTTGTCCTGGCAGTCGCGTATCGAAATACCCCTTCACCGAGAATTGCCCGTGCACTTCTCCAGGCCCCACATTGATCGCTGCCACAGCATCGCGGTTAGCCAGCGCCACATAGAGCGTCTTATTATCCGGCGAGAATTCGAACGCGCACGGATGCGTGCCCGGCCTGACGGGACTCGTTGGCTTCAGTAAATTCAGTCTGCGCCCTACGCCTCCGTTGATCAGATCCAGTTCCACAATCTCAGATGAATTCCAGAGCGCCACAAAGGCTCGCCCACCATACTGCGGAACCGCCAGCGCAATCGGAAAAGTGGACGGCACCGCGGCGCTCTCCGACAGGTCGTATCGCTTCTCAATGTTGCCCGTGGCAGGGTCCAGCAGCAGAACATCGTCGGAAAGATTATCGGCCACCAGCAACTTTTCCGGATAATTCTTGAAGGGGCCTACCAGCGCAATCGCTGCCGGATACGGCACACCCTTGTCGCCATCCACACCGCCAATCAGCTTCGTCGTATGACCCGCCGCAAGCTGTTGCAGCGGTATCTTAATAAACCGCTCCGGCGCAATTTTGCCCGCCTTGAAGCTGTAGACCACAATGCCGCTGCCGGTCGTGTCCTTGCCATTGCCTTCCGGCGACGTAATCGAGCCCATGCTGGCATAAAGATGGGTCCCATCGTGGCTGAATGCAAGGCCCGAATAAAGTGTCTGCCTGGCCTGCACCAACGTGCGGTCGTCGGGAAAATCCTCCAGCCTGCCCGTTTGCGTATCCTCGACCGCCAGCGACTGCTCATAATTCGACTCGAAGGTGCCGTAACCCGTGTTCACGGTAACAACGTACCGCCCGTCTGGAGAAACAGCCATGGATATCGGCAGGCTATTGAGCCGCTGCGGATGGCCAGGAATCTCCCCAATCAGCTGTTTGCTGGTGGGCAGATCGACGGTTTGAGATGAAATAGATCCTGCTCCAACGGCCAGGGCAGTGCCTGCAACTGTAATGAAAAACTTCGTATACATTGCAAAACCTTAACAAACCCCCCCTCAATCGCGCTTCAACAATCCGTTACTCTGTTCCCCCCCAAGCCTCGCAGGGGTTCCGCATGCGTAACCCGTTGGGATTACTCCTCCGTTACCATTGGCCAACCGTCAGTAATGAGGCGCTTTAACTCAATTGTGCTTAGAATCTTTTCATGAGTGATCCTTCCGTTTCCCTGACCATGCTGCTCACAGACGTCATTCTGCCCAACCTCAAGGCCGTGCAGATGAGCCAGGGAGAGCAGATTGCCGCCAATGACCGCCTTGAATCGGCCATCGAGGAACTACGCACGTATATTGAGTCTAAATTCGCCCATCTCTCCGCGCAGCTTACCGCCTGCCAGGCCGAATTAGCCGCCACCCAGGCGGCGCTGAAATCTGCACAGCGCCAGGCCGGCACACGGGGACCTCAAAGCAAGCTCCTTATCAACTAGGCCCCTGCGAAGTGGCCAAAACGCCAATCCAGAGCGCCACAGGCAGACCATGCCCGCAATGCGGTAATCTTTTCTGATGCGAACGGTGCTGACTGCAGAGAAGCTTTGGAACGGGACGAGCCTGGTTGACCATCCCGTAGTCGTTATTGAAAATGGACGAATCGAGTCGATCGACTCCCGCACAGCCGCTGAACTCCCTGCCACTCCTGAGGGTCAGGTCTTCGACTTTCCCGGCGCAACCCTGTCCCCGGCTTTCTTCGATATTCACATTCACGGCGCAGCCGGTCACGATGTAATGGAGGCCACGCCCGAAGCCCTCACCACCATGGGCCGCCTGCTCGCCTCACACGGAACCGGCAGCTACCTGGCTACCACGGTCACCGCCCCCATCGACGCGACCTTACGCTCACTCTCCGGTTTAGCCAGGCTGATCGCCCATCCGCCGGACTCGGCACAAACTGCTACTTGGCCCATTGGCATTCATCTCGAAGGCCCGTTTCTCTCGCATTCGAAACGCGGCGTTCACCCGCCCGCGCTTTTGCTCGATCCGGACATCGCGCTGTTCGACCGTCTCTACGAAGCAGCCGAAGGACACATCCGCCTGATAACACTAGCTCCTGAATTGCCCGATGCACTCGAATTCGCCGCCCACGCCACTTCCCGCGGCGTCCGCGTTTCTCTCGGCCACTCCGATGCCACGGCAGCCGAGACCCGCGCCGCCATTGCCGCGGGAGCCGTAAGCGCCACGCACACCTTCAACGCCATGCGCCCGCTGGACCACCGCGAGCCGGGCATTCTGGGCATTGTGCTCACCGACGATTCACTCTTCGCTGAGCTGATCTGCGACGGCATCCACAACACCCCTGAGATGGTGAAGATCTGGTGGCGCTGCAAGGGGCCGGAGCGAGCCATTCTGATAACCGACGCAATGAGCGCCACCGGCATGCCCGACGGCGCTTATCAGCTAGGTGGCTTCACTGTTCAAGTGGCAAATGGAAGGGCCACGCTGGGCGACGTGTTAGCCGGCAGCGTGCTTACTCTCGACAAGGCTCTCACCAATTTCATGGCCTTCACCGGCGGCACGCTGGAACAGGGTCTGCGTCTGCTCACCGCTAACCCGGCAGCCATGACAGGATTCAGCAATCAGGCCGGCTCACTCAAAGCAGGCCAGCCCGCCAACCTGGTCGCTGTGGATAGCTCCGGTAAGCTTGCCGCCTCGTTCCTGAACGGATGGAAAACACCGACCCTGCTTTGCCAGTAGCGCCAAGACTGCTCCGTGCCCCGTCCATTCGACTTTTTTCTGTCGAATGGGCGGGAAACCTCAACTCTCAACTCAGCCCAGTTCGCGATCCCCCCCCGACTTCAATCCCCTGCTTCAGCCAGTCTTTTCGCCCGCCAAAGCGCCCCGTTCAACGCAATCGCCCCCTCCATGCAGACCGGCATCTCCGGCGCCCCTGCATGGAGTCCAGCAAAGAATGCCTCGCGCACGATGGTCATCTTTTCGACCACGCCGCCGGTCCAGGCAACAGGAACCTCGTCCACAATCCCATGATGCTTGCGCAGCTTAGCCCGCACCAGCAAAACAAAGTCAACCAGGTCTGCCGCGGCCTGCTTCAATACCCCCAATGCAACCGGATCGCCAGCCTCAGCCAGTTCATAGATAGCCGGCGCCAGCGCGGCAAAGTCGGGGCCTGGCGTGCTGTCGCCCAGGCTGACCAGATCCTCAAGGCTCTGCGTACCCCAGATTTCGCCCACTTTTTCGAGAATTTGCGTCGGTTCCTCGCGGTCATGGGCATTCAGCGCCCTGCGCACGCTGTGCAGCCCAATCCAGTAGCCGGAACCTTCGTCGCCGAGCCGGGAACTATACCCGCCTGCGCATTCGCGACTGCCATCCGGTGCGCGGCCAATCGAATTCGAGCCGGTTCCCGCAATCTGCAGAATTCCAGGCCCGCCCTGAAATGCCGCGTCCAGAGCGATGACTTCATCGCCCACCACTTCGCAGCGCTCCGCACCAAATTCCTGAAGCACCGCGGTGATCCATTCCACGGTTCCCGGAAGGCTGCAACTGGCCACACCACAGCAGGCTGCGGTCACGCTGGTTACGCCGGCCTGCTTGTAAACCGAGGTCAGCAATTCGCGCAAGTTGGCTTCCGCCGTTTCCGCTCCAACGCGCAGTCGTTTGATGGAACCACTTTCCGCATGTGCTAAAACCCGCTCACCGGAACCACTTTCATCGATTGCAACAATCGACGCGCGGGTTCTCGTTCCCCCACCGTCAATGCCCAAGACAACTTTCATTCTTCCAGAACTCCTTTTAACATCCGCACGCGGCATTCATTTCTATCGATCCCCGCCGCCATCGCGCAAGGTTCCGGCCAGCACATTCAGGCTTCCATCGTTTTTTGGAGGAGCAAGGCCGAGCAGGTGCGCCAGCCACGGGTATAGGTTCACATTCTCAAAGGGCGCCACGGTCTTTCCTTCAACTATATCGGGTCCCGCCGCAAAGAAACTGGCCTTCATCACCGGCATCTTGCGCGGATCGAACCCATGCATCCCCGATGTCGGAGCTTTGTCAGGCGTACCCTCCGGCGGCCCGTGCGCGCGGATCGCATACGGCCCTGTGGCGATCACCACCGGATCGCCCTCTCGCGAATTCTGGTTATAGTTCAGCGCTGCCGGAACATCCTTGCGCCGGTAGGCGACAAACTGCGGCGAGGCCTGCTTGAGCTTGTTGTACACGCGCGCGCGATCTTCTTCGGTCTTTCCATAAAGCAGCGTCCCGACAGTATCGAAGCCCGTCAAATCGGCAAATTGGTCGAGGGTTATCCAGCCGCCTTCCACTTTTGCTATGCCATGATCGCTTACCACCACCAGGTCGATCGGCAACCCAGTCGCATCCAGCCCTGCCTTGAGCTTGCCGATCAGGCCGTCGACCTTGACGACTGCGGCCTTGGTCTCCGGCGCGTCGGGACCGAATTCGTGCCCCTCATGGTCCGGCTGGGAATAATAAAGCGTAATGAAATGCGGCCTATCCGTGGCAGGCAATCGCAACCATGCCAGCACCTGCTGAATTCTCGCCGCGTCCTCGATCTTGTCGTCGAACTTGAGGTAATACGTGGGCTGAAAGCCGGCAATCTTGGCCTCCGACCCAGGCCAGAAGAAGCAGGCCGTGCGCATCCCCTGGCTCTCCGCCAGGCTCCACAACGGCGTGCCGCTATACCACGAGCCATCGGTGACAGCCTTCGCGTCCCCGATGCCGTAGCGCGCCTGTTTGGCCTCGTCGTAAAAGCTGTTCGCCACCAGCCCATGGTGCTCCGGATAAAGCCCGGTGACGATCGTGAAGTGATTCGGAAACGTAAACGATGGATAGCTCGGCAGCATTCCTTCCGGCGCCCAGACGCCTTTCTTCCCCAGGGCCAGCAAGTGCGTCGCGCCGTCGCGCTTGGCATAGTCCCAGCGGAAGCCGTCCAGCGAAACGAGCACCACATAATGCTGCTTCTGCGCATCGGCCGAATTGGGCCCGTTGTCGACATGGAGCACAGGAAGCGGCGGATTGGGCGCTTCCTGAGGAGACGGCTGCTGGGCAACCAGGCCAAGCCCGAACACCAGAGCCAGCGACGCAAGAGCCATTCGGCCCAGGGCGCGTAAACGCATGGAGAATACCCCCGCACCAGCTTACCGCACGGGATGCGGAATCGGGAGGAGGCACGTGTTTACGCGTTCTCCAGAGTGCCTATCCCGCAGCGAGTGGTATACGATTTCCGCATGGCACGTTTTCGTCTTCTTCCCGCAGCTGTTTTTGTCCTCGTCCTTCTCCTCACGGCTCGCCTATCCGCACAAAATCCCGCCCCTTCACCGCCGCTGGGCTGGAACAGTTGGGATGCCTATGGCCTGACCATCAATGAGGCCGATTACCGGGCCAACGCCACCGTTCTCGCCGGCCTGCGCCAATTCGGCTGGGAGTACGCGGTCATCGATGAAGGCTGGTATATGGACGACCCATTCGCCAAAACGCTGGAGACGCGCAAGTATTTGTGGGATGCCAACGGAATTCTCATTCCGGTGGAAAGCCGGTTCCCATCGTCCGCGGGCGGTGCGGGTTTCAAGCCGCTTGCCGACTGGGTTCATGCCAAGGGATTGAAATTCGGCATTCACATTGTGCGTGGGATTCCGCGCCAGGTGGTCAAGGCGAACCTGCCCATCGCCGGCTCGAGCTTTCATGCCGCGGACGCGGCCGACATGGATTCCCCCTGCCCGTGGGATGACGGAAACTGGGGCGTGAAAGACAACGCCGCCGGTCAGGCTTACTACGACTCCATGATCAGGAAGTACGCTTCCTGGGGCCTGGACTACATCAAGGTCGACTGCATCAGCGACCATCCGTATCGTCCCACAGAGATCGCTCAGATTGCCTCGGCGATCCGCAAAACCGGCCGTCCAATTGTGTTAAGCCTTTCGCCCGGCCCTACTTCGCTGGAGAATGCCGCGGAGGTGGCCAAACAAGCGCAGATGTGGCGCATCTCCGACGATCACTGGGATGTGTGGACGGCGGAGCACAAGCCGGGCGGAAGCGAGTTTCCCTTCGGTACAAGAGACGCGTTTGACCGCCTGGCCAAGTGGGTCGCTTACGTGGGACCGGGCAGTTGGCCGGATGAAGATATGCTGCCGTTTGGCTACCTCGGACCGCATCCCGGCTGGGGCGAAGCGCGCCAGTCGCGCCTGACTCCCGACGAGGAGCGCACCGAGTTCACGCTCTGGGCCGTGGCCCGTTCGCCGCTGATTATCGGCGCGAACCTCACCAAGCTGGACGCCTACACGCGTTCTCTGCTCACCAACCAGACGGTGCTCTTCATCGACCAGGCTTCAACCTTTAGCCGCCCTCTCGAAGCAGCAAGTCTGCCCCCCGGCTTTGAAAACGCGCGCGTGTGGCGTGCCACCATCAACACGCCCGGCGCGCGCGGCTATGCCGAGTATTTCGCGTTTTTCAATCTCGACAGCAAGCCCGTCACGCTGCGCGCCACCTGGAAGGAATTGGGCCTGGACAATAACAAACATGCGGTCGAGGACGCGTTCACAATGGAAACCAGCAAAGTGTCGAAAGACGTAACCGTAACCCTGCCTGCGCATGGCAGCACAGTCGTCGAAGTGCAGTTGCAGTAGGCAAGGATCCTGCTCGCGTTTTCTCCGGGGCGGTGAGCAAGCCTGTCGCATTTCCTCCCGGAGGGAGGCGTCGATAATAGCCCATGATGGAATCCTGGGGGAGCGTCCCTATCCATTTTCGCGTCCCGTAGGGCCGCGGCGAACCTCTCTCTTCCTATACGATTGCCTTCATGCAATTGCCCTGCCGCAAATCCGCGCCAGCGGCGCGCAATAGGCCAATTGTGCGAAACTGAAGGGTACGCCCGAGGTCCCAGCTAGGACACTCATCCACAGGATCGCCTAATGCCCGTCTTACGTTCCGCCTTTATTGCTCTTTCTAAGAATCGAACCCTGCGCAGCTTTTGTGAAAACACACGCTTTGGCCGGCGGATGAGCTCCCGGTTTGTCGCCGGGATGGAGATTGGCGACGCGCTCCGTGTGGCGGAAGCCCTGAACCACCAGGGAATGCTGGTAACGCTGGACTCGCTCGGGGAGAGCGTCAGTTCCGAGGCCGAAGCGCACAGGGCGGCCGAAATTTACCACCAGTTACTTGACTTGATTGACGGCGACAAGGTAAACGCGAACATCAGCGTAAAGCTCACGCAAATGGGGCTTGAACTTTCCCCCGCGCTGGCCGAGGGAATCGCCGAGAGCCTCGCCACGCATGCCCAAGCCAAGGGCAACTTTTTGCGTATCGACATGGAAGACTCGTCGCTGACCCAGGTAACGCTGGACATCGTGCGCCGGATCAACGCAAAGGCCGAGCTTCGCGGCTCGATCGGCATTGTCATCCAGAGCTACCTCTTCCGGTCGCAGGCGGATATCGAGCAGCTTATCGCCGATGGCATCCGTGTTCGGCTCTGCAAGGGCGCATACAAGGAGCCGCCCGAGGTCGCTTTCCCGGCCAAAGCAGACGTCGACAAGAACTACATCCGTCTAAGCCAGATGCTGCTTCAAAGCCCTATCTATCACGGCCTGGCCACGCACGACGATGCCATCGTCGCGACGATCAAGGCGTTCGCGAAACAACACGGCATCGATCCCAGCCGCTTCGAGTTTCAGATGCTTTACGGTGTCAGGCGAGAGCTGCAGCGGAGCCTGGTCCGGGAGGGCTATAACGTTCGTGTCTATGTACCCTTTGGCCGCGAGTGGTACCCCTACTTCATGCGCCGCCTGGCCGAGCGGCCCGCAAACGTAATCTTCCTGGCCAAAAATTTCTTCCGGTCCTAGATTCGTCTGCGCATGTATTAAGGAAAAACCGCGCACCAAGTTAATCGGCGCCGCTTTCCTGCACCTTGTGGCTCTTGCGCTGGTGCTGCTTTCTCAGCAGGATCGGTGCCCTGCAAATTGGACATTCCCAGGGATAGTACCCGAATAATGTATAAACCTTTTGTTGCAGAACGCCTTTGCGTGGGATACGACGCAGATTGCTTCCGCAGTTCTTGCAGTGCATTTTCGTTCTCCCGGCTGTTGCCTTCAATGAGTCCGCGGGGCCAAATTCAACTCCCTGGACCCTCCGATTAAGCTGTCTCGATAGAACATCATAGCCGGTTCTATTGGATTCCGGTCGAAGAATCCTCTACACCGAAAGTACTATTGTGCGGAGTTCATGCGCAGGAGTACCGAGAAAAACGCCTGCCCAGATCCCTTGGGTGCCCCACCCTCGGCGCGTCTTTGTTTTTGCGCCAAGGGTGGGAGAGCGCGATGCCCGCATCACCGTATTCGGGACTCTGTCAGAGCGCAGGCGCATCCAGCCGCGCAAATCCCTGTCTCGCCAGGTCCGCGACCGCCCTGGCCAGCGTGGGCGAAGCGTTCAGAGACTCCGGGCGCTCAAGCCTGCAACCCAGTTTGGCTGCATAGTCGCGAAACAAGATGTCCACGTCAAAGAGAATCTCAACGTGATCGCAAAGAAATCCGATGGGTTGCAGAATGATCTCCTTAACGCCCCCTGCAACTATCGAGTCGAGCGTGCCCTCAACACTGGGCCCGATCCATGGACCGCCGCTCGCTCCCTGGCTCTGAAACGCGAACCACCATTGCGGAATCTCCGGGACAAGTTCGGCAACCAAGGCAGCCGTCCCCCTTGCCTCTTCCGCATACGGGTCCGCGCCTTGTCCAGGCCACAAGCGCGGCTGCCCTTCCTGGCTCTTACCAGGGTCGAGAACCTCAACCGTTCGGGTAGGCACGCTGTGTGCCGTAAACAGAACAGGCACCGGATGCCCAACCTCGATGCTCAGCTTGCTTAAAACCGGCCTCAGGCGCTCGGCGAAGGCCTCCACCAGCAGCGGGTGATGCGCCCAGCCCTCGGTAAAGTCGATGCGGATGCCCTTCGCTTCAGCCTCCACGGCCCGGCGGTACAAACCCACGCTGGTGCGCGAATTCTGCGGCGCAAGGCAGATGACTGCAGCCTCGTCCACACCATCTTCCCTCATTTGGCGAACGACATCAGGGATATAAGGCCGCCAATTGCGCATGCC
>JBELAI010000160.1:0-13354 GCA_049508975.1 Occallatibacter sp. | reverse complement strand
CGGTAATAGAGCCAGAAGAGGGCTCGGTCGCGCTCGGGAATAATCTCCGGCGCGGAGAGGAGCTTCTGGTCGAGTTGGGCGAGCAACGCGGATTGCTGCATTTGCGCAACGGGAGGGGTTCCGTCGAACGGTGTTTGGGCATCTTCATCGATCAGGGCCATGGTTACCACTTTGCCACCCCTTTTGGTGGAGTAAATGCGGCGGAAATAGTCGTTGGCCACCGATGCCGCAACGATGCGAAGCAGGCCGAGGAATGAATCTTCTCCACGCGGCTGAAACGTCCGAAGAATGCGCCTCTCCTGATCGCAAAGCTTGAGGAAGATTTCCTGCACAATATCGTCTACTGTCGCGGGCGATGGGGCGCTGACCCACATGCGGCTTACACGCAGCGCAACCAGGGAGGCGAGGGGCATGCAGCGGCCTACAAAATCCTCCCACTCGGCCGCATCGGCGGAGTGGGCGCAGGCTTTCGCCAGATCGTTTACCGTGGTGCGGGAATCGCTCATCGCGCGGTACACCAGTTTACCGCACACATGCGGCAACAGTTATTGGTTTACAAATACAAGATACCTCATGGGTAATGCGTGGACGAGCAGAGGTTTCCCGCTGTGCTAACATCCCGCCAAGCGCTTTATGGCCGTTCACGAGGAGCCCGGAATGCAAACCGACCTGCGCCCCATGTCTTTGGGGGAAATCCTGGACCGCACTGCCCAGCTTTACCGCAACAATTTTGTGCTGTTTGCAGGGATCGCCGCCGTGTATGCCGGGGTCTTGCTGGTGCTGAACCTGGTGCAACTTGGATCTGGCGAGCTGTTTACTCACCTGCACATGACGAAACAACTGCCATGGGTGACGCTGAGCTTCCTGCTGGTCATGATTCCGCTGATCTTTATCGGGGCCGGCGCGGCTGTGGCCGCCAATAATCGTGCCGTGGCCTGGGTGAACCTTGGACAGCCTGCTACCATTCGCGGCGCCTATCTCAGCATCGTGCCTCGGCTGGGGCGCTATCTCTGGCTGATGACGATTATCGGGTTTATCATCTACATCCCGTTTGTAATTCTCATCATTGGTTTTTCTGTTTTTCTTTGGGTGTATGCGCGCCCCAGGGGGTTCTTCGTGCAAGGCGGCGGCAATGGCGATGCGCATGCGGCAATCATTGTCGTAATCGTCTTCGTGGGCTTCATTATTCTCTGGATGGCGGCGCTGGTTTACGCCGTTTTCATGGGGCTGCGCTATTCCCTGGCTGTGCCCGCATCGGTGGTGGAAGATCTGCCGGCCCGCAAAGCGATACGCCGCAGCATTGAATTGAGCGAAGGTTCACGCGGGCGGATCTTTGTACTTGGGCTATTGATCGCCGTTATCCAACTTGGGCTGATCGCAATCACGCAGGTTTTCTTTATTGTGGCTGTTTTTGCAGCCGCCAAGAGACATGGACAGCCGTCGCTGTGGCTGCAGATTTTGCAACAGATTGTGGGTTTCTTTACAAACAGCTTTATCGGGCCCATGTATGCGACCGGGTTGACCCTCTTCTACTATGACCAGCGCGTGCGCAAAGAAGGCTTCGACATTGAGTGGATGATGGAAGCGGCGGGGATGAATGCGCACGTTCCTTCAGCGGGAGACGAGGCTGCTGCAACACCGCTGCAGGTGCCAGGGGATGCCGTGGAGCCCTGGCCGGAGCTTGAACCGGCTCCTGCGACCGAGCCGGTTCCCGATGGGGAGAGTGCGGCTCAGGGCGGGCCGTTGGAAGCACTTGAGCAGGCGCCGGCTGATGAGTCCGGCCCGGCGCAACTTCCAAACGAAAGCAATCATGGATGAGCCACTGCACCCTTCGAGCTTGAGCGAGATTCTTGACCGCACGGCGCAAATCTATCGCTCGCGGTTTCTCGTCTTTCTGGGGATTGCTGTCATTCCAACCGCGGCACTGCTGGTGATTGGCGGCGGCGTGGCTCTTGCCCTGGCGAGGGTAGGATCTCTGGGGAGCGACGTAAGCGGGTTGATGGTGGCCGGCGTGGTGGCGGTGGCGCTTGGGATGCTGGGCCTGCTGGCAGTTCCCTTCCTTGCGGGCATTACTGCTCTGGCCACGGCGGCCATGAACCATGCCGCGTCGCGAGCCTTTCTGGGGCAGCCGATCAACATCCGCGACTCGTATAAAGCAATCTGGCCGCGGGGATGGCGCTACTTCGGGCTCTTTGTTTTTCAAATCGTCATGGTCTGGGTGATCCCCATCGGCGTCTGGTTTGGGCTCACCCTATTTTCCGCAGTGCTGATTCCGTTCGCAGTTGCTTCCGGTGTCGATCCCACTGGCGGCGGCCTTCTGTTCGTGGCAGGATTTCTTGCCGTGTGCGGCCTGGTTGGTTTTGGCTGTTGGATTTCCATCCGCATGTCGCTTGCGTTCCCCGCTACGGTGGTGGAACAGATTGGCGCATGGGACGGGCTGAAGCGGAGTACCACGCTCACGCAGGGATCGAGGGGGCGCATCTTTGTGCTCTATTTTCTGGGCGCGGCTCTCAATTGGATTCTCTCCTTCGCGATTACGATTCCGCTGTTGATCGTCATGTCTCTGGTGCCCGCAGCGAATAGCCCGCAGCATGCCGAAACGGCCGGAACGATTGTGCTGGCCGTGATGTATGGAGGGGCGTTTGCGGTGCAGGCATTCACGCGGCCTGTTTTCGGGATCGCGCTGATGCTCTTCTACTACGATCAACGGATTCGGCAAGAGGCGTTCGATATTGAATGGATGATGCTGAAGGCTGGGTTGGTGGTTCCGGCGCCGCAACCCGAGACGCAGTCTCTGGCAGCGAGTGTAGCGGAAGAGTCGAATGCGGAGAGTTCGCAAGTTGAGCCCATCGGCGTGATAGAACGAATCGTTCAAACAGGCACACCCGGGGCACCGAATCCGACTCCTGCCGGGGGAGATGGCCCAGACCAATGAGTCATGTACTCAAAGCGCCATTTCAACTATGATCTCGGCAACATTCTTTTCAACGCGGCTTAGATCTGAACAAGGCGACGATTCATGGGCCGGATACGCTTGCGGA
This sequence comes from Occallatibacter sp., assembly GCA_049508975.1. GTDB lineage: Bacteria > Acidobacteriota > Terriglobia > Terriglobales > Acidobacteriaceae > Telmatobacter. The sequence goes on along the minus strand of JBELAI010000160.1, from coordinate 10,313 downwards.
ACCAATCAAATCGGCATGGAGAGAACCAACATGAGCGATTCCAGCTTTATCCTTCCACCTGAACCTCCCGAGCCCGTGATTCATGGCTTCCCGCCTGCACTACCCATGACGTTTGGACAGATTCTCGACCGCATTTTCAAGCTTGTGCGCGGACACTTTTGGCCGTTCACAGCCATCGGCGCGTTTCCATTCGGCGTGGTGCTGGTGTTTGAAGCGGTGATCTTTGGAGGGTTGTTTCTAGCCGGCGTTTTCAAGCATCCGCCTGCATTCCCGGACGTCGCGACAATCCGGTGGATCCTCGGGGCCGTGGGTCTGCTTTTTATTCCTATCATGCTTGTGATGTACGGGCTCTACTATGGCGCTGCGAGTTACGCGGCGCTGGTTGCCGACCATGGATTCGAAGTTACGGCCGGGGAGGCTTTTCGTCACGCGTGGAGCAAGCTGGGCCGCTATGTGTGGCTCATGTTTCTGCGCGGGCTGATCATCGGCGCACCTATCGTTGTTTGTGTCCTTGTCTTTGCGATCGGGGTGGGGCTGTTCGGCCTGCTCTCGAAAGGGAATGAAAACCCAGTGGCACTCTTCTTACTGATCCCGCTGGGAATTCTGCTTTACTTTGGCGCGATTGTTTATGCCATTCTGATGACTTTGCGGCTTTCTCTGGCGTTTCCGGCGTGCGTGAACGAGAGCCTGACAGCCGGCCAGGCGCTCAAGCGGAGCGGCCTGCTGACACAGGGCGCGAAGGGACGCATTTTCCTGGTGCTGCTTGTGATTTATGCAATCAGCTACGCGTTCGTGATGGTGCTGTATGCGGTGGGGCTTTTGCTGTTTGCGGTTGGCGCGCTGATTTTCGCGGGACACTTCGATCCGAGTTCGCCGTTGACGATTGTTCTGGCTGTGGTTGCGGGCATTGTCTTGCTCACGCTGATACTTTTTTGGACCGCGACACTGATGGCGGCTTACTCGTCTGCGTTTGCGGTGATCTATCGCGACCAATGCGTGCGCAGGGATGGGGCTCCACCGGCGCATATCAGTGTGCAGGCTTGAGGTCTGGGTCTAGATTTCGATCAAGGACTGCTGCATTCCTATTGCAAAAAGGCTGATCTCTGACAGGCTCCGAGGCGTAAGTTGTTTGTTTTCGCAGGTCGTTTGGGCTTTTTTAGGCGTAACGTTATTGTTTTCATGTACATGGTAGGAAAGGGGGGGGAGGGGGGGGGTGAATCATCGCCGGGTACATGTGTGTTTTAAGCGCGCTTGGGTATTTGGGGTGCGCGGTATTTGCGGTGCTGTGGAGGTCATTGAGTTCATTGTGCGCGTTTTCGCGAATTAGACTGCAAACTTCGGGAAGATATTTTGGATTATTTTTGTCGGCAGTTTTCTTCATGCGATTGCCTTGCATAAACACGCGCGATGAGGGCTGAGGTTTCCCGCCCTTGCGATAGAAAGACATCGCAAGAACGGGGCACGGAGAATTCGTGGAGCATCTCGCCAGGGCTATTCTGGGCTCCTTCGAAATTTGGTCCCGTTTTTTGCACAGATCGCAAGCACTTGCCGTACAAAAGGCATAAGGACCGTATAAGAATCGGATTAATTTCTTCTTGAATCCGACTCCGCAGCAGGTATTCTATTGGCAATCCGCAATGTAAGTCTGACCAGACCTAAAAACGAGAACAACTCGTAACGGTACTTACCTTTTCACTTTTTGGGGATTACCCAGAGTGGGATTGCCCAAGAGCATCAAGATTCTTATTCAACCCCACCGGTCTCGATTTCACTGATCGAAACCGCTGGGGAAATCTCTATTTTCGAGGCTGTGCAACGTGAAGTACTTCCTGCGTACTGTTTCTTCTCCAATCCCGCGGCTGCTGACAATATTGGCGGTCGTTGCGCTGTGTTCAGGTGCTGTACAAGCACAGCAGACTCTTGGCGGCATCACGGGTGAGGTTACCGATTCATCAGGCGGCGTGATTCCGAACGTCAGTGTGACCGTGGTGGAGGAGCAGACCTCACTGACGCGCACGGTGAAGACCAACGGATCGGGGGAGTACTCGCTTGTCAACCTTCCCATTGGGAGCTACACGCTGACGTATACGGCGGAAGGCTTTGACGTGCAAAAGACGCAGCACATCACGGTTCAGGCGAACCGAACCGATACGGTGAATGCGTCCCTGAAGATCGGCAAGACGAGTGAAACGGTAGAAGTGGAAGCGTCTCCGCTGATGAACGCAGTGGACACCACCAACGGCTACATCATGGACAGTGCGCAGATTGAGCAAGTGCCGCTGGCGACGGGGAGCTTTACCGGGCTCGCGACGCAATCCACTGGCGTGAGCGCCGAGTTTGGGGGCGGAACGGGAGCGAACTCCGGCCTCGGTAATGCACCCATCTGGTCCAACGGACAGCGCGATACTTCCAATTCGTTTTTGTTGAATGGCGTTGACGCGAGCAATCTGTTCAACGGCAAAAGCACCAGCCAGGTGGCTTCGGCCCGCGTGATCAATTCTACCGGGGTCTCTTCAAGCACGGGGGCGGGCGGCGTGATTCCTTCCGCAGCGTCGATTTACCTTTCCATCGGCAATGCGATTCCCACGCCGGCGCCTGAGACCATTGCGGAAGTGCGCGTGAATGCGTCGATGTACGATGCGCAGCAGGGTTCGACGTCGGGCGCGCACATCGATCTGAGCACAGCTTCGGGCACGAACACCTACCATGGCACAGCCTATGTGCATCGCGGCACGAGCTGGATCAATGCCGCTCCGTTTTTCTTCAATCAAGATGAAGACATTCCGGCTTACAACAAAGTGCCGCAGTTGCATCGCTACATCGCCGGCGGCACCTTTGGCGGGCCCATTATCAAGGACAAGCTGTTCGGCTTCGTGTCGTATCAGCACCTGCATGTATCGGACCAGGAGATTGGCGACTCCGTACTCGATGTTCCCGTTGGGCTGAGCGACGACCGTTCTGCCTCGGCACTGGCGGCGGTCACCAACAACTCCTTCGGCACAAGCCTCACCAGCGCCAACATCGACCCGCTCGCGCTAGTCCTTTTCAACTCACCTTCGCTTCCCGGCCAGCCGGGCAAGTGGCTTATCCCCAATGACACGCTTACCCCGGCAGGCGGCCAAATCAGCTCGGCGCATATTGACAACGCCTTCATTCCCGGAGCTGGCCGATTCACCGCGGACCTGGGCGTTGCCGATCTGGACTGGAATGCCACATCGAAGGACACGCTGGCAATGAAGTATTTTTACCAGCACGATCCGACACTCTCCCCATATTCCTATTCAAGCGTGCCGGGCTTCACCGAGCACCTGGACTCGGGTGCGCAGGTGGCCTCGATTATCAACACGCTCATCATCAAGCCCAACCTAAGCACCACTGAGACGCTGGGCGTGATTCGAGAAAAGAACTACGGAGACAATGAGCAGCCCTTCGGCCCCGATTCGATTCCTGGCGGCGCGGCAGGCACCGGGTCAATCAACGTTTTTGGATCGAAGTATTTTCCCGGCATCTCCGTTTATAACGTGCTGGGAAGCAATCAGCCCTCCGGCACGTCGCAGGCGATTCTCAACATCGGTCCCAACGCGGAAGGCCAGTCATCGAACACCGGCGTCTTCCAAAACCGTATTGCTCCATCCGGCGACGCAATCTGGACGCTCGGCAAGCATACGTTGAGCTTTGGCGGCAGCTACACCTATACGCAGCTCAACACCATCGACAAGCGCACGGGAACGGGCACCATCGCGACCGACGACTTCAGCCAGATGGTTCAGGGCTATGTGACGCCGGGCAGCTCGGCAACCGGCTTTTATGTCAGTTCATTTCTGCAAGGCGACGCGAACCGCTACTACCGGGCCAACCAGCTTGGAACTTACGTCCAGGACAAGTGGCAGATCACGCCGGATCTGTCGCTGACTGCGGGCCTGCGCTACGACTGGGATGGCGGTTTGACGGAAAAGTACGGCCGTCTATTCAACTTCGATCCGACGCTCTATAGCTACGACTCGGGCTCGGATACCATCGCCAATCCCGGACTGATCATTGCCGGAAACAATGCAAATGGCACCAAGGGCGTGAGCAATACCACGCTGACCGGCCGCCAGTGGGGCCTTGGTCCCCGCGTGGGCGCGGCGTGGCAGCCGGGATGGAGCCATAACAAAGTCGTTATCCGCACCGGTGCGGGCATCTACTACGATCGCGGGGAGTTGTTCAGCTATTTCTCACCGGGATACGCCATCGGCACAGTGACCGGCGGTCCGTTTGGTGTGAATCAGCAGCTTCCGTTCGTGAATGCCTCAAGCTGCCCGACGAGTTCGCAGTCGTTGTACGAGTACTACATTCCGACCTGCGGCGGCAATGGCGGATACGGCCCTCCGACCGGACCGCCGACAGCTGAAACCGGCAATCTCTCGAACCCATACGGCACAGCGCTTCAATACGCCGCGCCCAACAACCCCAAAGCCTCGGACCTTGCCAACTATCTGCCCAATGCATACAGCATCACCAACTTCGGCGACGGCGCGCCGGGTGTAATCAATAACGGCCAGCCGATTTCGCTAGGCGTCTACGATCGCGCTAACAAGCTGCCCTATACGATGAACTACACGCTGGACTTCCAATGGCAGCCGCGGCCGGATCTTGCCGTTGAAATTGGCTATGTCGGGAACGTCGGCAGGCATCAGGTCATTCCGGTGCCGTTCAATCAACCGACTATCGCCTCGCCCAACAGCCCGACGCTGGGTGGAACACCATACGCACAAAGTTACAGTTACGGATATAACGTGGGCGGCGCTACTCTTCCGGATGGCACCGGTTACCAGGCCAACTACGAAGGCGGGAACGTGGATCTGCGCGTTCCTTACATCGGCTACGCTGCTGAGTCGATCACGTACAAGGCGGCTGGCATCGACGCCTACAACGCACTGCAGGCACATGTCGACAAGCGCATCAGCCACGGATTGCAGGCAGGAGCATCGTACACCTGGTCGCATTCACTGGACGAACAAAGCGGCCTGGGGCTCTTCTATAGCGGCAACAATCCGCTTAACCTGAGAAGCGGCTACGGTTCGTCCGACTACGACCGGACACACGTCTTCAGTCTCAACTACGCTTATCAGATTCCCGACTTCGCCAACAAGCACGCATGGGAAGGCAAAGTGATTGACGGGTGGTCACTGGTGGGCCTGGCTGTTCTGCAAAGCGGCCAGCCTTACAGCATCATCGACTACTCCGGCGCGGTAGGCAGCATCTACTATTCAACGGCCGACGGCATCACCAACCCGGTTGTTCCGCTGGCTCCCGGCTGCACGCCCAGGACGGCGCTGACCCATGCATCCGGCGCATGGTACGCTCCGTCGGGCGAGAATCCGAACGAACTCGCTCTCAAGCCCGGTTGCTTTACGCTGCCGCTGCTGCCGGCGGGCGGGCTGGGCGGCGCCATTCCCACCTCCGATCCTTACGAGACCGGCTTCACTACCGGCCAGCGCAACATCTTTCGTCAGGCTTTCCAGAAACGCGCGGATGCTTCGCTGGTAAAGGTCGTTTCAATCAACGAGCGGTACAGCCTGAAGTACACCTTCGACGTCTACAACCTCACTAACACGACCAGCTTCGATATCCCCGGTGCCGAAGTCTCGCAAAACGCCGGTTACAACGCCTTCCCGCTTGGAGGCACGCCCGTACTGCCCACAAATAATTGCCAGAACAACCCGAATGGCATGAACAGCGGCTTTTATAGCTGCCCGTCGGGCCTGGGCGTCGTTTCCCACACAATCGGCAGCCCGCGGCAGATACAAATGTCGCTGAAGTTTGATTTTTAAGAGCAAGGGTTTGGGATTAGGAGTTAGGGGTTAGGGAAGAGCAGAACCCGGTAGTTCCAGCTGACGAAAAGGGGCGTTCGCATAACGCGAACGCCCCTTCCGTTTGCAAAGACTGACATCTGAACTCGATGCTGCTTTCCCTAACCCCTTACCCCCGATCCATCGACTTCCCCGATGTCTTCGTTCCAGATCTCGGGATGTCGGGCGATAAAGGTCTCGAGCAACGCGCGGCATTCCTGGCTATCGAGGTCGATGACTTCGACGCCGTTTTCGCGGAGCCAGTCGAGGCCGCCGGCAAAGGTGCGGCTCTCCCCCACGACCAGAGTGCCGATGCGGAATTGGCGCACCAGGCCGCTGCAATACCAGCAGGGAGCCAGCGTGGTGACCATGACCAGGTCGCGATAGCTGCGCTGCCGCCCTGCGCGGCGAAAGGCGTCCGTTTCGCCGTGGACGCTGGGATCGCTTTGCTGCACGCGGCGATTGCGACCGCGGCTGATCAACTCGCCGGAACGGCGAAAAAGAGCAGCACCGATGGGGATGCCGCCTTCATCGAAACCGAGGTGGGCTTCTTCAAGCGCCACCGCCAACATGCGTTCGTACAACGCTGGATCCGTCAATGCATTCTCTGAACTAAAGGATAAGGCACGGATTGGAAAAAGTATTGGTGCGAAAGGGGGGACTCGAACCCCCATGGATTGCTCCGCCAGATCCTAAGTCTGGTGCGTCTGACCTCTATCTTCTCAAGATTCAATGATTTGAGGAAATCGAAAAACACAAGTGGCAGTTTTAGTGGCACTTTGTTTCTCAGGGCAAAAACGCATTCAACCCAGCGACCGAGACTGGATCCCCTTCTCCAACTTGCTTAGTTTACATCTCGATTGGCCGTATTGCTCGAAAGAATGGCTCACCGATTTGAGCCAGAGATACTGGAGGAAGAGTGGTACATCATCGATGTATTCGGGGGTTTGAGGAGGAAGATGAGCCCCCGCCGAGATCCCATTGAAGTTTGGAACGATCTATAGAATGCGCTTGGTCTGTTGACCTTATTCGGGGAGGTCGTTTCCTTTCGGGGATGGGGTTTCCGTTTGGACCCGCTCACTCTGATCCGTCACTTGATTCTCAGTCTGGGGACCATTCCTTGTTCCAAGGCTTCCGAACCCTCCACTGGAATTGCGCTATCCGTGTACGGGGCGCGAGTTGCTGAAGGCGCAAGAAGTTGGGCTGTCACCGGAGGCACCATCGCTAAAGCAGAGAGCGCAAGCTTGAACATCGATCACCACCCTCCGGTCTTCATGATTCTTCGGATCTGCCAATGTGATCTTGCGCACGACTTACTACCCATACACAACAACCCGATCCTCCTACTGCTGGCCAGCCTTAACTCCGCCTCAGCGGCCTGGTTTTACTCCGCCCTTGACGAGCGCATTGTTATCGAGACTTCCTGCTGCAATGTGAAATCGATCAGGGTCTCACTTGGCACCTTGACCTGGTCTCCCTTCGTTACCGTTTCGGATCCTACCCCCACGCCGGCGCCAACGCCCGCACCGATTGCCGCTCCTTGGCCGCCACCGGCGAGGGCGCCGATAAGCGATCCAACAGCCGCACCGCCAATCGTTCGCTTTGCGGTGCTTGCTCCGCGCGACTTGCCGGTCAGTTCGTATTCTCCTGTAACCAGCGGTATTGTTTGCCCATTCACCACAATCCCTGTAAGTTCGAGCCGAAGCTGCGATCTACCGCTGAATGTCCCTGACTCCTTTGACTCCGCCAGCCGGCCGTATACGTCAGCGCCTTTTGCGACTACCACATCGCCAACGACGATCAGCGATTCTTCCAGGGAAGCCTGAAAGCGATCTCCCACATCATTCTTAGCGGAATCGATGCTGTCGATGGTACGTACTGAAATGCGCGTGCCGGCCGGAATCGTGACGCTAACCGATGTCTGTCGGCTGGGGTGTTCCCCGTTCTCGGAATCATTGAGAGGCACACGACCTGGCTCGTGAGATGTATCACTCGCTGCCGCATCCGAGTCAAACTTGATTGAGACGATGTCAGAACGACTGAACTTCTGCACCGATGATCCGACCTGGAAGCTGACCTCATTCTCCGAGCCACCCATGAACCTGCCGTTGATCAGGCTTCCATTCTTCAACTCCAACGAGTCGGCCCTCGCAATCATTGCGACCAGTAGGATTGTTATGAGCATTCCACAGTTTCGTCTGAATTTGACCATGACTTCTCCTTTGCGTGGTTTCCGCTTAATCCGTGAATCAGCCATATAAGCGAACGACTGGAGTCCCATAACTGCTGGGCCAGGGACCTGCGCGTGATCGGAGCGTACTTCAAGTTCAACTACCACCCCAACAATAGGTCGGACACGCACCAGGCGATGGTTGATCCGATTGCTCTTCGGGGGCTCGTGTCCAATTTGGAGCAGATCCCAAAGGGTCAAGGAAACAGCTAGAAGGCGACATCGTGTTCCCCTGACAGCATGCCCTGTTCTTGCGACGAGGTCAGCCGCACGAGCCGGTCGATGGTGTACGGCGCGCTGCTTTCCATGCTGTGAAAGTGGCGTACCTGGAGCTCTCCCAGCAAGCCGATAGAGAGCAGCTGAATGCCCGTCAGGATCAGCACGGCCGCAATCACGAATATCGGTCCATGCAGGCTCATTGTGTTCTGATGTGGACTGATCACCTTCATCGCAAGCAGGATTGCCGACAGAGAGCTGCCTGCCATCATGCTCGACGCGCCCAGTACACCAAAAAAGTGAAGCGGGCGATTCATATAGCTGAGCAGGAAGCGGATGGTTAAAAGGTCGAAGAGTACCCGGAAGGTACGCCCTATGCCATAGTGGCTTTTGCCCCGCTCTCGGTTGATATTTCGGATTGGAATCTCACAGATCGACGCGCCATACCAACTCGCCAGCGCCGGTATAAAGCGGTGCATCTCGCCGTACAGCGGGACGCTCTGAATGACCTCCCGGCGATATGCTTTGAAGGTCGTCCCAAAGTCGTGGATGTCCACGCCGGAAAGCCTGGCCATCATCCAGTTGGCGCAGCGGGAGGGGATGCGGCGCAGGACAAGGTTGTCAATTCGATCCTTCCTCCAGCCCGAAACAACGTCGTATTCCCTCCTCGAGCTTTTTCAGGAACTTGGGAATATCGTTCGGATCGTGCTGCAGATCCCCATCCATGGCCAAGATGAATTCGCCAGAGGCGTGATCGAAGCCGGCGGCCAGGGCCGAGGTCTGCCCAAAGTTCCGCCGTAGACGCACAACCAGAACCCGGCTGTCCACGGCGGCGACCTCATTCAGCAGGTGAAAGGTCCGGTCCGTCGAACCATCGTCCACCAGCACAAGTTCAAACGAGCCGCCGACCTGTTCCATCACCTGTTTCAGCCGGGCATACATGGCCGTAACATTCTCTTCTTCATTGTGCAGCGGTACAACGATGGAGTAATTCGTCATAGTTAACCTCAAGATGTCTGAGAATGCAGATAAGGAGCGCTCTTGCTTGGAGAAATACGCACATTCATGGGAGAGACACCCTCGGCACCGACATAAGCTGAAGGTCCCTCGTAAGACCAGCATTTCCACCGCGTGATAATTCGATTTCTTGCCGGACAGCAGTCCGCGTTTCTTCAAGTATGTCCTTCATCATCTTTCGCGGCAGATCGTCTGTCAGCGGCTTGATCAGCCAACGCACCTCCACCGGTATGCCTCGACTCAAGGAGATTGTCTCGAGTTCGACGTACACCCCCCCGTCGCGCACTTCAAGCCGCTGCACAATCAGTGCGCCCCAGACAAACCCCGGCCTCCGATCCTCCGGGAAAGCATGTTCGCCGGGCTGGCCGTAATTAGCGATCTCCCGCATGCGGACGGAGTTTGCCGTGATACAGACCCGGTCGGGAGCCGGCCTGACAATCCGGATCTCCTCGTCGGTATCCACCGCCCCAGTCACCGAGAAGGCCTTCTGCGCCGCAATGACATTCAGCTTGACAGTGTCTCCATCCTCCTCGATCACCGATGCCTTCCTGATCAGCGGTTTATAAATATCGCCATAGCGGTCGTACCCATTCAGCACCCGCATCACCTGATCAAGGGACGTGCTCGGAATGAACATGACACCGACCCAATGATGAATTAGCCCCTGAGGCACCTTGCGCGGGTCGTGGTCGGTTATCACCAATTCCCCGTCCTGCGCGCGTCGCCGTGTCACCGACGACGACTCGTCTACCCACAGAAAAGGCCTGCTCCCGGCGTTACGCTCCGCAACAATCGTCTTGACGGTGCCAATGTAATCATTCCAAGCTCGAAGAGTCTCCAGTTTCGGTTCTGCCGCCTTCGACACGACAACACTTAGCAGAAGAAGCAGGATTGCCGGCAATACCTTATCGGCATTGGGGAGATGCAGATCGACGGCGGCGTGGACGGGCTGTTCTTCGACGAGGTCGATTTTAGCTATCAGGGCGCGACTTCCGAGAATGGAGACAATGGAGACG
>JBELAI010000016.1:0-48021 GCA_049508975.1 Occallatibacter sp. | reverse complement strand
CCAACCCCGCAGGCGATGGAGCATCGGCTGCGATTGATTTCAAGACCTATCTCCACCAGAGCACCATGAATTCGCCCACCGCACGAATACTGGCCAGCGATGACAATAATTACGGAACCGACCTTTCCTTCATCTCCAAAACACCGGGCGGCGATTTTAATGGCCTGCAAACCAACATGATCATCTTCGCCAATGGCCAGGTGACCATCGGACCGTCGCTCCTTTCCGCTGCCCAGCTAGCCGTCCAGGGGAGCAGCGGTACCCCCATCGGGGTGTACGGCTTGGTGAACTCAGGCACCGGCGTGCTGGGCGTCAGCACCGGCAACAGCGGTACGTTTAACCACTACTTGTATGGTCCCTTCGGCAATGCTACCCCTGGCGTCTGGGGCGACACTTCCGCAAGCGGCGTCGCAGGTGCTGCGGTTGCGGGCGTCGTGGGCACAGCCGATAACGATGAAGCGGGATTCTTTGTAAACGACAGCTCGGAATTTCCCACTTTGTCGGCCTTCAATAACAGCTCTGGAGGCGGCGTCAACAGCTCTGGAGGCGGCGGCCTCTTCAAAGTCTTCGAGGCGTCTACCCCCGCGGGTACCTGCGGCATCGGAGATGGAGATCTGGCCTGCACCGGGCAGATGAAGTCGCTGGTAACCACCGGCGGAGGCGCGCGCAAGGTCGAGACCTACTCCGTGCAATCGCCCGAAAACTGGATCGAAGACTTCGGCTCCGGCCAGTTGAAGCTCGGCGTTGCATTGGTAAAGATCGACCCGGCCTTCGCCGAAACCGTGAGCGTAAACGCCAGCTATCACGTCTTCATCACCCCCAACGGCGATGCGGAGGCGCTCTACGTCATCAACAAGACGGCGACCAGCTTTGAGGTGCGGGAATCCAAGGGCGGAACGTCGTCGCTGACCTTCGACTACCGCATCGTGGCCAAGCGGCGCGGCTATGAGGCGCAGCGGCTCACCGACGTGACCGAGCGCTTCAACGCCGAGTCCGCGCGAGCCATGCCCCACAAGGCCGACGGCGCTCCACGTGACCCAAATCCTCAGAGGGTGCCTTTGGGAACACCTGGGGCATCTGGAACTCAGGGAACCCCGCGTGTACTGCCACGAACCCGACCGAGCGCCCTAACGGTTGGGGCAGGCCATCCGGTGCCCGCAATCCATCCCTGAGGATTCCTGAATATAATCTTCGAGCACTGAATACGTAGGGTTTGCGGCCGCTCGCTTTCCGCTTTTCGAGTCAAATGATGAAGTTGGTCGAGAACAGCTCGCTGAAGTAGCCCATCTTATGGAGTCGCTGCTTGTCATAGCTCACTCCGCTTTCCATCAGCAGGCCCGATACCCGGTTCTTCATCTGTACCATCTGCTTCAGCACCAGGTTCCGGTAGCGCAAGATGCGGCGGCGGTCCCGGATCTCGGTCGAGGCCATATGGCACTCGGGAAGAAAATCGCAGCGCAGGCAGTCGGCAATCTTGCTGGCATCGATCTTGTCGTTCTTCTTCTTGGCCGCCGCGATCGCTCGCAGCATCAGAGGATGAGCAACCTTCACCTTTTCCGCGTGCGGAAGCGGATGATCGTAGATCCAGCCCGTGAAGATCGTCGCTTCCATGGCGATCATCCGCGGTTGCGGTAACGTCTTGATCCAGGCATCCAACTCGCCCCGGGTCGATCCGATCTTGCCTTCCCGGTGCACATGACCAGCCGCATCCTTCACGCAGTAGCTGATCGTCTTCTTGTGAACGTCAAGTCCGATGTAGTACATATCGTTTCGAGGAGCCTCCGAGGTAGTTCTCTGAATCAACTTCAATGCTGAGTTCAGCTTTTCGCAACACCTCGTGCTCCTCTCTGACTTAGCACCATTGCTTACCCTCGCGCTTGTGGAGACGTTTGCCCCCAATCTCATTCCCGGCGCGAAGAAAAGGCTGTGATGAAGGAATCAGCGGCTATACTTGCTCCTATTCGTGAATCCTCAACGGAAATCCAGATTGAATTGGCCTTCTCGGGTGAATGGAAGCGGAGGAAATTGATGCAGGTTCAGAACGCGTTGATTTGCTTTTTGGCCGCAGCTCTCGTTGCCGGTATAACCTCTTTGCCGCTTGTGACCCAGACCACATCGGCAGAGACTCCATCGGGATACAACCAACCGGCGAAAAGCACTCCGGACGGGATGAACGCGCCGCCGCGGTAGATGCGGAAGCTGAAGCCCCATGAATACGTCTTCCGCAAAGACCTTTACCGCAGTGCTTGAGCCCTTGCAGAACGGCCTCGGCTGGGTGGTAGCGCGCATTCCCTTTGACGTCGCCAAGGCTTGGCCGGTGGCTAGCGGAAAGCGCGTGCGCGGGGAGATTGCGGGCCTTGCTTTTCGCACCGCGCTGATGGGCGATGCGGGCGGGGGACGCTTCCTGCTGGTAAACAAAAAGATGCAGGCGGCGGCCAAGGCGACGGTCGGGTCGAAAGTGAAGATTCGGCTGGAACCGGACATGGAGGAACGCCCTGCCGAGATACCTCTGGAATTGGCGAAGGCGCTGAAGGGCGACAGGCGGCTGCGCAAGTGGTTTGACGGCCTGAACTACTACATGCGCCGGGTGATTGGAGCGTTGGTGAGCGAGGCCAGGGCGGGCGAATCGCGCCAGCAGCGTGCGGAGAAGATCGCTGAGTGGCTGCTGATGGCGATGGAAGCGGAACTGGAACCGAAGGATCCGCCGCCCATTCTGAAAGCCGCGTTCCAGGGCCAGCCATTGGCGCGTGTGGGTTGGGAGGCGATGAGCGTGGTGCGCCGACGCAACCATCTGCTGGGCATCTTCCATTATCAGAGCGCCGCGTCGCGCGAGCGGCGGGCACGGCAGGCAGTGGAGGATGCGTTGCGAGTGGCCGCGAGATTGAAGAAGGATGCGGAATGATGGACTTTCCCGCCGTACTCGAACTTCAGGCCGAAGGGTAAATGTCCGAATATCCGCTAATTAGCCGGAGACGATGTCCGAGACGCAAAAACAGGGCATATGCGGTTTTTCGCAAGAGTGTGAACGAGGCCACCAAGTTCCCTGATGACCAGACTCATAACTTCGCTCCAATCGCCGGCAGTTTGCTGGCGCAATAGCCGTGCCGTCCGATACCAGGGCGTCGTCTCAACATCCTGCATCCAGCGCCAGTCTCCCAAATGGGGAAGCATAATCCAGACCGGTTTTCCCATCGCGCCTGCCAAGTGGGCAATGCAGGTGTCCGTCGTGATTACCAGATCAAGCGTAGCGATAAGAGCGGCTGTTTCCGCAAGATCGCGGTCGTGGCTCGAGCCGTCCCAGACAAAGAGATCGCTGGGCAGGTCGGTCAGTTGCTCTGCTGGCGGACCTTTTTGCAGCGAGATCCAGTTGATGCCTTGAATGCGAAGCAGCGGAAGCAAGGTTTGGAGTGGCATGGATCGCTGCCCATCGGCCTTGTATTTTGGATTGCCGGCCCACGCCAATCCTACCCGCAAGGGCCGCTCGCCAAGCCGCAAGTTGGGCCGGACATAAGGGGTTTTCATTTGTTTTTCCAGCGCCCGTTCCCGATCCGCGCCCAGATACGCTCCCGTCAAGGGAACCGTGTCGACAGTGGTTCCAAACACGGCCGGCAGGCTCAATAACGGGCATTCAAGGTCAAAATCAGGCAGTTTTGCGCCCACCAACGCGGTTTGCGCAAAGCCGGCGCGTACAGTGGGCAGCGACCCCACCAAGCGCTCGACCGGCGCCTGTACCAGGAGGACGACATATCCGCCACGCGCGGCCACCATGGTCGCGTAGCGGCAGAATTGGATGGTGTCCCCCAGCCCTTGCTCCGCGTGCAGCAGAATACGGCGGCCTTCGAGTGGCTCCCCGTGCCAGCGCGGCTGGCTGAAGGTTCGCGGATGGCGGTGCACCTCACGGAAACGCCAGCGGGCCTCGTATCCGGGCCAGCCGCGCTCCCAATCGCCGAGTCGAAGCTGCGTGAGGGCCAGATTGTAGCGTGCGCCAGGATGGGCGGGATCGCGCGCGACCGCCGTTTCATGGGCTTTCAATGCCTCGTCCATGCGGCCCATATCCAAAAGCGAGTTGCCGCGATTCGAAGCCGCGGCATTGTGCCCCATTGCTTCAGCTCGCTCGAAGGCCTCCGCAGCCTCGGAGAATCGTCCCTCGGTGTGGAGCAGAATTCCCTGCATGTTGAGCCCCTCCGCCTGTTCGGGATCTCGCGCGATAGCCCAGCGCAGCCAGCCCCATGCTCCGGCGAGGTCCTGTTGCGAGGCGCGAAACTGGCACCAGGCAATATGCGTTTCGACTTGTTCTCGGTTCATGGCAAAGGCTTTGCGCAAATGCAGTTCGGCCTCGGCCGGCCGGTCGCGTTCACGTTCCAGCATGGCCAGGTTGATCCAGCCGGACACCAGGTCGGGGCGCAGTTCGACGGCCCTGAGCAACGCGGCCTCGGCGTATACTTCATGGCCCTGCTCACGCAGCAGACTACCGAGGTTCATCCACGCCGCGGCAAAGTCGGGCCGTTGCACCAGGGCGCGCCGGTAACGGGTCTCCGCTTCCTTGGTTCTTCCCAGGCGAGCGAGCACAAAGCCGGCTGCAAATTCGGCTTCAGGAAGGCGCGGATGGAAGGCAAGCGCTTTTTCATAGCACTCGAAGGCCTCTTGATTGCGGCCTAAAACGGCCAGCGCGTTTCCAAGACCAAGATGGGCAGCCACCAAGGCGGGCTTGCGCCGCAGGGCAAGCTCAAATTCAAAGAGGGCTTCTTCGGGGCGGCCAGCGCCGATCTTGAGCTCGCCAAGGCCCAGCCGGGCAAGATCGTTCATTCCGTCCAGACGGAGGGCTCCCATGTAAGCCGATTCTGCCTCATCGAAACGATCGCAGGCTTTCAAAGCCTGGCCCAAAGCGACCCAGGCCACCCCCATGCGGGGAGCGACTTCAACTGCGGCGGAAGCCATCTTGACCGCCGCCTCCAGCTGCCGGCTCGCTAGCGCAACCAGGCTCATTCCTACGAGTGCGAGCGGGTGGCGCGGGTCTGCGGCAAGCATCCGCTGGTAGCCGAGAGCTACCTCAGTCAACCTGCCGGTGAGGCCCAGTGGTGCTTTAATTGCTGTCGATTGGGTTGCCATTTTGATTCTGATTGGACGGTAAGCCAGCGTGGACAAGCACTCAATCGTAATTCAGGTACGACCCGGAGTTTGGCGTTCCGTCATTCCCGGTTTCTATGCGGGTTTGATTTTGGGAACGAGCGCACAAGCTTCGGATTTAAACTGGCGAAGAATGGGATTGGAGATTTCTATGACTACCGCATCTTCTGTGGAAGCTCGCGTGCCCCTGCTGGAGCGGGAGGGAGTTTCGCTCGAAGCCGGACTGCTTTACGACAAGTTGCTGACGGATCGCGGATGTGTGCCCAACATGTTCAAGGCGCTTGCGAATGTTCCGTCGCTGGCTCTGGGCATTGCCGCGTTGCTCAAGCCGCTTATGGGTGAAGGCGCGCTGGTTGGCTGGTATAAGGAGCTGATCGCCACGCGGGTCGCTTCGCTGAATGACTGCGAATACTGTATAAGCGCGCATCGCTATCTTGCATTGCAGCGCGGCGCATCGCCGGAACAGGTGGAATGCTACGACAGTTTTGAGAGCGGGCCATTCACCGAAAAGGAAAAGGCGGGCTTCCGTTACGCAAGTTTGCTCCATGTTTCCGGCCACGCCATCGATGAAGCAGCCTTTCATTCCGTGAGCGAGCATTTCACTTCAGAGGAGTTGATTGAACTCACAGCTGTTGCCGCAGCTTTCGAGTTCTTCCCGCGATTCAACACCGCGTTGCGCATCCCGGTTACGCCGTTGCCGGAGGAGGATGTGGATCAAGCCCGGTCGATTTGAAAGCCGATGCGGAGTCTTGCTTCCCACCCTTCACAAAGTAAGTGAAAGATGGGGCGCCCAGCATCTTCATCGCAGCGTGAACTTCGCGGTTAGAGTTGCTTGCGATGAGTCGCCAACCCACACTGTGTACGCCCCAGGCTCGACCACCCATTTCTTTTCCGCATTCCAGACTGCAAGTTCGTCCTGCGGCACTTCGAATGTGACCGGCTTGGTTTCGCCCGGTCGCAGTGTTATGCGGGAAAAGCCCTTCAGCGCGCGCTCCGGAGTTTCCACGCTGCTTACGTCTTCGCGGACGTAAAGCTGCGCAACCTCATCGCCGGCCAGAGAGCCGGTATTGGTCACATCGACCGTTACGCGGACCGGCCCCTTGGCTAGCAAGGGCGCGTCGACACGCAGGCCATCGAAGCGAAAGGCTGTGTAGCTGAGGCCGAAGCCGAAGGGGAAGACAGGTGTGTCGTCGCCATCGACGTAGCGATGAATCTTGGAGATGTCGTAGTTGTAGTAATCCGGCAGCACGCCGATGCTGCGCGGAAAGGTAATCGTCAAATGGCCGCCCGGATTATTATCGCCAAACAGCGTCATGGCCATAGCCTTGCCGCCGAACTCGCCCGGATACCAGGCTTCGAGGATGGCGGGGATGTGCTGCGCAGCCCAGGCGATCGTCAGCGGACGGCCGTTCTGCAACACCAGCACTGTCGGCTTGCCCGTAGCTGCGACCGCTTCAAGCAGCGCCTCCTGGTTTTCGGGAAGATCGAGGCTGGATCGGTCGGAGCCCTCGCCGGAGATGCCGGACCGCTCGCCCAAGGCCATGATTACTACTTCCGATCCGCCAGCCAGCGCCACTGCCGCGGGAACGTCCTTGCCATCGGCGAAAGTAAATTCGGCATTCGGAACCAAAGCTTGCATTTCTGAGTACAAATCGTTGTGAGCGGCAGGATCTGGCTCAGGCGCGTAGTCGCCATACCGCGCAACCTTGGCATTCGGACCGATTACCGCAATACGTTTCAGGTCTTTCGACAAAGGCAGCAGATGATTTTCGTTCTTCAGCAGGGTCATCGACTGCAAAGCCGATTGGAGCGACAGATCGAGATGCGCCTGCGCACGATGGACCGTCGCGTTGAGAGCTGGATCGACCATTGGATGATCAAAGAGACCCAGCTCGAATTTGACGCGAAGCACATCGGCCACGGCACGATCGAGCGCGGTCTTCGAAAGCGATCCTTCACGAGCACCGTCGATGATTGCGCTCTGAAACGTCTTGTGGTCGAAATCGTAGAACTGCATATCGACGCCGGAATTGATGGCCAGAATGACCGCGTCCTTCGGACTGGCCGCAACGCGATGCGCGCCGGAAAGCCGCTCGATAGCGCCGAGATCCGAAAGCACAAATCCCTTGAAGCCCCACTCGTCGCGAAGAATTGTCTTGAGCAAGTAGGGGTCGGCAGTGACCGGAATGCCATCGATCTCGTGATACGCGGCCATAGTGCCCATCGCATGACCCTGGCGGAAAGCCGGCTCGAATGACTTCAGCATAATGGTGCGGAGTTCGCGTTCTCCGTAATGCGCCGGCGAAGTGTTGGTGCCAGACTCGGGAGAGCCGTGCCCTGCAAAATGCTTTGGCTCTGCAATGAGCGTGTGATCGGTGGCCAGCGAATCGCCCTGGTAGCCCTGCACGTATGCCAGCCCAAGTTGGCCAGTGAGGTATGGGTCCTCGCCAAAGTCCTCTTCGACTCTTCCCCAACGCGGCTCGCGTGCCAGGTCGAGCACTGGGGCAAACAGCATATCCACGCCGGTTGCGCGCGCTTCAGCGGCGATCACTGCTCCCGTCTGCTGCGCCATTTGCCGATTCCAGGTAGCCGCAAGGTTGATCTGCGCCGGAAAAATCGTGCCGGTAGAAAAGCCGTGCAGCCCTTCCTCGGCAAAGAGCGCGGGAATACCGAGGCGAGTGTGCTTCATCACCCAGGTCTGGATGTCGTTGTTCAGCGAAGGCTGGCCATAGAGGTCGTGAATGCTGCCAACGCTCAGCGTTCCCCAGACCTTCTCGGCCTCTTCAGGATGGAAGCCGTGCGCCTTGATTTCGTCAGCAGCTTTCTGCGCGTCGTCCTGCACCGAAGCCGAGACACCGCGATACATATCGAGCTGTCGAGCCTTCTCTTCGACGGTCATCCGACTCAATAAATCGCGAACACGGTCTTCAACCGGCAGGCGGGATTGCTTGTACGGAGCATTTGCGGGAACAGCCACCGCGGGTTGCTGAGCAAAGCCACGCGAGCCTTGACCTGCAAGAAGCATCGCAACGACGCACAACAGAACTGCGCCAAATTTACGGAAGAATGAACTCAAGAGACTACCCTCACTTGCTCAGTTGCTTCACGAAAAAATCGGCCATCATGTGATTGGCCTCCTGTGCTTCTGGCAGCATGGGGTCATACCAGAAAGCATGCGGCAGAGCGTCGAATACCACAAGCCGCGCGTCCACACCCGCATTCAGGTAAGCGCGATGCAGGTTCACCGTCCCGCTCAAAAGCAGGTCGCGCCCGCTGGTGATGAACAAGGTCGGCGGCAGGCCGTGCAGGTCGGAGTAGATGGGCGAGAGCACCGGGTCTTTGGGATCGGTTGTTGTGGCATATTCCGAGTCGTACACGCCAGGCTTGGGCGGATCGAGATGGCCGGAGAGGCCGCGCAAGGCATAGAGCGCTTGTGAATCCCCCAACCGCGCAAAGTCGCCCATGCCACTGAATATGCCCATCGCCGCCGGCAGGGGCAGGCCGAGTTGCTTCAATTTCGACGCCACTTCGGCAGTCAGGATTGCGCCGGCCGAAGTTCCGTAGATGACGATGTGGTTCGGCTTGTAAGTCTTGAGCAGTTCCTTATAGACTGCCACCGAATCGTCCACGGCTGCGGGGAAGGGATGCTCGGGCGCAAGCCGATAAAGCACAGCGACCACCTTCATCCGCGCGTAGCTGGCAATGGGGATCGACTCTGTATACGAACCATAGTCGGAGTTGAAACCGCCGCCATGCAGATTCAGCAGCACCTTGTCTTTGTTGGCATCGGGGAGCCCATCCGGGGCGACAATGCGCACCGGAACTCCAGCAATGGCGCCATCAACAAGCTGGTTGGGGCAGAGGCGCGTCCAGGCAACGCGAGCCCGCGCGGTATAAGCGTCGGCCAGGCGCCGGCGGTCGGCCGGCGACTGCGGCGGACCCTGATCGGGCTCGGCATGGCCCAAAGCAAGCTGCGCCTGTGGACTGATCGTGTCCGGCACTGGGACCACTCGTGTCACATGCGCTGTGCCCTGTTCGTCTATGAAGCTGGTGTCGCGATTGGGTGCTTCGGCAGCCGTAGTGGGTTGAGGCCCATTGGCCGGCGCGGGAGTAGCGGCGGGCTGCTGTGCGGAGAGAATCGCTGAGCCAAGCAGAATCAAAAAAGCAATGTTACGCGGCAGGGGATTCATGGAATCCGTCTCCTCCAGGAAAGATTCGCCGGTTCGGCGCAAGCCACTCGCGAGCCGGTGGACCCCGTCCACAATATCAGAGACTGTGCGTGCATCACCTCAACTTGGAAAAGCGGTTGAAAACTTGGGACGTCAGAGAAGGGGAACATAGTCCTCTCGTTCCCCTTCCCTGGCAAGGACTGTCATTCAATATCAGTTCGGTAGCATCAGGAGTCCGGCTTCGAGCAGTTTCTCTGTCAAATGGTCGATGGCCTGTGGCAATTTGTAGGCGATGGTACGTACGCTCATCCCCAGCAAAGTCGCCGTTTCGGTCTGCGTATACTCCTGGATCACAATCCGGCAGAGCAACTCCCGGTCGAGCGATCCAAGATGGTTCAGACACGTTTCGACATCGAGGACAAATATAACCGCGTCCTCAAATGTCTTCACTGGCCGGCTCGAAGCCCATCCCCGCCCAACCGGATCGCCGAGTATGCCTGGCGCCCTGCCCACCTGCATCGAGCAATACAGATAGCGCCGAAGCGTCTTTTCGGTGTGTTTTCGATAAAAACCCAGACTGACAACCGGCTCCGCCGCTGCCGCCATTGCGGGCTGCTTGATTGCGAGCTGTTCGGCACGTCTTTGTCCGCATCTCCGCCGCTTTTCCTGAATTACCTGCGGTGGATCAATGGACTCCCAGGTCATTGGCAACTGGAGGGCAGCGCTCATTGCGCACCTCCCGTTTCCGTTGCCACCGCCCAAACGGTGGCCAGAACCTTGCGCACGGGCCTCCGGCCGAGCCGTTTTCGGCTTTCCGGCGTTGGAAAGTCTTTCAGTTTGGTCTCACATCTGAGACAGTACACACTCCCATGGGTTTGGGCACGGTACCAAAGACAACCGCACCCCTCGCAAATCTTCAAATGCACGCGCAATTCCATGACTGTTTCTCCGTAATCGAAGCAGTTCCCGACGGCTTTTGCTGTTGGTTGCACCGCGGGGTGAAGAGAACCAGGCCCGGCAACTCAGGTTTCTCATGTCCTGATGAGGGATTGCGGTCTTCGCTCTCTCGTTTTTTGTCATGCTCGTAGCGCGCAGATACTGGAAATCACTCAACTGGCCTGTCCCGCACGCCTCTGATGAGCGTTTGGGACAAAGCCGGGAAACCGGTCGGATCTAGGTTCCCCGTTATTCATTCATTGGTGGCTGGAAAGGACAACAGCTTTGTTCCTTTCGACGTTGCAGTTATGAGCTGTTTTGTACAGGTTTCCCACAAGCCGATAGAGATTAAGTAAACCTAATGTAGAAAAACGATTCTCTTGCGTCAATCGCTTCCGATGGCTTTCCGACTATTCGCTTTCCAATCCTGGACCAAGTGCCGAATATACAACTTAATCAATACGGTTAGCTTTTCCAGGAGAAACCGGAGACCGTGCGCTGCCATTGCTGGCGGCAAATTTTCCACAGATGAATTTTACGCAGATGCACGAACGACTCCGCCTGGAACTGCTGCGCAGGATAGAGCGGGGCACGCTCAGCGTCTCGCTGCTGGCGCGTCAAACCGGCTTTGGACAGCCCCATCTTTCGAACTTCCTGCGCAATCGGCGGCAGCTCTCTCTGGAGGCTCTGGACCGTGTGCTTTCCGCCCAGCGCCTGACGGCTGCCGACCTTTTGCCGGCCCTGCCACAGGTCGGGGCACTTTCGGTGGATGTGGAAGGCACCTCGGTCCCGGTCGTCTCTCACCACGCCGCCCTCTTTGAGCCCAACATCCGCTCGTCAGCCACGTTATCGATGCTCCACTTACCCCCAGGGATCCTGCAGCCGATCCGTACACGGGTATCGACAGCGCGGCGTACCTGGGAACGGTTTGTCGCATTGCGTGTCGCAGCCGGCGACGCCGCGCCGATGGATCCTCTGGTGCTGCCGGAAGCGATTGCCCTCCTCGATCGCCACTACACGTCGTTGATGGCTTACCGGGTCGACCGCCCGAACCTGTACGCTGTACGGCATGGGGCCCACCTGACCCTGCGCTATGTGGATTTTGTGTCGAATCGCCTGGTATTGAGGCCGCACAGTCTCTCTTTCCCGGTAGAACTGATCGAGATCGACCCCGGCACATCCCCCAACGATCTGATCGCTGGCCGCGTCGCGTTGATTGTGAACGAGCCATGAGGGCCACGCATCCAGAGATCCCCAGTTCTGTTCGATTTCAGGTGGTCAGTCCGCGCCCAGGCGCTGACGAGCTTCAGAGCCGCCAAGAAGTTCGTTAACGACATGCAGCCCCGGGAAGCCAGGGGCAAGTGAGGCGGCGGCCTTGGCTAATTCAGTGCAGGCGCCTGACCCTTCTCTCCTGGTGTATCGCAAAAGACGGGCGATTCGGGGAACTTAGCTCCAGGATTCGGGGAGATCTGGAGACGTAAAGGGAGATTTAACTGGACAATTCTTCCGACGCCACGGTAGGCTCAAGTGTTGTTCCGCCCCCCATTTATGCTTGGAAAAACACGTCTGACCTGAAGATTCGTTTCCGTCTTCGTGTCCCGAAGCGCGCCGTTCCCCATGAACTACCAACGTAGTTTGCTCTCTAAATCTTGACCCATGCCTCGTCGCCGCATTCTCTGACGATCGTATTGGGGATTTCCCTGTTCTCTTTTCTCCTGATTTCACCCAACAACGGGGGTATGAATGATCCGCCTTTTGAAAACCTGTGGACTTGTGTGTGCATTAACACAGTTGCTCCTGCTAACAGCTTTGGTTCCCGGCGACCTGCTTGCCGCTCAGGCGTCGATCGATTCGGTCACAGATCTGCAACTCCACACGTTTCATCCCGACGTAGCGCCGGACGCCGCATCGCAAGCGGCCACAAGCCAGGACAGGAAGATTCAGGCCAATGGCATGTCGCTGCTGGCCGCGCGGCAGATCCATGCTTTGAATCAGGAAAAGAACTCGCGCACTCCGGCACAACGGAAAATCGACTCTAACGTTCTCTACACGATTCGCATGATGGAAGGAATGCCCGCCGCGCCCGGAGTGCAATCCCTCGAGACCGGCGTGCAACTGGACGCGAACAACAACGTTGCTGTCGACATGGTGGGCAATGTCACAGATTCGCTGCTCAACATGCTCTCGGATGCACACGCACTTGTCCTCTCATCGAACGCCGGCTTGCACAGCATCCGTGCTCTCATTCCTGCCGGGAGGATTGAAAGCATTGCCGCTTCTCCCGACGTGATTTTCATTTCGCCCAAGCAAAATGCGAGCCAAAATCGGCACTATGCCGCGCCCGGAGGCACGAGCTCTTTCGGTATCCTCGCCGCGCCCGGATTCGATGAACGGGCCTCAAACGTTCGGAAGCAATTGGCGAAGGCGATGGATACGCCGGGCACTCCGTTCTACGGCCAGGGCAGCGTCGAAACCCAAGGCGATTTGACGCATCTCGCCTTTCAGGCGCGCGGTATATATGGCGTCAACGGCGCAGGCCTTAAGATTGGCGTGCTTTCCGATGGCGTGACCAGCGCCGCTTTGAGCCAGGCGACCGGCGATTTGCCCCCTACGTGCGGTGTACCAGCATCTTCCCCGTGCCTGACCGTGCTTTCAGGACAGGCCGGCTCTGGAGACGAAGGGACGGCCATGTTGGAAATCGTCCACGACATGGCTCCTGGCGCCAACCTTTATTTTGCAACCGCTTCTAACAGCATCACCACTTTTGCCGCAAATATCGAAGCGCTTCAAGCGGCCGGCTGCAGCATCATCATTGACGACACTTTCTTTTTCGTTGAATCGCCGTTTCAGGACGGACAGGCCTCGACAGTGATATCAACGTCGCAAGGGGGTATCGTTACCCAGGCGGTGAACACTGTTGCTTCCGAAGGGGTATTTTATTTTGTGTCGGCGGGCAATCAGGGAAATGAAAATGTCGGTACCTCCGGCACATACGAGGGCGATTTTGTTCCCCAAGCCGCGGCATCCCCGTTGCCTGCGGGAAACGTACACAATTTCGGCTCGGGTGCGGGGTATGACACCATCACTTCTCCCGGCGACCAGGTACTTACTTTGTTCTGGTCCGATCCGCTGGGCGGCTCAGGCAACGATTACGATCTCTATCTTCTCAATTCAACCGGTACAGCCATTCTGGCCGCGTCAACGAATATCCAGAACGGAACACAGGATCCGCTTGAGGAGATCGGCAGCTCCGACATAGTTAACAACAATCAGATCGTAGTGTTTCAAAATACCGGGGCGCTGAACCGCTTCTTCCACCTGGAACTGTATCGCGGCGAGTTAAAGGTAAATACATCAGGCGAGACGCATGGCCACTCGGCCGCGTCGGGAGCTTATACGGTAGCTGCGACTCCGGCAGCGGCAGCGTTCGGAGCGCCAACCCCCAACGGACCGTATCCGGGGCCGTTTGTCTCGACGGATCAGATCGAGTGGTTCAGTTCCGATGGTCTTCGCCGTATCTTCTTCAATGCGGATTCCAGCGCCATCACGCCGGGGAACTTCTCTTCGACCGGCGGAACAGTTCTAAACAAGCCGGATATCACCGCTGCGGACGGCGTATCCGTCACAGGGGTGGGCGGCTTCGACAATCCCTTCTATGGCACATCGGCCGCGGCGCCGGCTGCTGCTTCCATAGCCGCTCTGGTTCTCTCTGCCGATCCGGCAATCACGCAAGCCGACATGAAGACTGCCCTCGAATCCACCGCCATTGACATCATGGCTCCGGGATTCGATCGCGATTCGGGGAACGGCATTGTGATGGCCACGTCGGCCATCGCCTCACTTGGGGTCACTGGTGAGGCGAACCCCGAGCTTGGAACCATTACTGCCTCCGAAAATCCCGGGAATGGAAACGGAATCATCGAGGCGGGAGAAGGGGCGCTGCTGCAGATTCAGTTGACGAACGCGAGCGGCGTGCAGGCTGCGACCGGTATCACCGCGACACTCTCCTCGACCACGCCGGGGGTGCTCATCCCACAGCCCGGGAGCAGCAGTTATGCGGACCTGGCTACCGGAGCAGGTCCGGAATACGGCCTCACTCCATTCCAATTCGCGTTGTCCCCCACGATTGGGTGCGGTGTCGTCGTCGATTTTGAACTTACGGTCAATTATTCCGGTGGACTATCCAGGGTATTGCCCTTCTCGCTCCAGACGGGAATGCTCACGGTAACAAATACACTGGGCAATACCGCCCCGGTTCCATCCGCGGTAACCTTCGCAACCGGAACCGAGACGAACCGCTTAAACCGAAATGGCGTAGTGAGCGCCTGCGGCACAGCAAAGACATTTCCCGGCTCGATCGCCGGGTCGCACACTTTCGACTCATATACATTTACGGCATGCCAAGCTATATGCCTTGAGCCTCAGCTCAATGCCGGTGCAGCGGGCACAAATCTGTTCGAGTCAATGTACTCCCCCAGCTTCGACCCCACCAATCTAGGCACAAATTACGCGGGAGACGGGGGAGAAAGCAACAACATACAAACCTTCGGGGTCAGCTTGACCGCGAGCACCAGCTATTCCCTCGTGGTGAATGACGTCGCCGGCAATCCGCCATCGGGTTCGCCGCCGGACACCTATACGATCCAGATTCCGAGTTGCGCTTTCAATTGCAGTCCGTATCCACTGCCGATTGCGATTGCGCAGAACGTAACAGTAACGGCTGGAACCAACGGCACGGCCAATGCCAGCGTGAATAACGGCTCCAGCGATCCTGATGGCGGCGCGATCACTCTTTCTCAGAATCCTGCCGGCCCTTATCCGCTTGGTTCCACTCTTGTGAAATTGACCGTGACGAACAGCGTCGGTGGTTTCGCACAAACATCGGCTACGGTCATGGTCATTCCCATATCGACCACCACAGCCGCGTCCAGCGCCACGGCGAACTATAACCCGAGTGCGCAAAACGTTTCGCTTACAGCCACGGTGACCAGTACCGGACCCACGGTCAATATGGGAGCCGTGACATTCAGCGTATTCATGGGCGCAACCCAAATCGGCAGCTCCCTCAACGGAACGGTGGTGAACGGCATTGCCACAGCGAGTTTCAGCCTTCCGGGAGGCACTGCACCGGGCACCTACACCATTCATGCCGTCTACAACGCCACCGGAGGCTTTGCCACCAGCAGCGACACATCGCACACACTCACCGTCGTACTTGCCAACACGCTCTGGATCGGTGACTCGAACAACACTACAGCGGCATTCTTGCCGAGCGGTGCTCCGTACCTTTCGACGCCCGAATCGGCCGGCGGCGCGGGAGTGGCAGTCGATAGCTCCGGAAATGTCTGGAGCCTCAACGCAGCCTTGAACAGCGTCGCCGAGTTCAACAACCTTGGCACAACGACCAACACGTACAATCACGGCGGACTCTCCTCCCCAACCAGTTTGGCCATCGATGGGGCCGACGAGGTGTGGATCGCGAACTCGAATAATTCGATCTCAGTCTTCAACTCGAGCGGATCACCGGTTTCAACGACGGCTTACGCGGGTGACCAGCTCAATGAGCCATCGAGCGTTGCCATCGACATTTCAGGAAATGTCTGGATCGCCAACCACGGCAGCAACTCAGTCACCAAGGTTCTCGGTGCCGCGGCGCCGACCATCCCATTGGCAACAGGTGTCGACAACAGTACACCCGCGATCAAACCGTAATGTGGCGCAGCGCTCATACACCCCAATACGCTTGACACGCGCGCGCCATGTTGAGTTCCGAGACAATGCGCAAATCAGCGGCCTTCCGCCCGCCCGTTGTCGAATTCAGTCCGGGTGAACCGTGTCCTGATTATCGAACCGAGTGTACTTGTTGATGAAGTTCAAATAAACGGTATCCGTCGGGCCGTTGCGCTGCTTGGCGATGATGATCTCGGACTTGGCCTTGTCCGCCTCGGACATCTCCTCGGTGCGGTTGTAGTAGGCCTCGCGGTGGATGAACGCCACCACGTCGGCATCCTGCTCAATCGAGCCCGACTCGCGCAAGTCGCTGAGCAGAGGACGCTTGTCGTCGCCCCGCCGCTCACTCGCACGAGAGAGCTGGGAGAGCGCCACGACCGGCACATGCAGCTCTTTGGCCAGCGCCTTTAGGCCGCGGGAGATGGCAGAGACCTCCTGCGTGCGGTTCTCGTAGTTCTTTTTCCCAGAGGATGGCACAGTGGCCGACATCAGTTGCAGATAGTCGACGACGATCAGATCGAGCCCCCCATGGGTCTGCTTCAGCCGCCGTGCCTTGGCGCGCATTTCAGACAGGGAGATGCCGGCGGAGTCATCGATGAACATGCGGGACTCGACCAACTGGCCCAATGCATTCTGCAACTTGGCATGGTCTTCCTTGCCCAGGAAGCCGGTCTGGAGCTTGCGCTGGTCGACCCACGCCTGCGAGGCCAACATGCGGCGCAGCAGCGACTCCTTGCTCATTTCCAGGCTGAAAACAGCCACGATCGCATTGTGGTTCACTGCCGCGTTCTGAGCGATGTTGATGGCGAAGGCGGTTTTACCCATCGACGGGCGCGCGGCAATGATGATCAGCTCGTCCTTCTGGAGGCCGCTGGTCAGCCGGTCCAGATCGGTGAAATCGGTAGCCAGTCCGGTGACTTCGCGGCTTTGCTTGTATAGGTTGTCGATGCTGCCAAAGGAGTTCTGGACAATCTGGTCAAGCGACTGGAAGCCGTAGCTGATGCCCTTTTCGCTGACTTCCATCAACTGGGCTTCGGCTGCGCCCAGGACATCGAGGGCGGACTCGGACTGGTCGACAGCGCGGGCGATGGCCATGGAGCAGATGCCCATGAGCTTGCGGAGCAGGCTCTTGTCCTTGACGATCCGGATGTACTCGTCGATCACCGGGCGGCGCGGCAGGCCTTCAGTAAGAGACGCCAGATAAGCAACGCCCCCGACGGCCTCAATTTCCTTGAATTTAGCCAGTTCGTGCGACAGGGTGACGATGTCGACGGCACGCTGATTGTTCATCAACTCCGTCATGCGCATGAAGATACGGCGATGGGAGTCGAGCGAGAAATCTTCAGAATCGAGCTTTTCGGCAGCTTCCGAGTGGGAAGAATTGTCCAGCAGAATGGCGCCGAGAATGGTCTTCTCAGCCTCAACATTCGCGGGCATTCCCTGTTCGAGAGTAAGGTCTGGGATGGTGGCCATATTTTGAGAGTTTAGGACGAAGCCCTATTTGGGGGCGGAAGGATATTTCGGAAAACTCGGAAAAAGTAGCTCTCACGTAAAGAGAGGTCCAACGGTTGTCACTTGATATGGCCATAATTTATGGCTATAATTTTGGATATGGAAGTCAGCACCGCAGAAGCGAAGAACCGGCTGCCGGAGTTGATCCGGCTGATGGCGGTTGGCGAACAGGTAGTCATCACCCGCCATGGACGGCCTGTGGCCCAGCTCGCACCGCCACCACCGGAACGCCGCATCCCTGTGTTGGGTGGAATGAAGGGCCGAATTCGCCTGTTGCCTGGTTGGGACGATCCTATCACCGAGGAAGAACTCCTGGGTGAGGACAATTGACCGGGAAAGCATCGGCACACGGCTACCTGCTGGATACGCACACCGCGCTCTGGGCGCTGGATCGTCCCGAGGCGCTCAGCGATGAGGCTCGTTCTGCCGCAGGATCCGGACCAAACTTCCTTAGCGTGGTCTCATACTGGGAGGTCATGCTTAAAAGCATGAAGGGGAAGTTGGAAGTCGGCGACCCTCGCGTTTGGTGGCAAGAGGCATTGCAACAGTTGGCCGCGACAGTGGTGCTGCTCAGGCCAGAGCACATCGCCGCGGTGCACGGCTTGCCGCCGATTCACAAAGATCCATTCGACCGTGTCCTGATCGCTCAGGCTTCTGTCGAAGGCTTGACGCTCGTCAGCGTCGACGGCAAGATTGCGCAGTATGGATCGCCAAGCCTGCGGGTGATTGGGTAACTGCTACGATCCGATCGCTTCGAGAGAGTCCCTGCTTTTAGATGGTTGGTTGGTCCTCGGGAGGGCCGCAC
Organism: Occallatibacter sp.; assembly: GCA_049508975.1. Classification (GTDB taxonomy): domain Bacteria; phylum Acidobacteriota; class Terriglobia; order Terriglobales; family Acidobacteriaceae; genus Telmatobacter. The sequence goes on along the minus strand of JBELAI010000016.1, from coordinate 29,742 downwards.
GGAATGGGTTGCGGCGGTGGAACGTGCGTCGGCTTCCAGCGCAAAATCGGCTTCCTTGCCGCCTGAACCTCGTCCAGCCTGGAGACGCGAGTCGAATGGGGTGCGGACTTTACCAACTCCGGAGTTTCCTCTACTTCCTTCGCAATGGCGCGCATAGCGTCGATGAAGAGATCCAATTCCTCCAGCGACTCACTCTCGGTGGGCTCGATCATCAGGGCCCCGTGGACGATGAGCGGGAAGCTGACCGTATATGGGTGGAAGCCGTAGTCGATGAGGCGCTTGGCGATGTCGCCTGTCTTCACTCCTTTGACGGCCTGGCGCTTGTCGCTGAAGACGACCTCGTGCATTGAGGCAGTTTTGTAAGGGAGTTCGTAGAGGTCTTCAAGGCCGTGGCGAATGTAGTTCGCGTTGAGGACGGCGTCTTCGGTGGTCTGCCGAAGGCCATCCGGTCCGTTGGCGAGGATGTACGCCAGCGCGCGGATGAACATGCCGGTGTTGCCGTAGAAGGCGCGGACCCGGCCTACGGATTGCGGGCGATCGTACTTCCAATTCAGCTGGCTGTCTTGGTTGCGAACCAGCACCGGGATCGGCAGAAACGGCTCAAGGAACTTTTTGCAAGCCACTGGCCCGGAACCGGGACCGCCTCCGCCGTGAGGCGTGGAGAATGTCTTGTGCAGGTTGAGGTGCATGACATCGACGCCGAAATCGCCGGGGCGTGCCTTGCCGACCAGCGCATTCATGTTGGCGCCATCCATATAAAGCAGGGCGCCCTTGGCGTGGAGGATGTCTGCAATCTTATGGATCTGGCTTTCGAAAACTCCAATGGTGGAGGGGTTGGTCAGCATCAGAGCGGCGGTCTCTTCGTCCACCTGGCGGGCGAGGGCCTCGAGGTCGATGCCGCCTTCAGCGTTGGACTTGAGATTCTCGACAGCGTAGCCGCAGATGGCTGCCGTGGCGGGATTGGTGCCGTGGGCTGAGTCGGGGATGAGGATCTTCTTGCGCGGATTTCCCTGCGACTCATGCCACGCGCGGACAAGAAGGATACCCGTGAATTCGCCGTGAGCGCCGGCCGCTGGCTGCAGGGTGATCGTGTCCATGCCGGTGATTTCGATGAGACACTTTTGCAGCAGAGCAATCACCTCGAGGATGCCCTGGGCGCGGGCGTCGGGACGGTAGGGGTGCGCTTCGGCCAGGCCCTCGATGCGCGCGACCAGCTCATTGACGCGTGGGTTGTACTTCATGGTGCAGGAGCCGAGCGGATACATGCCGAGATCGATGGCGTAGTTCCATGTGGAGAGGCGCGTGAAGTGGCGGATGATCTCGATCTCGCTGAGCTCCGGCAACAGACCTGGCGTCTTGCGATGCGCGTCGCCCAGCAGGGCGGCTGGATCGACAGCAGGCACATCGAGTGGTGGCATTTTGTAAGCGCGCTTGCCGGGCGAGGATTTCTCGAAGACCAGGGACTCGTTCTGCGTCTGGTGCGGGCGGACCTTGCCGAGCGTGGTGCGTGGGGTGGTTTCAGTTGTCGCTGCCATTCCTACCTCTTCTCCAATGCTTTGTAACAGGGCGCGAATTTAGTCGTGCCGAATTGTCGATTCCTTTAGCTATCTAGATGCAAAACCTGAAACGCTTTGTAACAAGGGCACGGCTTCAGCCGGGCCAATGATGCGATAGAAAATGTCCCAGGGGCTTTAGCCCCTGCCAGCCCCATCTTCTCTTCCAACTTCCTTTTTCCTACGCGCCAAATACCGAAAACTGAACGGATATTCTTCCGCAGATCGTGCAAGCCCGGCTTTTACGGGGTTTTCGCCGATGTAAGCCCGATGTGCCTCTAGGCTCTGCTGATTCATGACCTGCACCTCTGTGAAGCCGCGCTGCCAAACTTCGCCCTTGAATCCGAACTCATGCGAAAGCCGATGAGAGAACCGCCCCTTGACGAACTGCATGGCTTTTTCGATCGTCATGTCGCCGGCCACCTCGATCAGGAGATGAACGTGATCCGGCATGATTACGAAATCATGCAGCTTGAATTTGCGATCCGCTATAAGTGATCGCAGGGTCTCGATTAGGAGATCCGCATTGCGGTCCGACTGCAGGAGCTGTTTCCCCATCGCGGTCTTCGTCGTAACAAAAAAAGTCCGAGAGGGATTGAGGATGCTCGCTGCGAACGCATTTCTGGCCGGATGTGCCATGCAGGGGCTAAAGCCCATCTCCTCTCTGTCCCGGTTGCGGCCCGGCTGAAGCCGTGCCCTTGTTACAAAGCCTGCGGTGTCATCCGGTCCAGCGTTCATTCACGTGTCAGCGATGTTGCATTCGGTCGTTTCGTTGTCGAGAGCGTAGCCTGGGCACATGATTTCAAATCTGGCCTGTTACGAATCTCGATCCAATATTCTTCGCGTACATCTTCATCGATTTCGATAGGCTCGTTACTTTTAAACAGCCTGTCAGTTCCGTCGCGCCTTGGTCCTGAAATCCAATAGGGATCTCCACTGCCCTCTTCGGTGTAGTTGGCCTTGCTGCCTCGTGTAGATTTGTAAAAAGACCTGCCTCCGTAGCGCAGCGTGGCTCCCGTTCTGGTGAAAGTAACCCTACCAATCCGGGCAGATCCATTCAACGACTCAGCTTTGCACTCGATGTACATAATCCGCGGCGAATAGGTCTGCTTGGTCATTCCCTTTGCTTATGCCTCCACCGGTGCCGTTGCAACGATGTTGGCCGCGGTGTCGATCTGTTCTTTGGTAATGACTTCGGTGGTGCACCATAGCGTCGCGTTGGGGAGTTCGGGATACCAGCGGCTTAATGCGACGCCGCCGACGATCTTGCCGTCGATTAAACGCTTGCTCAGCGATGTCGGGTCTTCCTGGGTTTCGAGCACGAACTCGTGAAACCTTGGCGCGCCGTTGAAGAGGACTTTCGTGCCGGGTTGGGCGGCGAAGGACTTGGCGGCGTAGTCGGCTTTGGCCAGGTTGTGCTCGGCTAGCTCGCGAATGCCTTCTTTGCCATAAATTGTGAGGAAGATGGTGGCCATCAAGGCTACAAGCGCTTGGTTGGTGCAGATGTTGGAGGTAGCCTTTTCGCGGCGAATATGCTGCTCGCGCGTCGAAAGCGTGAGGACGAATCCCCGATATCCGTTGGAATCGACGGTCTGGCCAACGAGACGACCCGGCATCTGGCGCAGGTACTGCTCCTTGGCGGCGATGACTCCGCAGAACGGGCCGCCGTAGCTGAGGGCCACGCCGAAAGACTGCGCTTCCATGCTGACAATGTCCGCTTCAATCGGCGGACGGACAACGCCAAGGGAGATCGCCTCCGCAATCGACACGATGAGCAGCGCGCCCTTGGCATGAGCGATGGCGGCGATGGCTGGGATGTCTTCGATGGTACCGAAGAAGTTGGGGCTTTGCACCAGGACAGCAGCGGTTTCATTCGTGACTTGTGCTTCGAGTGCTGCCAGATCGACGCGTCCAGTCTTCTGGTCGTAGCCGACCAGAGTCGACGGCAGACCCTGGTGCTTGGCGTAGGTGGCCAGGACTTCGCGATACTCGGGATGGACGGTCGAGGCGACAACGGCTTTGTGACGGCCGGTAACACGGACCGCCATCATCACAGCCTCCGCCGCGCCGGTCGAGCCGTCGTACATGCTGGCATTGGCCACGTCCATGCCGGTGAGTTCGGCAATCATGGTTTGGAACTCGAAGATGGCCTGCAGCGTGCCTTGCGTGATTTCAGCTTGATAGGGGGTGTAGCTGGTGAGAAACTCGCCGCGCTGCACCAAGGAGTCGATGATCACGGGCCGGTAATGACGATAGGCGCCCGCGCCGAGAAAGCTGGTGTATCGCGTTGTGTTTTGCGATGCGGCAGCCTTGAAATAGTCGATGATCTCGCTTTCCGCGTGTTGGCGGGGAACGTCGAGGTCGCGGTCGAGGCGATACTCGGCGGGGATCACGGAGAAGAGATCGTCAATGGAATTGGCGCCGATATCGGCGAGCATTTGCTGACGTTCGGCGGGGCTTTTGGGTAAATAGCGCATATATTCCTTTTCTAGAAGCAGGGACTAAGGGACTAGGGACTAGGGACTAACGGCTTGGGCCGTAGAGATCTCATCATCGCCCCGAGCATTCGGCCAACTTCATCGCATAATTCCTCTGTCGTTTGGAGCATTTCCTTAGAGCCAAAGCCCAGCGCTCTTGAAATAACAATTTGTGTCTCCACCTCAGAATTGGAGCCGCGGGCATGGCCGAGGAATTGAACATACTCGCCTTTGGTTGCGCGGCCGTATCCTTCTGCAATGTTGCTGGCTACGGAAACCGATGCTCTTCGCAGTTGATTCGTGAGACCGAATTTCTCGGAATCAGGGAAGCGAGATGTGAGCTGATAAACCGCGAGCGTCAATTCAATAGATCGCTGCCAAACGGCGAGATTTCTGAACGATTCGCCCAAGATCTACTCCTTGCATTCCAGCTGTCTAGTCCCTAGTCCCTCAGTCCCTAGTCCCTAGTCCCTTTAGGATCACTGTTCTTCCGCGATAAACGCTTCATAGGCCGCGGCGTCGAGGAGTTTCTCGAATTCCGCTGGATCGGAGAGATCTACTTTGATGATCCAGGTTTCGTGAGGGGCTTCATTGATCTTGTCGGGGGAGGACTTCAACTCCTCATTCGTCGCTGTAACGGTGCCACTGACGGGCGAATAGAGGTCGCTGACGGCTTTCACGCTCTCAACGGAGCCAAAGGTCTGGTTGGCGGTGACAGGGTCGCCGACCTTGGGTACGTCGACGTAGACAATGTCGCCCAGGGAGTTCTGGGCGTAGTCGGTGATGCCAATGGTGCCGATGGAGCCATCAAGCTGGATCCATTCATGTTCGCGGGTGTAGCGGTAGTTCGCAGGGTAGGCCATGGGCTACTTCTCCTTGAAGAAGTAGTGTACGGCCCCAGGGAGGGTTGGGAAAAGCCAGCAGCACAAAGGGAGCCACTGATCCTTATTCCTTAGTCCCTAGTCCCTGTTCCCTACCTTACCCATCATCCCGGAACATCGAATGGGGAATCAGCCTTCGATAATCCTCCTGGTGCGCCCCATCCAGGCAGGCCTCGATGATCGTTTTCCCCAGCGGATCGAGGTCCGGCACCAGGAACTGCTTGAGTTCCGCAGCAAAGAACTCCCTCCATTGCCGTGCACCCTCCTCGTAGACATCCATCCCGCCCTGAATCTGTTCTTCGACCGCCAGAAACACGCGTGGAATCATCGACCCTTCAATGCGGAGCTGGTGCGGAATATAACCCAGAAGCGGGGAAATCGCCTCGCCTACTTGCTCCCGGGCAAACTTCGCGCTGCCACGCCGGGCAAGGTATTCGCGCGCGATCCACTCCGCCATGAATCCAACTTTCCATGCTCCTATGTGCTGATTCGGCAGCAGCACATAGCGCGTTTCCGGCGTCTCGACAATCTGGCGAAGGAGCAGATTGGCCTGGTCAACTCTACGGCCGGTTGCGAACGCCCAATACGAACCGACGCCTTCTGACTGCATTCCCGCGCCTTTCTGCGTTTGAATGCTCGGATTGGCGTGGCCGCGCGGCGCTACCAGCCTCCAAAGCCAGGCCAGCGCAGGGCTTAGAACATGCAGCATGGCCAGAATTCCGTAGAGCTGGCTGTCGCGATGTGTCGCCGGACAGCGCACGCCAAAGCTTCTGACGTCCACTCGTTGCGGGCCGTCCAGAATGTCCTCAAGCATACGTCTCGGCAGAATCACCCGCGGATTGGGGCACAGCTTGCCCGGTGCGTCTTCCACATGCTCCCAGGTAAGGCAAGTGCCGCCCGGCACTATGTAGTGGTTCAAGAAAATCAACGGCTCCGGCGGATCGATGCATAGCCGCTCCAGGTTCGGCGCAGTTCCGTAGCTGTGAATGTGGTCCACACGCACGAACCATCCATTTTCCGCATCCGCTACCGTCAAGCGGCCACTGTTTCCCTGGTATTTGGGATGGGCGCAAGCCATATCGTCCGCGATCGGCCGCAAGTGGCAGGCCTCCGGCAGGTTAAGCGTCCGGGTTTCCTTCGTCACCACGTTGGTCCCGAGGAGCAGCCGCCCATCTTCCATGCGGTGGATATGCTCTGTCATTTCGCTCTTGCCGCCGCCGCTGGCGCCCTCGTGCATCAATATCAGCTGGTTCTCGTAAGGAGTCACTACAGCAACCGCCGCACAATGGTTGGTCGTCCAGCCTTCGTGCTCGCCCTTGTCCAGCAACATGGAGTAGACGCCTTTTTTCGCGCTCGGACCGGGATAGAGGTTGTACGCAAATATCTCCTGATGCGTGGCTTGGCGGTCGTGAACGACCACTTGCCGCCCACCAAAATGCGTGTGCCGGAACGGTGGCGCCACAAACAAAACTCCACCCGTTACTCTGAAATCGGCGCGCACCTGGCTGCGCGGAATCATCCCCTGAAGATCCGCCAGTGCAGCCGCGAAAAACGCCGCCTGCCGCGGCACAATCAGCAGGCTTCCATATCCCAGCGCGTCTGTTCCGGCATAAAACGGCATTGCGACGAGCTCCTGGGTCTTGAGCCAGTCGAGCGTCGCAGCCCGAGTCTTTTCGAATTCTTCGCCGAAGCGCTCTTTATAGGTAGGCTTATCCGTCGGTAGTTGGTCGCCAATGACCATTGCATCCGGATCGCGCCGGCGCATTGCGGGATCGGGAAAATTGATTGCCAGGCCATTGCGCGCTTTGGTAACGACGGCTTCGACGATTCGACCGGCGCCTGATGCCTGAAACACGGCTTCGTACTGGCCATGGTCGTCCCGGTTGCCCAGCGTCCAATCGGTATCACCGGACGAGCGGCCCAACGCCCAGTCCATTAGCTGCGCCCGCGTCTCCGGGGTCTGCACCAGAGGCGCGGCACTCAGCACCTCGCGTACCGCATCAGGCAGCTCCAGTTCCGCCCATCCGGCTTGAAAATCGACAAACCCGCGTTCAACTACCGCTGTAGCCATAGCTTGCAACTCACTTTCAGGGGAGAATCCGCATAGCTGAACCCCACAACCGCCAAAAGGGGTTCAAGATTTTTATCGCATTTGGCTACACACCTGGCAGTGCGCCACGTCACGTTGATGAACGGGTCTCGATATCGCGGTTTCCCGCCTTTTCGATGGGAAGAAGTCGAAAGGATGTGGCACGGAGCATCGGAGGCGGACCAAGGACTCCGAATCGCAAACAGAAACGCGACGATGGAGATGTCATTCGGCTGGGAGACAAGGCCCAGGACGATAACTCTCCTTCGCCGCGAGGAAGGTCACAGAGACAAACTATGTTTTAACGAAATCGAACACCGAAGAATCGCGCAATGACAGCCGGAAAGTTAGGTCCTGACCGCTATCGCTACGACTGAAAACCGTCACCCGGAAGCGCCGGGAGATTTACTGACCGGAAACCGGTTCGCTCCCCAATACGAGGCTGACCTTGGAAAGATTGATTGTCACCAAAACTTTGGATCCGTTCTTGGTGCTCGTGGTTATGCCGTTGGCATTGTTCTTCTCGTCGACAATCTTCGCCGGTACCGTGACCAAAGTCCTTCCGTCACGCACCAGGCTGACCTGAGCATCTGCGCCCGTACCTGTCCAGGTCACTTTGCAATCGCCCGCTGGAATCTGTGTAGACCCAATTGTCACAGCTTCAGCGAGGTTCACGGTTTGAGAATTCTTGGCCGCGAAGGCCGGAACGGACAACAGTGCGAGTAACATGGCAAAACCAAAGAAACGCTTCATATGTATCTCCTCAAGTGCCTCGCGCTTTCGCTCTGTCGCATAAGGCAATATGAGAATTACACTACGATTGGCAAGTTTTGAACCTTAAGAATTCTTAAGAGGCGCGTTAGAACCCGATGAACAAAGGCGATTCGCATCACCTTGGAATCGTTGCGTTGAACAGAGGAATCGAGATCTTAACGCGCAGACCAGGCGACGCATTTTCCGCGCAGATGCTGCCGTGATGCACTTGCATGGCTCTTTTGGCGATAGATAATCCCAATCCGGACCCTCCGCCGATTGCATCGCGCGCCTCTTCAACGCGGAAGAATGGATCGAATAAGCGCGCAAGGGCGTCTTCAGGAACTCCTGGGCCATAATCGCGGACCGTAATATGCGCGGCACCGGAATCTTCACCGAGCAACACGTCGATTGTGGAACGATTGGGCGCATAGCGAATTCCGTTGCGCAGCACGTTTTCTACCGCGCGCCGCAGCAACTCATGGCTACCCAGAACTTCGCCGGTGAGCTGGCCGTTCACTGCAACGCGACAGGAGCGAACCTCAGCCTCAAGAGAGCAATCGTGAATCACTTCATCCAGGATATCGGCAGTGCGCACCACCGTCGCGCCCTGAACCGCAGGATCGCCTTCAAGGAAAGTGATCTCGACAATGTCCGACACAAGCGAGGTGATGCGGTCCACATCGCGCTCGATGCGATCGAGCGCCGCGTTGCTGTCGCAAGATGTTCTGGCCAATCTGGTGGCAAATTTCAGCCGTGCTAGCGGCGATCTGAGTTCGTGCGATATATCTCCGAGCAGCCTTCTCTCGCTTACAATCAACCGCTCCAGCCGTTCCGCCATCTCGTTGAACGAGCGTCCCAGTTGTCCAATCTCATCTTGCCGGCTGGTGTTCACGCGCACCGAAAGATCGCCTTGTCCGAATAGCGCAATGGAGGCCGCAATCCTGCGGACTGGCGACACCACCCCTGCCGAAGCCAGCCAGCACAGCGCTCCCGTGGCACCAATGACCAGGAAATAATAGGGAAGAAACGTCCAGATATGCGGCCGATTCTCGAGCCCAACTGCGACAAACCAGTACTGCCCGTCCGGAGAGCGGTGGGAAATTATCCAATGGCCATGTGTCTGGATGCGCCACTTGGTGGATGGAGGAGGGGGTAGCAGCTCAGCTCTGTTCTCGCCTGAAACCAGATCGATACCGTGCGAGTCCAGCAGATAATGAGTCGACCCTTTGAAAATGCGATCGAGGTTTGCAAGATAGTCGACGAGCGCTTTTTGTCCACCGTGTTTCAAAGCCGTTCGCGCGCTCTCCAGTTGCAATTCGTCGAATTGTTCAAAGAGAGGGTTGAAGGCTTTCTGCTCCATGCGTTTCGCGATGACTTGAAACACGAGAAAGGAGAGCGAAAGCGTAGTCACCATCGCCAGCAGCACGCCGTAATAGAGCGTCTTCATTGGCCAAGGTTTAAGTCGTTCCAGTAAATACATACCCAACTCCCCGAACCGTCCGTATCAGGCTGCGGCCGCTCTCCAGCTTCTTGCGTAAATGACTTATGTGAACGTCGAGAAAGCGATCGTAAGGTGTCGCCGCGCGTTCGAATAGCGCCGCGGTGATCTCGTCTCGCGAGACAACACGGCCACCGGACCGCATTAGCATTTCCAGCAGGTCGAACTCCATTGCAGTCAGTTCTACGGGCAAACCTGCACTCCACACCTCGCGTGTCGCGGCGTTGAGCTGGATTTCGCCTACTGTCAATACCGCACTGGCTTTCAGCGTTGCGGCATCGGACCGGCGCAGAACCGCCCTGATCCTGGCCAGCAATTCATCCGGATCGAAGGGCTTGGGAAGATAGTCGTCGGCCCCGCTATTCAGGCCAAGAATCCTGTCCTGTTGCTGAACGCGTGCGGTCAACATGATCGCCGGCAAGTCTCTCCGCCTGCGCAACTGTTGCAGCAACGTGAGGCCATCGAAAACGGGAAGCATGACATCGAGAATCGCGAGATCGTATGCGCCGTTGAGCGCAAGGGACAACCCGGTGCGGCCATCGTGGGCGCAGTCCAGGCGGTGGCCGGCCTCGGCAAAGAACTCCTTCATCATCAAGCAGAGCTCTGCATCGTCATCGACGAGCAAAAGCGATAGCTGCTTTTCCGCAGTTTCCATTTTTGCGGCCTCAGGAACAGGCGGACAATTACCCGCTCACGCCATTTTTCAGTCTCGCACAGATTCAACCGCCGTTTAGCTGCTTAACAATTCTTAAGGTTAGCTTCCAATCGCTCCCCTGCATGACCATTCCTGCGCCAGCCCCCCCGACCCGTGCCAAACGTCGCCTCCGCCTCCACCCGAAGGACGACCTCGGCCTCATCCGACCCGCCGTAGACAAGCCTTGTACAAAGCGCTCAGAATCCCTGTCTAGGGTCAAATTCCCAGCCCGCGAGGTCGCAACTTGATTCGTCCCCCCCGGAGTCGAGCCTTTCCGCGCTCATCAGTCGCTATTTTTGTGATTTCATTCGTTTCCATTGGCACCTTGGGATACGCGCAAACTCCTTCGCCTTCCCAACCGCCGTTGTACGGCGGAAGTGCCGCTTCGGCGCCTGCACCGCAGCAGGGTGGGTCGGCCACGGGCGGGGTCTTTGCGCCTGTGCTCGATTCTGAAAACCGCCCTATCACCGCTGGCGGGTTCGTCAAGACAGGCCCCGTCATTTTTCAGGACATCTCCGAAAAAGCCGGACTCACCAAGTGGACACACAAGATGGGCACCCCGGAGAAGCCATACATTCTGGAGACGATCGGTTCCGGGGTCGCTTTGCTCGACTACGATCACGACGGCTGGCTGGACATCTACATCGTCAACGGGTCCACCTACGACGCCCTGGACGGCAAAGCCGAGCCGCCCCATGCCGCGCTGTTCCACAACAATCACGATGGCACCTTCACCGATGTGGCTGCGAAGGCCGGCGTCACCAACGATCGCTGGGGATTCGGGGTCGCTGTGGGCGACTTTGATAATGACGGATGGCCGGACCTCTACGTGGCCAATTACGGAAAGAATCGCCTTTATCACAATAATCACGATGGCACTTTTACCGATATCGGCGAGTCCGCCGGTGTCCAGTTGGGGAATTGGTCCACCGGCCCCAGTTTCGGCGACTACGACGGCGACGGCCGCCTCGATCTCTTCGTTCCAGGCTACGTTCACTGGGACATGAACAACCTGCCGTCCGCCGGTTCCAAAGCGGTAGCCTACCAGAATTGCTCGTTCCGCGGCGCGCAAACCATGTGCGGCCCCCGTGGATTGCCGGGTGAACCGGATCATCTATTCCACAACAACGGCGACGGAACCTTTACCGATGTCAGCGTAAAAGCGGGCGTGGAGGATAAACGCCACTACTACGGTTTTTCTTCCACCTTTGTGGACGTGGACAACGATGGTAAAGTCGACCTGATAGTCACCGACGACTCATCGCCGAATTATCTTTATATCAACAAGGGCGACGGAACATTCCAGGATGCCAGCTTCTATTCTGGATTTGCCCTGAACCAGGATGCGCGAGAAACTGCTTCCATGGGGTTGGCCGTGGGCGACTACTCCAATAACGGCCGCCTCGACTTATACACGACCACTTTTTCCGACGACTACAAGACCTTATACCGTAACGACGGCGATGGTAACTTCGTCGATATAACTCCGCAGATGGGAATTGCCGAGGGAACTTATCCCTTCCTGAGCTGGGGAACGCAGTTCTTCGATTACGATAACGACGGATGGAAGGATCTTATGTTCGTGAGTGGGCATGTATACCCCCAGGTGGACCATCACGAGTGGGGCACATCCTGGGCCGAGCGTCCGCTGCTCTTTCACAACCTCAATCACGGAAAGAAATTTGAGATCATGCCGGCAGTCGAGGGAACAGGCTTGGCCGATGTAATCCCTGCCCGTGGCGCAGCTTTCGGCGACCTGTTCAATGACGGTAAGATCGATGTTGTTATAAACTGCCTGGACCACACCCCGGTGCTGCTGCGCAACGTAAACGACGATCACAACCATTGGGTCGGGCTTCTGCTCATTGGCGGACCCAAGAGTCCGCGCGATGCCATAGGCTCGACGGTCTATCTCACCGCCGGTGGCATGCGGCAGCGCGGCGACGTCATGAGCGGCGGCAGCTTCGAATCGTCCAACGATTTTCGTGTCCATTTTGGCCTCGGAGAGTCTACCGTTGTAGACAAGGTTGAGATTCGCTGGCCCGATGGCTCGAAAGAGACCTTTAACCTGCCGAGCGTCGATCGCTACTTTGCCATTGAAGAAGGCAAGGGGCCGATACCCAGCATCTATGACTCGATCGCAAAGGATCGTGGTCAAACCAAATCGGCGACCACACAAAAAGGCAAGTGAACGCGAACTTGTGAAAGAACCGGAAGCGCTCTGACTTACTTGGGCGATTTCGGCGGGGGTTTCAATGAGAAAGCTAGTCTGCACATCGATTCTGATTGCAGGTTCGGTAGTTGCCAGCCACTGGATTAAACCTGTCCGGGCGCAACAGGAACAGACCCAGCAGGACCCGGCCAAACGGGACCAGGCTCAACCATCACCCGACGCAGCAGCATTGACGCCGCCGCCAGCCTACACGCCGCGGCCCAAGGGCGCTGCGCCTGCCGACGACACACCAGCACAGCGAGAGGCTATTGCCCGCTGGAAGGCCAAGGCCGAGCAGGCCACTGCGGCAGCGCGTGCCGAACACAACGCTGTTGTAACTCCCGCCTATAACTTCCATTACGGAAAGAAGAACCCTTACACTCCCGGTAACATCACGGTCCAGGGAGAGGGATTTATTCAGCCGGGCGCGTTCCCCTCGGCTGAGTACTGCGGCACATGCCACCAGGAGGCCTACAAGCAATGGCGGCAGGCACTCCATTCCAACGCCTTCCGCACGCCGTTCTATCGCACCAGCGTCAATTTGCTTATCCGCGACAAGACGCGCGGTATCTCGTTTGCACGCCACTGCGACAGTTGCCATAATCCCATTGGCGTGCTGGGTGGCGCACTGACTGAAGACTCGAAGTTAGACCGCGCCCGGTTCGATTCCGACGGCCTTACCTGCACCACCTGCCACTCTGTGCTTAGTCTTGACTCCACGAATGGAAACGCCAGCGTGCAGATGGGCGTTCCGTCCGCGCTTGTCGACGAGAACGGAGACCGCATTCCGGGCGAGGTTCCGTTCGACATGATCCTCCGCCATCCCGAGCGGCACTCCAAGGCCGTGATGCACGACTTTCTGCACAAGCCGGAGTTTTGCGCCGCATGCCACAAAGCTAACCTTCCCGACCCGCTCAACGATTACAAATTCATTCGCGCTTTCACTGCTTTCGATGAGTGGCAGTTATCAAAATTTTCCCAGCGCAACCCGCTCACTTTCTACACAGCGGACTTCACGACTTGCCAGGGATGCCACATGAAGCGTGCTGCGATCACGCTGCCCGACTACGGAGCGAAGGATGGGACGCTTGTATCGCATCGCTGGCTGGCCGGTAACACCGCCGTTCCCTTCTACTATGGCTTTGACGAGCAGCTGAAGAAGACCATCGAATTCCTCCGCACGGGTAACTACCTGAACGTCGACATCTTCGGCATCAAGAAAGTCGGCAGCGACAAACTCATTGCTCCGCTGGGCCGGGTAGCGTATAACCTTGCACCAAGCGATGCTGTCGAAGCCTATGTTGTCATCCAGAACAAGCAAATAGGTCACTCGCTTATTCCTGAAGTGCGCGACCTCTATGAGGCTTGGGTCGAATTCACGGTCAAGGACGCCAATGGCAAGGAAATCTATCATAGCGGCTTCCTCAAGCCCGATGGCATGTTAGACCCCCGCGCCCACAGCTTTACCAACCGGCCCGTCACCGATGAAGGCGAATTTGTCGATAACCACAAGGTCTGGACCATCCATTCCGTTGCCTATGACAATACCGTTCAGGCCGGACGTTCGGTATTAGTGCGCTACGACTTTCGCATGCCCGCGGATGTAAACGGCGCGGTCACAGTCACAGCGAAGGTGAACTATCGCCACCTGCGCCAGAGTTATCTGAATAACATCTTTGGCAAGGATGACCACCCCGCCTATCCCATCATCGAAATAGCTTCGAAAACGCGCGTGCTCAATGTTGGCGACAATGAGCCGGAGACTCCGGATCCGGCGGACAACGCCGACTGGATGCGCTGGAACAATCTCGGCATTTCGCTGCTCGATCAGTTCCAGTACATGGAAGCGGTTTCCGCTTTCAACGAGGTTGTAAAGCTGCGTCCCACCTATGCCGATGGTTATACCAACATCGGACTTACCGAAATTGTGTGGGAAAAGTACGATTCCGCGCGCAGAGCCATTAACAGGGCGCTCGCCATCGATCCCAATAGCGTGCGCGCAACCTATTACGATGGGTTGCTGCAACGACGCGCGGGAAATACCGAAAAGGAGATTGCCGACTTCCAGAAGGTCGTCGAAATGTTCCCGCAGTCCCGCGATGCCCGCCGCGAGCTCGGCATCACCTATTATCAGAAGAACGAAAACAAGGCGGCGCTTGAGCAATTTGAAGCCTTGCAACAAATCGACCCCGATGACCTGACCGCGCACTACAACCTGTCCATCCTCTACCGCCGCATGGGTAAGCCCAAGGAGGCTGCGGAGCAGCAGGCCATGTTTGTCGATAAAAAGGTCGATCCCGGCGCGCCTACTTACTCACTCAACTATCTCCGCATTCACCCCGAGATTTCCCTCGAAAGCATTCCGTGGCATATCCATTCCGATCTCGCTGACACTGCCGGAGCACCACAAAATGGAAAGTAACTCAAACGTAAAAATGAAAACACTTCGTCTCGCCTTGCTCTCCCTCGGCATCCTGAGCGTTGCCGCCAATTGCTATGCGAAAAACAATTGCCCATGGATCAACGAGGCAACCGCGTCGGGACTGCTGGGCGGCGATGCGGTGAATGAGTTCACCGAAGCTTCCGGGGGTCAGCCCGCTGTCTGCACCATTACTCAAACCGGGACCGGCTTCACGCGAACACTGCGCATTACAATGGAAGTTGTGCCGGATACCCATGCCCGCTGGCAAACCGCGATCCAGGCTTGCGGAAAGAACGCGGCTGCCTTGCAGGCCATTGGCAACGAGGCGTCCATGTGCCTGCTGGACAATCGCACCAGCGGCCTGGTCGAACTCGTCGTTGGCAGGGTCCGCGATCAACTATTCACGATTACGATGAGCACCACGCTTAAAGACGATCTGATTCTCACAAAAATGTCTTTGAAAGAGAAAGCCTACACCGCATCCGAACAGGTTGCGGGTAATCTTTTCTGACGGCTACGGAAACCGCTCTCTAACCAGTTGCAAACCTTCGTCCGCAGTCGCGATTGTTCCCTCAAGTTGCGCATCCTCGACTGCCTGTAACATGAGCTTGAACTGCGCGCCCGGCACATACCCAGCTGCGATGAGTTCGCGTCCAGTAATCAGTGGTTTCGGTCGAACCATCTCCTCCGGCATCGCCTGCCACCGCTCGCGCACGAAGTTCCAGTGGTCCAGATTCCGGCTCCCCGCCATGCAATCCATCTTGTGCAGGGCAAGATGTTCGTCGAATGCATCCAGCCGAAAGAACCGCTTCAGTGTCGAAGCCTTCATCCGCTCCGCGTCCGCAAATCTCATATGGTTCTCAACCAGGGACAACGTCTGCCGTGTCTCTTCGTTCGAAAAGCGGAATCGCCTGCAAATCTCCGCCGCCATGGCCACTCCCACGTCTACATGCCCGTCAAACCTGATCCGGTCAGGCGCGCGCCTGAAGGTGGGCGGCTTACCCACATCGTGCAGCAGAGCCCCCCACGCCAGCGTCATGCTGCAGCCTTCGCCAAGTTGTTCGAGCAGCCCCAGCGTGTGTACCCAGACGTCGCCTTCGGGATGGTACTGCGGCGGCTGCTCCACGCCCTTCATGCGCGCGATTTCAGGCAGCACCTCGGCCAGCAAACCGGTTTCATCGAGCAATTCGAACGCTCTGCGCGCTTTGCCCTCGGTCAACATCCGGGTCAACTCATCGCGAACGCGCTCCCGACTGACGGCTTGGATTCGTCCGGCAAGACGCTTCATGGCCAGCTTCGTCCGGAGCTCCAATTCGAATCCGAACCGGGCAGCGAATCGGACGCCTCGCAACATGCGGAGGTGATCTTCTTCAAACCGTTCCTCGGCACGCCCGATCGCACGGACGACTCCGGCCTCCAGGTCAGTAACACCGCCGACAAAATCAATCACGCCCGGGTGCCCCACCCTCGCCTCGTCTTTGTTTTTGTGGCTGGAGTGGGCAGCCTCGAATCCAGCAGGTGGCATCATGTCTGGATCGAGCATCAGCCCATTTATCGTGAAGTCTCTCCGCTTCACATCCTCTTCCGCGCTTTTCGTATACCGCACAGCATCCGGATGCCGCCCATCCGAATAGGCGCCGTCGGACCGGAAGGTCGCCACTTCTGTCGTTACGTAGCTTTCTTCATGCCCGTAGGCCACGAGGACGACCCCAAAGTGTGCACCGACTGCAAACGTCCGCTCGAACAGCCTCAACACCACCTCCGGCGTAGCGCTTGTGGCCACGTCGAAATCCGACGGTGCGCGCCCCAGCAGCAGGTCCCGCACGCATCCGCCGGCGAGGTAGGCCTCATACCCCTCCGCCCGCAGCCTCGCGATCACCGCTAGCGCTGCCTCGAATTGTCGGGTCCTCGTCATTTCAGCTGTCTTGTTCTCGCTCCCACCATAGATGACTAGACTATAGATATGCCCGGCGCCGGCCTGATCCTCGCTATCGAATCGTCCTGCGACGAAACCGCGGCCGCCATCGTCCAGCGCGGCTCGCACACCTTATCTTCTGTTGTAGCTTCCCAGATCGCAACCCACGCACGCTATGGCGGAGTCGTCCCGGAGCTGGCCAGCCGCGAACATCTCCGCGCCGTTGTCCCGGTGGTTCGCGCCGCATTAGCTCAAGCAAATATCACCCTGGCCGATCTCGACGCCATCGCAGTAACCTCCGGCCCTGGGCTGGCAGGCGCGCTCCTGGTTGGAATTACGTATGCCAAGGCCCTGGCTTTCGCCACAGGACTGCCACTCATCGCCGTAAATCATCTCGAAGGCCACATCCACGCCGTTCTATTGAATGAACGCGAATCTGAGAAGCTGGGTGCCCCAGGTCTTGATTCTGAGACCTGGGATACCACGGGTTCCGAGCCCGCCCTCGCCCTTGTCGTCTCTGGCGGACACACGCACCTCTATCTCGCACGCCCCACGGCCGACACTTGGCACTACACTCTCATAGGCCGCACTCTCGACGACGCGGCCGGCGAAGCTTACGACAAAGTCGCCAAACTCCTCGGGCTCGGCTATCCCGGAGGTCCATGGATCGACGCACTGGCCCAGCACGGCAACCCGGACGCTGTCCCTTTTGCGTTCTCGCAGATCAAGACCAAGCTCCATCTCGCAGGAAAAGCACCACGAACCAAAGCCGCCAAAACGGCCCCCATCGCCAACCTCGACACGCATTTTCTCTTTTCTTTTTCTGGAATCAAGACCGCAGTACTGCGCTATGTGGAATTGCACGACCTGCGGCCTGAGGCCGAGTCGCGCCGCGAAGCGCTCTTTACAGGACCGGACGCCCCCGCGCGCCCCACCCTTGAAGACGCCCTCGCCACGTGTTCACAGGCCACTCTCGACCTCATCGCAAGCTTCCAGCACGCGGTAATCGGCGATTTAATGAAGAAGACCTTCGCCGCAGCCGAATTCCTGGCCGCGCGCCGCATCCTCGTTACAGGAGGCGTTGCCGCCAACCGCGAACTTCGCGCGCGCTTCACTGCCGAAGCCACTCGCCGCGATCTCCGCGTCTCTTTTCCCACGTTGGCCCTATCGACCGACAACGCCGCCATGATCGCCGCCGCCGCCTGGCCCCGGTTTCTAAACGAAGAATTCGCCCAATCAGACCTTTCCGCCGACCCATCGCTCGCGCTTGGAGCCTGACCTAGCAAGCGGAGCCAGGTTGCCCCATCGCCGATGTTCGTGCACAATCAAAGCCAATGCCGCCCTCTCTCCTGCTGCGAGCAACGGGGTTTGAGTTCCGTCACCAGATGCTGCTGCGTCAGTCGATTCTCGCGGCTGCATTTTCAACTTATCTTCTTGATCCCGACGACGTTGTCTGGAGGTTTATCCGCCAGTATCCATCGCGTCGCGCGCTGGAACATTTTTTCTTCGCGCTCGCGACATTTCTCATCGCTGTCGCCGCCATCCTCTGCACCAGGGCGCGCGCAACGTTGCAGCTTCCTTCGCCGAACGCGCCCAGCATCGGCAGGAATCGATTTGGTTTCCTCCGAGAATCGTATTCTCTCGGACAGTTTCTTTTTGACCTCGGGATCGCAACTCTCGCGCCTCTTTGGGGCTCTGTTCTGCTGGTAGTTGCGGAAGCCTTTCGCCTCCTGAGATTGCATGCTCAAACCAACTTCTTAGGGATTGGAAGTCAAGGAGTTGCGCCAACAAACTTCTCGACCCCATCCTGGGGCCACGCCTTCCGTGTTGAAGCCGCCAAGTGGGGAATCTTCGTCACGATGGTCGTCTTTTCCATCACACTCATCGACCGGCTGGCCGAAACCCTCGCGGTTGCCAGCATCCTTATCGCAGTGATACTTAATCTGCCATCCTTCGACAGCAAACCAGGCTCCGACGGGAAAGGCCCCGAGGACGGTATCCGAGCATGAGGCACAATTTCCCGGTCCGATTCACGCGCAATAGAGTGTAACGAGGAAGGCACCACCCCCACGAAACTCCCTGGCCATCCGAAACAAAACAAGAGCATACTGTTTGGACACTGGGTCCGAAACGCAAGGAGTCGGCATGCGCACCGTGATCAGTTTCCTCGGTATCTGCGTGATAGCTTTGGGTGCCTACTGGATTCTCCAGGGTTTGAATCTCATACCGGGCAGCTATGCGACCGGCCAGATCAGCTCGACCGTGCGGGGCGCCGCCACGCTGGTCGCTGGTGCCGCGATCCTTCTTCTGTTTATCGGAAACCGCCGCTGAAGTTCCGCGGCCACTGGAATCTGTAAACTCCCGCCTGTCAACTCAAGATCGCCCCTTGGCTTGCTACAATCGGAGAGGCCGAAACCCGCCATTTCACTAGACTTTATGAGCAAGCCGTTCGCGATCCATCCTATGACCGTTCGTCTCTTCAACACACTTACTGGAGAAGTCGACCCGCTCGTTCCAATAGACGGAAAGGCGCTGCGCATGTACGCCTGTGGGCCCACGGTCTACGATTATGGCCACATCGGCAACTTCCGTACTTTTCTGCAGATAGATATCCTTCGCCGGGTTCTTCTGCTTACTGGAACCGCAGTGCGCCACGTCATGAACATCACCGACGTCGACGACAAGATCATCCGCAACGCCGCAGCCCTGGACATGCCCATAGGCGAATACACAGCCAAATTCGAGCAGGCTTTCTTTGAAGATCTTGAATCTCTGGGCGTCCAGCGCCCCGAGGTTATCGCGCGCGCCACAGAGCACATCCCGCGCATGGTCGCACTGGTCCAAAAACTGGCCGCGGCCGGCGCTGCCTACCAGACCGAAGACGGCTCCTGGTATTTCCGCCTTTCCGCTTTCCCGGAATACGGCAAGCTGAGTAAAAAGGACTTGCCCGGGATGGAAGACGGCGCCAGAGTCGACGTGGATGAGTACGAAAAGGACTCCGCTCGGGACTTTGCCCTCTGGAAGGCCGCCAAACCCGGCGAAACCTCATGGGACACCGCCATTGGCCGCGGCCGCCCCGGATGGCACATCGAGTGCTCGGCGATGGCCATGGAGTACCTGGGCGACAGCTTCGACCTGCACGCCGGCGGCGAGGATCTGATGTTCCCGCACCACGAAAACGAGATCGCCCAAAGCGAGTCAGTAACCCATAAGCCCTTTGCCCGCCATTGGATGCACGTCCGGTTCCTGCTGGTAGATGGCCGCAAAATGTCGAAGAGCGAAGGCAATTTCTTTACACTCCGCGACCTGCTGCTCAAGGGTTACAAGGCTTCGGCCATCCGTCTGGCGCTGGTCTCGGTGCCGTATCGCCACCAGCTCAATTTCACCTTCGACGGCCTGATCGAAGCCACCAACGCCATCGAGCGGCTGCGAACCTTTTCCCAGCGTCTTAAGCAAGCCAGCCTGCAGCCCGGCTCAAACCCGGCAATCCAGGAAGCCGCCAAGTCAGCGCAAGCAGGCTATTTAGCCGCTCTAACCAACGACCTGAACACAGCCGAAGCCCGCGCACCCATCTTCGACCTGATCCGCACTGCCAACACGGCTATCGATCAGGGCCAGCTCTTATCCGAAGACCGCGAGGCGATTCTCGCCGTTCTGGACAGCTTTGACGCCGTTTTCGACGTGATTGGAGATCGCGATGCCGAGCCGACGCGCCGCGCCCTGGAGTGGGCTGTGGAAGCCGGCCGCTTGGAAGACGTGGCCCCCGAACTCCTTGCCCGCCAGTCGCTTACCGACGAGGCCATCGACGCGCTAGTGGCCGAACGCGATGTCGCCAAGCGGCAGCGCAACTTTGCCCGTGCCGACCAGATCCGCAAGGAATTAGCCGAAAAGGGCGTCGTCATTGAAGATTCGAAAGATGGCGTGCGCTGGAAGCGGAAGTAAGCAACAGAATGTTCGAACTGCTATGCTGAAGCAGTCCGTTCGCTATGGAGGTCCTTCCCAATGGAATTCGAAATCGTGTTCGATCGCGAAGAAGATGGCCGCTGGATTGCGGAAATTGAGAGCCTGCCTGGAGTTCTCGCGTATGGAGCCACACAAACTGAGGCACGCTCGAAAGTGGAGGCGCTGGCGCTGCGAGTCGTGGCAGACCGCATTGAATTTGAGCAGAGTATCCCTGATCAAGTTCGCTTTGCAGTTGCCTGACTTTCGACTGGAGCCCGAACGCGTATTACGAAGAGTACGAGGCAAGCGCGAAAGGCGATTCAGTTGTCAACTAACGTAACGTCAAACTACCCTGTCGTCTTATCCCGCAAAAATATGATTTGTTGTGGACATGGGTAAGTTTCCGTCTACAAGTGCTAAGAAGGTATATCGCGCATTGCTGCGTATCGGCTGGCAGGAGAAGCCTCGCATCAGCAAGGGGCGGTTCGCACAAGCAACTCGAAAACCCCAAATATCCGTACGAATTCACGTGGGCATTTCATGACGGCGATGAAATCGGCCCTAAGATGCTTGCTAAGATAGCGAAGCGGACCGGCCTCAAGCCTGCGGATCTCTAACAACAAAGGAATCGATAGTTCATGGAACCCGACGAAGTATCTGAACTGAAAGAACATGCCGAAAAAGGCGGCGAATCCGGCCTCCGCCCGGTCGCCTTCACCATGAGTGTGCTGGCTGTTCTGGTGGCCGTTACCACCGTTCTCGGCCATCGCACCCACACCGAGGCGGTGCTCCGTCAGGCCAAAGCCAGCGACACGTGGAACGAATACCAGGCCAAGAAGAATCGCGCCTACGATACGGACCTGGCCACCAAACTGCTCAATGAGCTAGCCGTCGCCGACCAGGACGCCGCGAAGAAAACTGCCAAGGAGTGGGCCGACCACCAGGGAAAGTGGGCCGATGATCTGAAGGAAGAGCAGAAGGAGGCCTTGGCGCTCGAGGAAGAAGTGAAGCAGGCTGAGATTCGTGCCAATTTCTTTGACTTCGGCGAGGCGCTGTTGGAGATTGGACTGGTCGTTAGCTCTGTCACTCTCCTCACCCGCAGCCGCATTTATTGGTACCTGGGCATCGGTGCTTCAATCATTGGAGTGGCCTCTGTGGTATGGGGCTTGCTTATCAAGTAGATGCTTGAGTTCCGCTGGTCTTAGTCTACCGGCATCTGCTCGAATTCCTCGATAGGCACCGGCTTTCCCTTGGCTTTGACCTGTGCCGTCGTCAGCAAAAACACGGCCACCACCACGCCGGCCATGCCCGCAAACTCCGCCGGAACCGGCCGCTCGTGCAGGATGAGAATCCCCAGCAGCACAGCTACGACCGGGTTTACGTAGGCGTACGACGCGACCTTCGCAACCGGTACGTGCTCCAGCAGGTAGATGAACCCGGTGTAGCCGAGGAGCGAGCCGCCTGTGATCAGCCACGCCAGCGATCCGACAGCGGCGCGATTCAGGTGGAACTGGGGCCACTGGCCGAGGAAACTCCCAAGTAACGCGCTGAAAACGCCGGCCGCGATCATTTGCCAGGCAGCGGCGACAAAGCTGTTCACCGGCAGCTTGGATCGCCGGGACAAGATGCTGCCTACGGTCCACGAGAAGCCGCCGCCCAGCAAAACGCCGAGTGCTATGAGCAACGTACGATCACCGGCTAATCCGGTGCGCAGCGACGGCCAAACCAGCACCCCCAGGCCAACAAAACCCAGCGCCATTCCCAGCCATCCGCGCGAGGGAAGCGGTTCGCCGCCGGGCAGAAACATCTCAATCAACGCCACATAGAGGGGAACCACGGCCAGCACCAGCGAAGCGAGCCCACTGGGAACGGTCTTCTCCGCATAGATAAGTCCCACGTTGCCGCCACCCAGCAACAGGAGTCCGATCAGGCCCAGCCGCAGCATGGTTGACGCCGGCCAAAAAAGCCGCAACCCGCGCCAACGGCACCATCCGAGCAGAATGACCCCGGCAATCGTGAAGCGCGTTCCGGCCAGCAGAAGCGCCGGCATCTCCGCCGCCCCGATCCGAATCGCAGTATAGGTGGAACCCCAGAAAAAGTAGACGCTGGCAAACGCCAGGACAATCGAGGCCGTTGAGGCAGCCGACTTTCTCGGATTGGCGGACGGAACCATGCGATTCGCCATGACGATGATTCAATCCTAGCTTGAGTTGGGATGACGGCTTCGGCGGCGCTCGAAAACTGCTGCAATTCCAATGGAAAATGAGAGGTTTCCAACGCCCCCAAGCGCAAGTCGATTGTTTTAGCGGGTCATTTTCACAACTATCGGCGTAACGTTATTGTTTCCATAAAGATGTGGCGGCAACGGGAGATGGGTGGGTATTTGGTTCCGATAGTGTGCACCGGTCCTATGTCTGATCAGGATGGGTTGGGGCACTGAGGGATCTGTGGTGTTCTGGAGGCCATGAATTGATTGTGCACGTTTCCGCGAATTAATCTGCAAACTTCGTGAAAAATTGGCGGCTGTCTCCCGGAACACTTTCGAGAGAGCCGGCTTTTCAGGACCGATCCTGCACGGTCACTTCTTTGATTGACTCTTGAGCCTTCACTCTTCGCGAGGGCTCCTTAGCGAGCTCAGAACTCCAGGCGCGCGTGAAAGGCAATCATGCGTGGACTGCTGTCGCCTCCCAGGCCCACTCCCAGTAATCCCGTTGGTGGTGAGGTCGTGTAGGTGAGCGCGCCAAATCCACTCTGCGTGGATGCATTTCCAGGGATGCCCGCCTGCACCATGCTGGGAATCGCAAAGTTTGGATGGTTGAAGACATTGAAGAACTGACTCTCGAACCGCAGTTTCAATCGTTCGGTCAAGGCAAAGGCTTTGGTCAGGTAGAAATCGCTCCATAGGAAATCGGGACCGCGCAGGGCATTACGGCCAAGGCTTCCAAATTGGCAATTGTGTGGGCTGTCCCCGCCGGGGCATTCTCCGCTACTCGGATCGACCGCCGAAACGAACGCAGCAGGATTGAGCCACTGCAGAGTTCCCGCCTGGGTCACCCCCGCGATCGGACGATGGTTGTAGAGGGGAACGCCGGGAACGGCGCTGGCAAACTGAGGCCCACTGCCCTGTACAATCCCGTATCCATTTGCCGAATAAGGCGTACTCAGCACCGAGAATGGAACGCCGCTGTGCCAGAATGCCGTGCCCGAGATCTGCCAGCCATTGAGAGCATAGCCCAGCGCAGGGCTGCGCACATTGGCCGGGAGCCGATACACATACTGCGCATCGAAATTGTGACGAACGTCGTAGTCACAGGGACCGTAATCGCGAGCCAGATCTCCGGGCAGCGGCGAGAGCAGGCCTCCCGCGGAAAACGAAAGGAACCCTCCGTTTGAGACGGTATCCATGCAGCGGCTCCAGGTGTAGTTGATCTCTCCCTGCAAGCCATGGCTGAGCCTCTTCATCGCGGTCAGTTGCAGGCCGCTGTACAAGCTATTCGCGCCGGTCGAGAACTGCGTTACCGCGCCAAACCTCGTATCGGCCGGATCGAGGTAAGGGAAGGGCGCAAAGCAACCCTGGCACACCGTTTGATAGCCGTTTACTTGCGTCGTATACGGTTGGTTCACGGCCCGTGTGCCTACATATTGCGCTTTCAGGCTGGCTGCGCTTCCCAATTGTCGTTCCATTCCCAGGCTCCACTCCATGAAGTACGGGGCGTGGAGTTTGCCATCGGGGATCGCCGTGATGGCAACCGCCGGAAGACAACCCGGCGAACTGCCCGAGGTCGATGCGCAGGAGGGCTGCCCCTGGGGAAACCCGGAGGTAAAGGATTGATTTGCGGCCACCGTCGCATCCACGGCGCTGCCCGGCACTCCTGGTGCAATGGCGGATCCGCCCACGCTGCCAAGCGTCCCACCCTGGAAGGTTTTGTCGTAAGGAGGATTCGCGCCGATCAGGTCGGCCACAGTGCCCGGCAGAATGTCGCTGAAAACCCCAAGCCCGGCACGAAGCACCGATCTTCGTTCGAATTGCCACGCCACTGCCGTTCTCGGCTGCAAAAAGGCAGGTGGAGTGGACGAAAAGAGATTGCCGAGATGGGTTTCGATGGCCTGGCTCAGAGGCTGATTGACATCGTGCGAAATGACACCGAAAGAGCCGCGGAGGCGGGCGACTTGATCGTGCGGGTTCCGCGGGTCGGAATTAAGGGTATCTCGCAGCCCAAAGGTCCAGGTCAGCGTGCGGGTCAGTTTCCAGGTGTCCTGCGCATAGAGATCGAGATTGAGAAAGTCGAATGGCTCGTTTGCGTTCGATGGGAACGCTTCCGAGGCGGTGTTAGCCACCCCACCGACGAACTGCCGCAGGTTGGCATAGGTCACGGTGGGAACCGTGCCCTCTCCAAAGTCATAATCGTTCAGGCGGAGAATGCGCGTGTTGGTTCCAAAGCGCAATTCGTGAGATCCCCGGCTCCAGGCGAGGTTGTCGTTGATGAAAAACCGCGAAGCTCGGCGGCCCTGAATCCATGTGTTGTCCAAGCCTCCGATGGGCGTAAAGGCATTTGCGCCGCTACCCTGCAACGCCATGGGGAACGCCGCAAGCGTTTGTTGCAGGTTGCTCGGGCCAAACAAGCTCTCGTACCAGGAGAACGCCGGATTGAAGTAATTCACCAGGTCCTGCGAGAAGATGTGGGTATAGCCTGCCGCGAACGAGTAGAGGGGCTGCGGAGAGACCGCATCGAAGAGAGGATTGATGGGGTCCGTGTAGGCTGCCTGCACGCCAGTGTCGGCCTGAAAGCGAGCCCAGGCCGTATCCTCCTTGTGGACGTTCCAGTCAAAGCGCACCGTTTGCACCTGCTCGTGGTCGTCGCTGGAATGCGAAACGCTTTGCCGGTTGGCGCAGCCGTCCGCGTTGGCGCCAAGCGGGCATCCCAGGACCGAGGTGGGCGTGCCGCTGACATTTTCATAGAGCGAGAACATCTGCCGGTAGAACGGAACCGAAGAAGCAGGAAGCTGCGCAAGGACGTATTGCTGGAATGCCGCGCTGGGAACGATCACCGGCGTGACGATGGGCAGCGCGATCCGCACCCACTCGCTGTCAAAGAAGAAGAACAGCTTGTCTTTCGCGATCGGCCCGCCCACGCTGCCGCCAAAGTGGTTCACGGTTGATCGGGGCTTGTGGTTCCCGGCCGTAGCATTGGTGAAGTAGTCCGCTGCGTTTAGCAGAGAACCGTTCCACAACTCGTACAGATTTCCGTGAAACAGGTTCGTGCCCGACTTGGTGACGTAGTTGACCTGGGAGGCTCCATACCGTCCCTGGTCGACCGAATAGGAAAGGGTGTTGACGGTCACTTCCGAAATCGAATTCAAACCCAGAACCAGGTTGGTGGAAAGGCCGCTGTTGAGGTTCGTGAGCGGGTCGTTGGTTTCCAGACCGTCCACAATGTAGCCATTGCTGACTGCGGGCAGCCCGTTGAACTCCACGTTGCCGTACCCGTTGGTACCGCCCACGAAATCGTTGCTGCTTCCCGCCGTATTGATCAGAGCTCCCGGCGCGAACTGCAGTGGATAGGTCAGATCGCCGCCGGGATTGGGCAGATCTTCCAGCGCCTGCGCATTCAGGGTCGTGGCAGTGTTTGCGTTTTCCGGGTTGATCAGCGGGACCGCGCTGTTGACTTCAACCGCCTCAATGGATCGTTGCACTTGGAGGATGAAATCTATAGTCTGCTTCTGGCCCAGGCCCGCGACAACATTGTCGTTTTTCTGGGCCTCGAAGCCCTGCGCCTCTACCCTCACCGAATAGACTCCTGGTTTTAATTGGGGGAAATCGAAGCGGCCCGTGTCGTCGGTCCTGACGATACGCCGCAATCCCGCATCGAGGCT
The DNA here is from genome assembly GCA_049508975.1 of Occallatibacter sp. Classification (GTDB taxonomy): domain Bacteria; phylum Acidobacteriota; class Terriglobia; order Terriglobales; family Acidobacteriaceae; genus Telmatobacter. The sequence continues at coordinate 3,429 of JBELAI010000016.1, read as the reverse complement.
CAGGATCGACACCGTCGCGCCCCGCACGACGGCGTCGGATGAGTCTCGAACCTGGCCGACGATGGCGCTGGTGGTTTCGCCTTGTCCGGGCGCTCCCGCCGGAAAAAGCCACGCCACCGAGCACAAGAAAAGGGCAACAAGTGCCGCGCGCGCCATAGATTTCTCCTCATTCGTCCGATTAGCGGGGAAACCGAGCCAACCCGATTTGTTAGCTAGCGGTTATATTGAATAGTTAATCACGGTTAATATAAATAAGCAAGGAAAACCGGCTCTTGTAAACCGTGTTGGGAGTCTACGAGAAGGGCGGAATTAGATCGCGACCGCTTATATAAGGAATCTATACAGAAGTTGTAAATATGTTCTATCCTCAGTCCAGCGGGATTCCCCATGTACAGGCAAACTTCCAACGCGATGCTGCATGCACCTGTCTCCAGGCGCTGGTCGCGGTTGCGCGATCGCAGCATTTGCCCGCGGAGGCATTTGCGCGTGCTGCCGACCCGCACGCGACCTAGCCTCTTCGCCAGCGACTAGGGACCATTCTCCGAAGATCTGCGATTCTCCTCGCACACGCACTGCCTGATCCGACAAGTCCAGCACCCGAAACGCAGGTCCTTCGACTTCGCTACGCTTCGCTCAGGATGACAGCTCATTTTTTGGTGGATCAGGATGACACTTCAATTTTGATCGTTCAGGATGACAGCCTCTTATAAAGGAGATAAGCATATGACCAAACAAGAGTTATACGCGCAATACGGGCCAAAAATCCGCGGTCCGCTGCCAGGGCCAAAGGCCAAAGCAGCCGTCGAAGCCGACAGGCGGCTCATCTCGCCCAGTTATACACGCTGTTATCCGCTGGTGGCTAAAAGCGGACGAGGCGTTCGCGTGGAAGACGTGGATGGGAATGAGTTTCTCGACTTTGCCGCTGGCATCGCCGTGAATTCCACCGGACACTGCCACCCTGAAGTTGTTGCCGCCATTCAGAAGCAGGCCGCGGAGTTGATCCACATCTCCGGAACGGATTTCTACAATGAGCCTTTGACCGATCTGGCCGATCGCCTTTCGGCCGTGGCGCCGATGCCGGGTCCGCACAAGTTTTTTTATGGCAACTCGGGGGCCGAAGCCATTGAGTGCGCGCTGAAGCTGGCCCGGTATCACACCGGACGCCAGAATGTGATCGCCTTCCTGGGCGCATTCCACGGCCGGACGATGGGTGCGCTGTCGCTGACCGGCTCGAAGCCGCAGCAGAAGCGCCGCTTTGGGCCGATGCTTCCCGGCGTGACGCATGTCCGCTATCCCTATGCCTATCGCGGATGTACGGGCGGTGCGGAGGCGGAAGAGGCTTTCAGCATGGGTTGCGCGCGCTACATTGAGGAGAAGCTTTTCAAGACGATTCTGCCGCCGGAAGAGGTGGCTGCTATCTTTATTGAGCCGATTCAGGGCGAGGGCGGCTACGTGGTGGCGCCTGACAATTTCATGCGCGAGCTGCGCGCAATTTGCAATCGCCACGGCATTCTGCTGGTGGTGGATGAGGTGCAATCAGGCGCAGGCCGTACGGGCAAGTGGTGGGCCATTGAGCACTCCGGAGTGGAGCCGGATATCGTTTGCATGGCCAAGGGGATTGCGAGCGGCATGCCACTGGGCATCTGCATGAGCCGTGCGGAAATCATGGACTGGGTTCCGGGTTCGCATGCTTCGACTTTTGGCGGCAACCCTATCTCGATTGCCGCGGCGCTGGCGACGATGGATGTCCTGGAACGCGAGGGTATCGACAATGCGGCGAGTGTGGGCGAGTTCATTCTGGAGCGGCTGCGCGGTTGGAAGCACTCCCACCCCCTGGTTGGCGATGTGCGCGGACGCGGCTTGATGATCGGCATTGAATTGGTGAAAGACAAGGCCACTCGTGAGCCGGCCAGTGCGCTGCGCGACCGCATCGAAACTCTTGCCTTCGAAAAGGGTTTGATGATTCTCGGATGCGGCGAAACTTCGCTGCGGCTGTGTCCTCCGCTGATTGTGAGCAAGGAAGAAGCTTCGGTTGCGCTGGACATTCTTGAAGAAGCGCTCACCCAGGTGGAGAAGGAGCATGAGCAGGCCCTGACGCCGGAGGTTTTAACCGCGTAGCTGGCCGACAATAGCCCGAAGATGTGCAGATGCGGCCCGTCAGCAAACACTGTGACGGGCCGCATTGTGCGTTTTGCTGCAGCGGCTGAGAATGATGAGCCATGGGCTGGCTGCTTGAGAAACGAATTACCTTTCAAGAGCGCACGCTGGCGGCGATGAAATGGGTCGCTCATCGCTGTGGTAGTTCTGTGCAAGGGCCTGCCCACCTGGCTACGGGAATCGAGGGAGAAGATGCGGCGTTCTTCTTTCTGCGCCGCAAGGGTTACATTGTGGTGGCGCGGCGGTGGTCGTCAGGGTTGCAACGCGGGGATCTCGATTTGATCGCATGGCAAGGGGAGCTACTGTGTTTTATCGAAGTGAAGACGCGCACCGCTCATGACATGGCGGCTGCGGAAGCCGCGGTCGACACAAACAAACGCATGACACTGCGCAAACTGGCTCGCCATTACGTGCGGCAGTTGCCCATGAAGGCGAGTCCGCCGGTGCGATTCGACGTTCTGAGCGTTTATCTCTTGCCGGGGAAGCCAAGGGAATTTGTGCACTTTGAAGGGGCTTTTGGATGGAACGATTGGCAGGAATACGAGTTGCGATAACTCTGGATTATCCCTGGGCATCCTGGAATTCTTCGTGCCAGGCCATCTGGATGGCTTCAAGCTTGCTCTCGTTGGACTTGGCGGGATCGTCGGCGAACCCGGGCAATTCGGTTACGTATTTATGCAGGTCGGTGAATCGCACAGTCAGCGGGTCAAGGTCGGGGAACTTTTCTTGCAGCTGAATGCCGATCTCTTCGGCGTCGGTCCAGAGAATTTCGCGGGGCACGTTTTGCTCCTTGGTTGTTTTCTCGCACGACTAGCTTGTGCTTTCCCATGTCTCAAAATCGACACATGGGGCACACGGCTTATTTGCTTTCGGCCAGGGTCAGGGGCTTGCCTTCGGACACGTAATTGCGATTCCACTTGGGGATCTCGACTTCGTAATTGCCGGGCTTGGTGATGACGGCCTGGCAACCGAGGCGTGAATTCAGCTGCTGGTCGGCGGCCATGTCCATGCGGTCAATTTCGTCGTCGTCGGCCTCGCTGATGCCGGCCTGATCCTTGATCCACAGGTGGCAGGTGGTGCAGGCGCAGACGCCTCCGCAGGCGTGGTCGAGAAAGACGTTGAAGTTCTCCGCCACGTCGAGGAACGACATGGGCTTGCCGTGGTGATCGTAAGGCATGGTGCCGAATTCGAATTCGACTGTGCGGCCCTCTGGCTGGAACGTCACGCGGACAAGTTTGTCGGCGGGAATGTTTGTCTGATTTGCTTCGCTCA